>JAVBUZ010000011.1:0-38564 GCA_031554725.1 Lachnospiraceae bacterium | reverse complement strand
TGACAGTAGCACTGCCTATTAATACTGCAATGGGGGTAGAAACATCAATTATTCCAACAGCTGTGTTATCAACTCATAATATGTTTAGAAATTTTACATTTAAGGACCTTACGGATGAGATTGAGCCAATAGCTAAGCATTGGAAAAGCGAGGGTATTGGATTTGATGCAATATATACGGGATATTTTGGATCCTCTGAACAGATAGCGATTGTGAGTAAGTTTTTTGAGGATTATAAAACGGAAGAAAATATTACCTTTGTTGATCCGGTTATGGGAGACAATGGCAAGCTTTATTCAGCCTTTGATAATGCTTTTGCGATGGAAATGGCAAAACTATGTGGTAGGGCAGATATTGTACTTCCTAATATTACAGAAGCTTGCTTTATGACAGGAATAGAATACAAAGAAGAATATGATGAAAGCTATATTACCCAACTACTACAAAGGGTGGCTGCCCTAGGGGTAAAAAAGGCAGTGGTGCTAACTGGCGTATGTTTGGAAACAGGGAAAACCGGAGTAATGGGATTAGATATTGAAAAAAATCAGTATTTTACATACTTTCATGATAAGATAGATGTAAGTTACCATGGTACAGGCGATATTTTTGCTAGTACTACGGTTGGAGCAATGATGAATGAAAAGAGCTTGCCAGAAGCCCTGAGAATAGCAGCAGATTATACGGCTACAGCAATAAAAGAGACATTAAAAAACGGTAAAGAAAAATGGTATGGGGTAGACTTTGAAACCGTAATACCAGAACTTGTAAGAATGCTAGGGAAATAGAGAAGCTTTCAGCCAAATTGAGGTTAAAGAGGAAAAGGTATGCGAATAGGAATTGATTTATTATGGGTACGAGTTGGTGTGTGTGGAGGTACAGAGGCCTATATTAGAAGCTTAATGGATGGATTTATGGAATATGCACCACAGCATGAGTACGTACTTTTTGTGGCTAAGGACAACGCGGAAAGCTTTGAAGCTTATGCGAAATATCCAAATGTAACGATACATGTGTGCAATATAAATTGTGCAAATCAAGGGAAAAGAATTTTATGGGAAAATTGTTTCTTAGATAAAGCAGCTAAGACGGAAAACGTTGAAGTTATGTTTGTTCCAGTATATAGCAAGCCAATGACACATGGAAGCGGTATTCCATATGTATGTGTGATTCATGATCTTCAAGCAATGCATTATCCTGAGTATTTTTCTAAAGGGAAAAGACTATTTCTCAAATACACATGGGGCAAGGTGTGTAAGACTTCAGATGAAGTTATAACAATATCTAATTATTGTAAGGATGATTTAATAGAGCACTATCCGGTGGTAAAGAATAAAATTGTTACCATATATAATCCAGTTGTTTGTGAGGAATCGGGACTAGACTTTCAGGATTTAGAGAAAAAATATGGAATAGAAAAGAATAAATATTTCTATTGTGTTAGTTCCATGCTCCCACATAAAAATTTAAACACAATTTTACAAGTAATGAAGAACTTGAAAGATAATCAAAATAAAGATGAAAAATTAGTCATCAGCGGTGTGGGCGGAAATACGCAAGCAATAAGTGAGGTCTTAAAAGATTTTAATATAGAAGAGCAAGTAATTTTAACAGGGTTTGTCTCCAATCAGGAAAGAGACTGCCTATATGAAAATTGTAAGATGTTTTTATTCCCAAGTATATTTGAGGGATTTGGAATACCACCTATTGAAGCTTTGCAGAAAGGCAAAAATGTGGTAATGACACAGAAATCGTGCCTAAAGGAAGTTACAGAAGGAAGAGCAATTTATGTGGATGATCCGATGAATGTTGAGGAATGGGTAGAGAAAATTGAAGTAGCTCAGAAGAAGACGGCACGGGTGGAAGTTTTTGAGAATTATAAACTAGAAAATGTAATTAAACAGTATATTGATGTTTTAACATCATGTAAAAGGGAGTAGTAGAATGAATATTATATTGTTATCGGGTGGATCAGGGAAAAGACTTTGGCCATTATCAAATGACATACGTTCCAAGCAATTTATTAAAATTTTTAAAACCGAGGATGATAAATATGAATCCATGGTGCAACGAGTATACCGTCAAATCAACAAAGCAGATAAAGATGCGGTGATTACAATTGCAACATCTAAGTCACAGGTATCTGCGATTCATAACCAATTGGGAAATGAAGTGGGAGTGTGTGTTGAATCATGCCGTAGAGATACCTTTCCCGCAATAGCACTAGCTACATCATATTTGTGCGATGTAAAGGGGATTTCAGAGGAAGAAGTGGTGATTGTATGTCCGGTGGATCCATATGTTGAGGATGAATACTTTTTGGCACTTAAAAAATTAGAGCAATTAGCTAGGGAAGGTGACCAGAACTTGACATTGATGGGCGTGGAGCCTACCTATGCTAGCGAAAAATATGGATACATTATTCCCGAAAATAAAGAGGAAGTAAGTAAAGTTTTATCCTTTAAGGAAAAGCCGGATGTTAAAACAGCAGAAGAATATATAAGCAAAGGTGCGTTGTGGAACGGTGGCGTTTTTGCGTTTAAACTAAAGTATGTATTGCAAAGGGCCCATGAACTTATTGATTTTGTGGATTACTTTGATTTGTCTAGTAAGTATGCGACAATAGACAAAATTAGTTTTGACTATGCTGTGGTAGAGAAAGAAGAAAGTATTCAAGTTATGCGATTTAGTGGTACTTGGAAGGATTTGGGTACCTGGAATACGTTGACCGAGGTAATGGAAGAACCTAGTGTTGGAAACGTGATTTTAAATGAAAACTGTGAAAATGTTCATGTAGTAAATGAATTGGATGTTCCGGTGCTTTGTATGGGGTTGAAGGATATAGTAGTATCGGCAAGTCCAGAGGGTGTATTGGTATCGGACAAGTCACAATCGAGTTATATAAAGCCATATGTGGATAGTATTGATCAACAAATTATGTTTGCTGAAAAGTCATGGGGAAGCTACAACGTTATTGATGTAGAAGAAGAGAGCTTGACCATAAAAATAACCCTAAAAGCGGGTCATAAAATGAATTATCATAGCCATGCAAGAAGAGAAGAGATGTGGTACCTTGCTAAAGGAAAAGGAAGAGCGATTGTTGATGGTGTGGAGAAGGCTGTGCAAACGGGTGATGTCATAAAGATGCCGGCGGGATGTAAGCACATGATTATTGCAGATACAGAACTAAAAATTATTGAAGTACAATTAGGTCAGGATATCAATGTTCAAGATAAACAAAAATATGAACTGGAAGGATAAACGAAAGAAAATTTAAAATGATTAGTGCAATTATCTTATGGTGTTTGAATATTCAGTTGCATAAAGAACAACACGGGAAACAGGGGAAATGCTTGGAGTCATATATGCAGGCAGTTGCCCTGTGGATGCTTTGTGTTTTTTTAATAACGGAGGTTTTATCCATTTTTCATGGAATAAGCAAGGAAGCAGTTATTTTATCATGGATAATAATTGATGCTATTTTGCTTGTTTGGTTTATGTGGGAAATAAAGAAAGGTGTCAAGAATATTAAACTAGGTATACATTTGCAAGGTTATATAAAAGAAGTGATAGGGGATGTGAGATATATTGTATTAGGGGCCATAGGAATTATAATTGTTTATATGTCTTTAAGAACAGTTCCCTATAACTGGGATTCTATGACATATAGATTATCACGCATTGCCTATTGGGCACAGAGTGGTTCGGTAGAGCATTATGCAAACAATAGCTTGCGGTTAATTGCTAACCCCCCATTAGGAGAATTTGTACAATTGGAGATATATTTAATGAGTGGGAAAAGTGATAGTCTTCTCAATTTATTACAATGTGTTTCTTATCTTATGTGTGCAGTTTTTGTTTACGCAATTGCTAAAAAATTAAAGTGTAATGAAACATTTTGCTTTCTAGCAACATTATTATTTATGTCAATGCCAATTGCATTTGCAGAAGCAATTAACACCCAGGTGGATTTATTTGCCACCGTTTGGCTACTGATTTTTGTATATTTTCTTATGGATTTTGTGGAAAAAGAAGAAAAGTTACAATGGTCAAGGGAAAATCTTTTCAAGGCTTGTATTATGGGATTGTGTGTAGCATGGGGATATTTAACCAAACCTTCAGTATGTATTGCGATGGCGGTATTTTGTATTTGGCTTTTGATTTGCTGCGCTGTACGACGTGATAAAATAGTAGTTCTAATTCGCTTAGCTGGAGGTGCATTTGCTTCTATGGTGGTTCCTCTTTGTTGGGAAATTGGAAGAAATATAAAAACCTTTCATGCCATTTCGTCACCAATTGCGGGTGAGCGACAATTGGTAGGTACATTAAGACCAAACTACTTATTTATTAATTTTATTAAGAATTTGGTGCATAATTTTCCGAACACAGGCTTGGGGGAATTAACAGATACGATAACTTCTTATGTGTGGCGCTTGGCGGCATTGGTAAACGTTGACTTAAATGCCGAAGTAATCTCAGAAGATGGAAATATGTTTATGTTACACGTGCCACCTAATTACGGCCATGATACGGCAATTAATCCTATAATAGTATGGTTGATGCTTATCTGCATTTTATGGTCAATACTTAAAATACGCAAGCTGGAATGGAAAAAGCTATATAAAAGCTATTCCTTAGTGGCAATAGCTGCTTTTCTTATCTTTTGCATGCTTCTACGCTGGGAAGTGTATGTAACAAGATACATGGTATCCTTCCTAACATTACTATGTCCAATGATTGCAGTACAATTACAAAAACAAACGGAAGAAGCATCTAAAGTTAATATAAGAAATGGAATAATCGGCGGGATTTGTTGTTTGTGTATATTAGATTTTACAAATATGGCAATGTATCATAGAAATATTTATGCAAGGCATGGAGCGGATGAAAGACCTTATGGATATTTTGTGAATCGTACGGAGGAATATGAGCCTTGTATAAAAATCTGTCAAATTATTAAAGAAGCTGGGTATAAAGATATTGGTATTTGCTTAGGAGGAGATGACTATGAATATCCTTATTGGGCACTGTTAAAAAATGATATTCGACGAATGGAGCATGTAAATGTGAGGAACATTACATCTATTTACATAGATGAAAGTTATATACCTGAATGTATTATTTGGGTAGGTAGTTTACCAGAAGAAACAGTTATGTGGAAGGGAAAAGATTACCCTAATATAATAGAGGTTTCACAAAATAGATATTTGTTATCATTCAACTAAAGTTTTTCCGAAGATAAGGTTTTCATGGGGGCGGATATATGAGGAAAAAGAGTATAATTATAATACTTCTATTTATAATAGCGGTCACATTGGTTCAGTGCCAAAAAAATGGTAAGGATGTGAGCGTGGTTGAGGTGGCGACAAACTACAGAGAGATTCCTGGAATCACACCGGAAGAAATTGTGGCGATTGAGAGTTTGCAACAAAATGGTCCTCTAGTATATGCTTCTATGCAAGGCAAAGAAGGCTTTATTGATGAGGCAGGAAATATAAGAGGTTTTTCTGAGAGACTTAGCGAGCTACTTGGCGAATTGTTTATGATAGATATAGAGCATAAGTTTATGTCATGGGAAGGGATTGTGAACGGACTTGATGATGGAACAGTAGCTCTTACAACGGAACTTTCCATAACACCAGAACGGAAAGAAAGATACTACATGTCAGAGCCGATAAGTGAACATAACTTGGTGTATTACCAGAAAAAAGGAATTGAAGATATTTATGATAAAGCTTCAGAGAGAAAGCTAGTATTTGCATTTGGGGCAGGTAGTATAACGGAAGAAGTAGTGCGGTCTGTATTTTGGGAAGAATATGAAAGCGTCTATGTATATAGCATAGAAGAAATTATTGAGCTAATTGATTCTGAAAAGGTTGATGCTTATTTTATGGATGATTGTGATTGGGCAGAGTTATCCGAAATAGAAATTTTGGAGAGTTTCCCACTTACGCCTCCGGGCTATAGACCCCTTGGAATAACCGCGAAGAATGAAGCATTTGAAGCACTTATTAGTGCATTTGATAAATATCTATTAAGCGGTGGAAATGACATAATTTGCGATATTTATGAAGCTGGGCGGGATGATTATAATTCTTTTATGTTTAAGAAATCTCTGACATTAGAAGAGCAGAAATACCTTCAAGAGCTTAAACAATCAGAAGAAAGAATCGTAGTGGGTAGTCCTGTATTATTTTATCCAGTAAGCTTTTACAATGATGTGGATGAAGAATTTCAGGGGATTAGCGTGGATCTCTTGAAGGAAATCTCAAAAATATCAGAACTAGAATTTCAAATCGTAAATGATAATACGGCTTCATGGAAGAGTATAGCAGATGCCTTTGATAGACAAGAAGTGAAAATGATAACTGGTTTTGAGAAGAATGAAGAAAGAACAAGTAAATATCTTTTTTCGGAAGCATATGCCAGGTCTGAGTATGTATTGATTTCATTGAATTCCTTTCATAATATTGGCTTGCAGCAGGTTATGAACATAAAAGTTGGGGCAATTGAAGGAACTGCAGCAGAAGAATATTTTAAAACTTGGTTTGGGGATATGAATTTAAAGGCGTACACTACTTTAGATGATGTTTTCGAAGCACTAGACACAGGCGAAATTGATGCATTTGTAGAGAGTGAATATGCGCTATTAAGCAAAAATAATTTTAAGCAGCAGTCAGGTTATAAATTGAACATTAGCTTAGAGTATCCATCGGAAATATATTTTGGTTTTAATCATGGGGATGAAATGCTGTGCTCGATTATAGATAAGGCACAAGCATACATTGACGTTAAGGCGATTAACACAAGGTGGACAAGTAACTCTTTTGACTATACAAGTAGAATGAATGAACAAAAGAGGCAATTGCTAACGGTGATTTCATGCCTACTGGCCCTCTGCGTTATACTAGGAATTATTATAATGATTAATGTGAGCCGAAGTAGAAATAAAATGGAAAAATTAGTTCAGGAAAGAACTGGTGAATTAAGTAGGCAGACAAAATTTCTGGAAGGGCTATATGATACACTACCTGACGCAGTATTTACAAAAGATATGGATGGTTACTATATTTCATGTAATGATGCGATTGAGCAGTTCTTGGGTATTACCAAGGAGGAACTTATAGGCAGTAGAGATGTTCAGGTATTGGTCTCTCAGGAAGATTTTGTATCACACTTGAAAGAGGATGATGAGGAAGCCTTGGAAGCTGGGGATTTTATTACTCAGGAAAGAACCATTACCCGTGCAAATGGGGAAGTAGTGGATGTAGAAATTAGAAAACAAACAATCAGAGAAAATGGTGTTCCAATAGGATATTTGTCAGTGTGCAGAGATATGACTGTTTTAAAGAGGTCAGAAAAGGCGGCACTTGCAGCCGCAGAGGCAAAGAGTGAATTCTTGGCAAAAATGAGCCATGAGATTCGAACACCATTAAATGCCATAGTTGGTCTTTTGCATATTATTAGGCAACAAATAGATGATAAAGAAAAAGTGGAAGATTTAGTAAATAAAATAGGAATTTCTTCGGAGCACCTAGTCTCGATCGTAAACGACATTTTGGATATGTCTAAAATTGAAGTTGTAGGGGTGGAGCTCAGCCTAGAAAGGTTTGCATTGTATGAAGACATTGTAGAAACCATCCAGATGCTTGATGGAAAGGTTGCAGAGAAAGATATTGAGATTGTTATCTTAGCAGATGAGGCAAAGGATAGGAATGTCAATGCTGATAAGAGGCGACTTAATCAAGTGTTTGTAAATCTCCTAAGTAATGCTATTAAATTTTCACCAAATCATTCACAAGTAATATTTACGACCGGTGTAGAGGAAATAGATGAGAAATATATTCTGCTAAAGGTGAGTGTGGAGGATAAGGGAATTGGGATGTCGAAAGAACAAATGGATAAACTTTTTGTTCCGTTTTCTCAAGGCGATGCTACCATATCACAGCGATTTGGCGGAACAGGGCTAGGGTTGTCTATAAGTCAGCGTATAATGGAGGCAATGGATAGTACAATACTTGTGGAAAGTGAGCTAGATAAAGGCTCAAAGTTTTTCTTTGAAGTAAAGCTAGAAATAGCCGACCAGTTAGATGATACGAAATCCGTTTGTGCAGAGGCTAATCTATCTGGGTGCAATCTTTTGCTGGTAGAGGATATTGCTATAAATAGAGAAATTATTACAGAGTTTTTGAAAACTACAAATATTAACATTGTAGAGGCTGTTGATGGAAAGGAAGCTGTACAGATATTTGCAGACTCTGAGCCAAATTATTTCAATGTAATCTTTATGGATATTCAGATGCCTAATATGAATGGCTATGAAGCTACTAGTCGGATAAGAAATTTAGAAAGAGCAGATGCTAAGAGTGTAAACATATGTGCAATGACTGCAGATGCTTATCCAGAGGATGTGAAGAAATCTATGGATGCGGGTATGAATTATCATATGGCTAAACCCATAAATTTAAGTGAGCTACTGTTGTATTTGTCAAAATTAATGCAGTAGTATATAAGGATTAATGCTAGGAAAGGACGGCATAAGTATGGGGATGGAAGTTATACCGATGAATACTTTATGGAACTAAATTTATAATTAGAAATATGAAGTGAGGAAAAACTATGCCCATATCACATACAAAAAACAATAAAAGTATAGAAGTAATTAAAGATATGGTACAGCTAGCTTTTGGAAATGATGATGTAGAAGAAATAACTGAGCTTACTGAGGGCTTCTTTAATGTAGCATACAATGTTCTTTTAGCAGATGGTAGGGAAGTTATTTTGAAAATTGCGCCAAAGCCTGATCGTATGGTAATGACCCATGAAAAAAATATCATGTTTAGCGAAGTGGACTGCATGAAAGTGGTGGAAGAGAGAACGAAAGTGCCTGTTCCAAAGGTGCTTTTTTATGATGCGACCTGCACAGTTTGTGATTCTCCTTATTTCTTTATGGATAAATTAGAAGGAAAGAGCTTTTCTACTCAAATGGACAAGCTTTTTGAGGAAGTGAGAGAAGATATTTTTAAACAGATGGGTGAATATACTGCTGCAATAAATGAAATTCACGGTGAAAAGTTTGGGTACTATGGTCAACCAGAAAAACAAGGTACTAACTGGTATCAGGTATTTAGAAGTATGCTTTTTGATATCTTTGAAGACGCAGATAGGAAAAAAGTGGATTTAAAGATAGATAAAGAGAAACTTATAGAACAGCTAGAAGAAAATAGGACTGTATTTGAAAGGGTCACAGTACCTAAGCTTGTGCATTGGGATATTTGGGCAGGAAATGTATTTATACATGAGAATAAGATAAGCGGTATCATTGATTTTGAACGATGTTTGTGGGCAGATGAACTGATGGAGGTTGGATTCAGAACATATGAGGATAACAAGTCCTTCTTCGAGGGATACGGAAAATGCGAACTAAATCCGGAAGAAAAGACTAGAGCGAAATGGTATGATGTGTATTTGCTTTTGATTATGTGTTTAGAAGGTGCATATAGAAAGTACGATACAGATGATATATATAATTGGGCGAGTGGGATGTTAAAAGACTTGTTGTAGGTTATCTCGTAATTTAAATGAAAAGAATGAATGCAACTCCACAATATTTCATAGACTGTATTAACAGAGCCAAGGTTGGTGAGTATCATGAGAGAAAAGATAAATGAAATATTGGATCATTTGATAGCAGTGCATCGGATTGAACAAAAAAGAATTCCCAGCGAAGGACTAGAAAAGATAGTCAAGCTGGGAATTTTTGCGTTAGGAGTTTTTGTGCTAGCAAAGGGGCTTGGCAAAATGCTTCCCGAAACTGTAAGTTCAAGTAATACCGTAAAAGGGAGAGAGCTTCCTATTTATTGTGTGGAGACACAGGAACCCAAGATAGCCCTATCCTTTGATGCTGCGTGGGGGAATGAAGATACAGCAGACATTTTAGCCATATTAGCAAAGCATGACGTAAAGGTGACTTTTTTTATGACAGGTGGCTGGGTGGAGTCATACCCAGATGATGTAAAAGCAATTTTGGCAGCAGGCCATGATTTGGGAAACCACAGTGAAAATCATAAAAATATGAGTCAAATATCGGATACCGATAAAAAGGAAGAATTAATGTCAGTACATAGCAAGGTAAAAGAATTGACAGGATATGATATGTTTCTATTTCGTCCACCCTATGGGGACTACGATAATGCAGTTGTCAAGGTTGCGAAGGAATGCGGATACTTCACAATCCAGTGGAACGTTGATACACTAGACATAAAGGTAAAGATATTATAATATAATCAAGTAACTATTAAAATAAAGGGATTAAATGAAAGTTACAAATCACTTTAAAAATGTTACGAACGATGAAAAGCTAGTTATCTATTATTATATCTTAAAAATACTAGTAAAAGGAGAAAGTAAAAAAGATGAAAGCACTTTATGCACGCCAATCATTAGACAAGAAAGACAGTCTGTCAGTGGAGAGTCAAATTGAACAATGCAAACTGTTACTAAAAAGCAATGATAATTTTAAAGTATATGAGGATAAAGGCTTTAGTGGAAAAAATACAGCAAGACCTAGTTTAACAGAGTTACTACAAGACATAAAAAACAAAAAAGTAGATACAGTTATAGTGTATAGATTAGACCGATTTTCGAGGAACATTGTAGATTTCTTTAATCTATATGAAGTAATGAAAAAACATGAATGTGAATTCATAAGTGTCAGCGAAAATTTTGATACTACCTCGCCCATGGGGCGTGCAATGATGTCAATTTTAATAACATTTGCACAAATGGAAAGAGAAAATATACAACAACGTGTGAAAGATAATTATTATTATCGTATTTCTCAAGACGGACGTTGGGCAGGCGGACCTGCCCCTTATGCGTTTATTAATTCACGCACACAAGACGGAAAACCTAGCTTAGCAGTAGATGCTAAACAAATGGAAGCTGTTAAACTTGCGTTTGAGCTATATACAAATGAAATTAATATATCTTTGGGGAAAGTGGCAAAAACACTAACAGAAAGAGGATATAAGAGTAATCGTGCAAATGGTAGTTGGGATAGTTCTACAATATCTAAGATTCTTCAAAATACTGTTTATGTAAAGGCAGATGAAAAGCTTTATAAATACTTAGAGATTCGTCAAATTAAGTTTTTAAATAATAAAGAAATGTGGAATGGTTCAAGTGCTTGTCATATTGTAGGAAAGCGTGTGGGAAATGCTAATATTCGTAAATATACGGACTTTAAAGAGCAATCAGTGTATTTAACAAATTTTAGCGGAATAATAGACAGTAGAACATATATAAATGTAATGGATAGACTTGCATTAAATGAACAGCTTACAAGCTCAAATAAACCTAGCGCTCTGCAAGAACTAGGGGGAAAATTAAAATGTAGCTGTGGCTACGCTATAAAGGTATATAGTAAATCAACAAACGGACGTCCTTATTTGGACTGCTATGCAAACAGAACATTACATATATGTCATCGTAAGTTTAGCAATTTTATGTTTGCAGATATACAAAATTATGTAGGCGATGAAATACAAAAGCAATTAGATAATTTAACTCAAATATTAAAAAGTAAAAGAAAAGTTAGAATAGAAAAACAAAACAAAATAAGAGCATTAGAAAAACAGCTAGATAATTTAATCAATCTAGCGTCAACTTCAGACTTATTAGAACAAGCAACTATTAAGAAAATAGAAACTACACAAAGGCAAATAAATGAAATGCAGTTAGAATTACAGCTCAGCAATGATATTTTAGACGATTTGCAAATACCGCATTTTTCGCCAAGTGGAAGAAGTATTCCACCAATTATTTATACTCAAATGTCTTTAGAAGAAAAGAAGTATCTTGTAAATATATTTATAGAAAAAATTGTTTTAACAGAAGAAACAGAGCAACTAGAAATTTTTTGGAATATATAAGATTATTAAGCACTATACAGCGTGCCCCAGTGGCGACGATAAGTAAATTCTAGTCGATATGTAGTGGTTTATTATTCACAAGCGTTAGCTTGTGCCCAAGAAAAACACTTTTTAATACCTTCGTGTTTATAAATATCTTGTTTTTTTTATAACGTTATGCTACTTATGCTTTATATAAGGAGCTGCTTGATACCGTCGCCTCTCCCTCTCCCCTAATTTTGTTTTTTTTTTAATTAGGGGAGAAATATGTATATTCTTTAAAGAAGCTCTAAGGTCTGCTATAAAATGAGCTTGGTAATCAACCATATACATATCCTCTACGTTTTCACGAACAGGACAGCCACACCACTTCTTAACTTTGCTGTAAAAAGTGTCTTAATGTAATTTTATCGGCAATTACTAACCGAAGTGAAGAGACACGACTGCACCCTTTAACGGTCATCAATGCCATGTGTGTACGTGATTAGTTCGCAGTCAACGATGGTAGAATTATTTTAACGTGATTTATTCTCTCACGACTTGTAGCTTCCATTAAAGTTTTCTAATTGTCTTATATTATAAAAAGAGGAAGAAAACATAGTAACAGCTCGCATGCTGAAACCATGTTTTTCTTCCTCTTTTTTCCTTCATATATATTGTATAAAATAAAAAAAACAAAATCAAGAGTTTGGAAAATAATTTTAAAAGTATTTAAGGAGGTCAAGGGGGAACAACCTTGCGAAATGCAAAGTGGAGTTTCTCCAGTTTGGGTATTGAGTTACCATTTTTGGAGATGCAAAATTAAAGTGATATAATATTGATAGGGTGATAGAAGTGTTACTATAAATTTCACATTGAACAAAAATGAAAGGATAATAAATTATCAGTAAGACAATTACTTTTCATTGTGGCTCAACATTTAGTCAGCGACATAATTATGATAAAAAATTTAGAGAGAATGAGCCACATATTGACAGCAAAAGAACTAAGGAAAATATAACATTAATACATCAGCCTATTTCACAAGCATATCACACACTTTTTAACAAGGCACTTGGAGATTATAACAAGAAACAAGATGAGAAACATCATCCAGAAAGAAAAATCTCAAATTATTTAGAAAAGGTGAGAAATGATAATAGAAAAAATGAAGGATACGAAGTTATAGTTCAAATAGGAGATAGAAAAAGTACGGGGCATGAAAATACAAAGAAAGAACAAGAAATTTATAAAGAGTATCTAAAAGAATTTCAAGAAAGGAACAATAATTTATACATATTTGGAGCGTATATTCATAATGATGAAGAGACCACACATATGCATATTGATTATATTCCTTTTGGAAAAATGAAAAAAGGAATGGAAGTTCAAAACAGTTATAAACAAGCCATGTATGAAATGGGATTTATAACTGCTAAAGGATTAGGAACAGCACAAGAACAATGGACAAGAAATGAACGAGAAGAATTTGAAAGATTATGTCGTGATAGAGGGATTAATATCGAACATAAAAAGGAAAACAGAGAACATCTAGAAAAAGAGCTATATATTTTACGCTCACAGAACGAAGAATTAGAAAAGGAAAACAGAAAAATGTTAGAAAAAATTTATAAGAAACAAAAAGAATATAGAGATATAAATAAAGCAGAAATAAAGGCTGTAGAGCCAAGAAAAACAATATCAGGGAAAAAAATAGTGGATTTTGAAGAGTACAAAGCAACCATTGATAAAATGAATGCGGAAAACTATGAACTAAAGCAAGAAGTTATCCACTGGAAAGAGAGAGCCTTAGCACATGCAGATGCACGCGAGAGATTAGAAAAAGGTATAAAAGCAGAAAATGCTAGATACATAGAAAAAGACATAGAAGTTGAACAACTTAGAGAGATATTGGAGAAGTCTCAAAAGCCACAGACAGATTATATTGATTGGAAAAGAGAGCATGAACAGGGAATCCAGCATAATGATAAAGAATTTACAAGAGAAAGATAAAATAAATATTCAAAGCATGTTTTATATGATAAAATTTAGATGATTGGAAGAATATAATTGATGGGTGGTGGTATGCGATGAATACAGTTGTAATCAAATCTTTTGGTGAATATATGGAACACATTGAAAACTATAAAAACAAATTTTTATTTAGGGGACAAGCGAATTACCAATGGGATATTGTCCCTTCTTTATTTAGAAATGATTCTTTAGTTGAAAAGGAGATAGATACAATAAGAAAAAGTCCTTTTTTGATAAAAATAAATTGTTACTTAGCATATTTAAAATGCAACATTATGGTATACCAACTAGACTAATTGATTTAACGATTAGCCCATATAGTGCACTTTTTTTTGCAATAGACGATGAAACTCAGTTATTTAGTGATGGGGTAGTATATGTTATTGATAAGAGCAAAAACATGTGCTTTAATGAAAAGGATATAGATATATTTTGTAATTTGATGATAGATGATACATTAGAAGAGAGACAAATAGTAGAAGCTGAAAAAAATTGTTTGGTCAAAGATTATATTATACAATATGACTATAATTTTGCATATACAAATAATCGAGCGATGCTTCAAGGTGGAACTGCTCTAATTGCGGGATTTGATGTGAGCAATAATGTGATACATAGAAAAAAACAGCTTGACCTGCAGCCACTTGTATATGAAAAAATTGTCATTCCACATGATTCAAAGCCAATATTACTTGAGCAACTCAATAACTTAGGATATTGCAAATCAATATTATATGAAAGTATTGAACCAAATTCTCAAAATAGTAATATAGAATTTACAGAAGTAAAATTCAATGCTACGAAAAGAGCATTTTTTAATAAAGTTGTTGCGACTTATAGTATCAATACAATAAATTTTAACCGTGATTATTTGGCTTTTGAAATAATGGAATTATATAAACGATTAATTAATAAATATGGTGATAATGCAAGAATATGGTTATCTTTTTGCATTGATATAAATGATATACAAAGGGGCAATTGGATATGCCAAGTTGAATGGAGTGAAAATGAAACTTTTCGAATAAAGTGGACAAAGAACTATTATAAAAATAGATTGCGAAATTTTAATGAAGAGGTTTCAAAACAAGAGGTAATTGAGTCATTTCGCCCACTCATAGCGCAAACATTTGAAATTGAAGATAAAATAAGGAAAATCATTCATGTAAAAGATTATAATAAAATTGTTAAAGCGATTTATGATAAAGTTTCTACTATAAATAAATGTTGGCATCTTGCTATGGATGTGCCATATGGAGATAGTGATATTGAACCATTTTCGATTGCAGCACTTAATTATATATGCGAAGTAGAGAGATTAATTAGAGAAAGTATAATGTATATTGAGAGACCAGAAAAAGAAAAATTTATACTTTATTGGATAGAACTTTTGTTAAAAGACTGTGATATATGTAGAGATAAATTATCGGTATATAAAAAATATTATGATTAAAGGAAATAATGGATAGGTTTAGAATAGTTATGTATTATGTTCCTAATAAATGAAAAATCATATATGGCGATATGGAAAGGTGGAATTATTTTATGCTAAAGCAAGGAGAAAGGTGGGATGGAGACGGAATGATATTGACGGACTTAAATTATAATGAATTACGTTGTAATAAAAGTATTAGAGTAATAAAGTATGATAAAATGTATTCATTAAATGTTTTTTTAGAGAAAGATAATATTTCTGAGAAGGAAAAAGAAGATATATTGGCTGATATAAATCCGTTAGCAAAGGCTATTACATATTACAAGCAACCGCGCCTAAATTTTGCACGTGAGAATATAAAATATATTTATAAAGATGAATCAATAAGCTCTAGCAAATTAATAAAAGTATGGACATTGGGAGAGAAAAGTAACAATGCAATAATAGAAGAGGCATTCATGTATATGTTACTAAAAATCGGGGACATAATTTTATGGGATATGCGGGAGCAAGGATTTATTCATTATATGTCAGATAGTGAGCGAGGAGAGCCTGCTAGAGTTTCAAGTATTAATGTTTTTCTAAACTTTTTTAGTAAAACTGAATTGCGAAAAATATCTTATTGGTTTGATGAAGATACAATGGGATGCTTATTCTATGCTCTTAATAATAATGACATTTGGGGTGAAGAGTTGATGAAAATAGGCATGGAATATTTATGTTTAAACTGTCAAAACATTCATACGGCTTGCGGAAGTCTCTTTAATGCATTTGGAAGAATAAACGTTGAATATATGATATTTACTATTTTAAAAGCATGCATGGAGAATGTTTCGTGTTCACTTTCGAACTTATTTCTTTTACCGCCTAAAAAACAAGTGAAAAATGAAATTAAAAATACCGTAATAGTACAAGATAATGGCTATCAAGCAAACTTGGTATATATGCTTGATAATTTAGAAGAATATGACAATGGAGTAGTGCTTACATATCTTTTTAAACAAAGGGAATGTTTAAAGATATATATTGATTTTATTCAAAATGAAGCTGATAAGGCTCGAACTTTAAGTGAGCAAGTTCCAGCTAGAAAATTTACTATTGAAGAATTAATTCTTTGCCCCTATTCTATGATGCCTGGTGAACCTTTTCACGTATATATGAAGAAGGAAACATATACGGATACAGGAAAATCATCAAAATATCCATATATTATTAATTTTCCATTTGCAAAATTAAGTTTGCTTGAAAATGGTACGATAGGTAAGTATCTAATTTTTGTAAATATTGGAAAGCAACATATAAGAATTCATGGAATTATTAAGAACAACGAGATGAGCTTAAGAAAAATAGAAAAGATGACAGAGTGCGGAATGGTAGAACTTTACAATATTAGTAAATAAATTAGAAATTAGTTAATTATAGAAATATTATGAATTTACTAATTAAGGTAGAGTTTTTTTAAAAGTCGAAAAACTATACAGGTGTATATGCAAAAAATGACATTAAAACACACGATAGTACTTGAGTGAATATGATTATTATGATAAAGTAGTAATAATCAAGATTCACGTAATTTGCATTTGCAACTATATTGTGCAGGAGATAAAGTCACATAATGATATGTTATTTAAGGTAGAAAATTCAATCTAAAAAGGGGATAAATGATGAACTTTCAAATTTTATGTTTGGATGCGAATGAAGAAGTAAAATCCAAGACAATTAAAACGCTTATACACGCATTACTTGCCAATGACAAATTATTTTCAGTTGATGATTGCGAAAGTGATGCAACTTCTATACACGACAAAAAAAATAGAGTAAAGATTAATGTAGAGCAGTTTGATACAAGCTCATTTGTGACGGGTGCTAGATTATCACTAGCATATAAATTATCCGCCGAAAGTGATAATATTGAACATTTAGATGAATTTAGAGTTTTGCTAATTGAACATTTAAAAGAGCTCAAATTTAGTAATATAAGAATACTAATTGATGAAGTTTCTGAGAGACTATCAATTGATTTGTACCCTACAATTTATAAACTAGAAAATCATGTTCGTTCATTTATTGTGAATTTTTTTGTGAAAAATTTAGGAATTAACTGGCGTGAGTTGGTTATGCCCAAAGATACACTCAAAAAAATTTTGGATAGAAAAAACAATGACCGAATTTTTGTAAAAGGTGGGAAGGTAGATAGTGACGTAATTTTAATTGACTTTGATGACTTGGGCCAAATCCTGTATGGAGAAAAATCTGTATTGAACTATGGAAAAGATTCGAGTAAGAGCGATAATTTATCAATAATAATTGATAAAATTAAGAATGCGACTGACTTACAGAAATTAAAAGATGAAGTAACTGAAGGAAATTATTATAAATATTTTTCAGATTGCTTTGCACAAAAAGATTTTGAAAACAAGTGGAAGGAACTTTATTATTATAGAATTAAAATTGCACATAATAGTTATTTTTCAATAAAAGAAAGTGATTCATGTAAAAATTTATGCTCAGAGATTACAGCTATTATAGATAGTGCCTATGAGAAATTAGACATCTTTAAACTGAGTGTTTTTGATATGGAAGCATTTGTAGAAAAAGTAAAAGACACCGCTAGTACAGATATGCCGTCTAATATAGAGTCTTCAGCATATGTTGAAAGTGAACAAAATGCAACTTATGTTGAGTATAAGGATATTGACGAACAGACACTTAAGGATGAACTACATAAGGCAGTTAAACGTTTACCTTTTGTAAGTCTTAAATATTTTGTTAAAGATATTTTGGGAGAAAAGGGATATCGCTTTGAGTCTTCCTATCTTATGGTAAATTTGCTTGCTGATAAAGGAATATTAGTCCTTGGCAAGGAAGATAATCCAAATGGCGAGCATGATACAACAACTATCACAATTATAGAACAAAGAGAAGAATAGTTAAAATATTAAGGATTGAAAAAGCATTTTTTCAATCCTTAATATTTTAACTAAATCTTTACTTTTATATCTAATGTTGACAGTTTGGACTGGAAAGACTATGGTGTAGACTCAATAATCAACACAGTTTGCAACCACAAGCATATGGGAAATGGCTCCATTATTTTATGTCATAATGGTGCGAAGTACACAGCAGAGGCGCTAGATACTTTAATTACAACGCTAAAGGAAAAGGGATTTACCTTTGTGCCGATTTCGGAGCTGATCTATAAAGATAATTATCATTTGAATCATGAAGGAAGACAAATAAAAGAATAAAGAACAATTGTTCTATAGGGTCTATTGTGATAAGATGAAGGGGTGGTAGTTTCCATTTTGGAAAATACCACTCAGTATATGTAATTTAAAGAAACAGCTGCATGTAAATATAAAAGATATGTGAAGTCTATAGGAGAAAATCATGTGTATGATAGAGGGTATTAAAGAAGAAATAAAACGTAGATGTGAAAGTAAAAATAACTTTTTTGGAAATTGTAGGGTGGTTGCATGATATTGCTTCAATTACGGATTATTTAATTTACTTTTTAATAACCGTATGTTAAGCTACAGATAGCAACGAATTCTAAATTCTATTATCTAAATTTCTTTAGCCATACTTGGCTATCTCAAGAACTGAACTCTTGCTTGAATCCCAAAAAAACAGGCAGAGAGATGAAGAAGAGGCTTTCTGCCAATAAGCAGAAAGGAAGAAATATATGGAAGAGGAAAAAGTGACAGGGGTAGAGCTACTGTCCGAAAACTATGAGCTCAATTTAAGTGATTTTGCATTGTTCTTATCGGTGATGAGCCAAAAGGATGCCTATGAAAATGTCCTTAGCATCATAATGGATGAAGAAGATTTGGTACTGGAAGAGGTAAAAGTAGAGCAGGTAGTTTTGAATAAGAGTGGAAAACGTGCCATTCGGTTGGATGCCTGGGCACTGGATAATAAGGAACGCCAGTTTAATACAGAAATGCAAAACGATACGGGAAGTGATGACGTAAAAAAGCGTTCAAGGTATTATCAAGGCTTGCTTGATTCACCAATTCTAAAATCAGGAAAGCAAACGAAATATAAGCATTTACCATCAACAGTAATTATTTTTATAACACAAGAGGATATATTCGGGAAGAACCTAGCAAAGTATACGTTCACAGAACAATGCGAAGAGGTTACGGGGCTACATTTGGAAGATGGAACACAAAAGATATTTCTAAATATGACCAGCAAAGAAGGGAGACCAGAGCTGGTAAGTTTACTTCAATATATGAAGAGAACAAGTCTAGATAATCCGGAAATATTGGTGAAGGACAAGCGGATAGAAAGGCTGAATGACATAGTTAGTGAAGTAAAACAGTCAGAAGAATGGGAGGCTGTGCGGATGAGTATTTTATCGATTGGAATTGATCAGGGTGCAACTCAGAAGTTAATAGAAATGGTATGTAAAAAGCTTCGTAAAGGAAAAAGTGTGGTATGTATAGCAGAAGAGGTAGAAGAAGCGTACGATACGATATCACAAATCTGCGATATTGCGGCAAAGTATGCCCCTGACTATAATGAAAATGAGATTTACGAAGAGCTTCGTAAACGTACGAAGTAGAGCCAAAGGAAATTAGCTATACGATAGGAGAATTATTGTTTATCAAAAATAGAAACTATGGTTTTAGAGGGATTGGAAATGCAATATTTTCCAATCCCTCTTGTCTATAAAAGTCTATATATTTGTAATATTTTATAATTTTCAAGAAATATTTACGAATGATTTCTTTTCGTTTAAAACAAAGAAAACAGCAATACTAGCAAAAATTGCCAAACACCCACCTAGAATAAAGGGAGCGGACTGGCCGAAGGAATCCCAAAGAATCCCTGCAATAAGAGAGGCGGGCAGAAGTCCAATGCCTACAATTGCGGAGTGAAGTCCAAGGGCGCTACTCTTTAGGTGTTTTGGAGCAATTTCTGCAATCAAGGCTCTTTCACCACCGGCAGTCAGAGCGGTATATAGACCGTATACTACAAAAAGCCCCCAAAAGGCAGTTCTTGAATTTAACAGGCCAATGCCTAAATATACCAGACCATATAACAGGTAGCCTATTGGTAAAGTATACTTGCGTCCAATTCTATCAGAAAGCTTTCCGATGGGATAGGACATGATAGAAGCAACAAAGTTAAACACAAAATATAAAAGTATTGCCTCTCGAGAGGAAAATCCTGCGCTTGCTGCCCTAAGTAAAATAAAGGCATTGGAAGAATTTCCTAAGGTAAAAATAAAAATAATAATTAGAAATAGCTTTAATCTTAGATCAAGGGATGACCATTTAAAATCTAATTTTTTAGGCGGAGTTTTTACTTTTTCATCTTTAACAAAGAATACACATAGGGGACCCATCAATGCTGGAATCATTGAAATAATAAAAATATTTCTGAAACCATTAGAGCCAGTAGCTAAAAGAAAAAAGGCTAAAAGAATACCAATAGATGAGCCGAGCATATCAAAGGTTTTATGAAGACCATAAGCTTTACCAAGCTTGCCTGCTTCAGCTGATTCTGCAACAAGTGCATCTCGAGGAGCTGTTCGTATGCCCTTGCCAAAGCGATCTACAATTCGCGCCAGTAAAATACCAGCCCAGGTAGTAGAAAACAAAATTATTATTTTGTTGAAAAAGGAAGCAAAATATCCAATGAATGCCAATTGCTTTTTATTATTATATTTATCGGCAATCATGCCAGAAAAGAGTTTTAAGATTGCTGCCAAGCTCTCAGCAATTCCTTCTATGGTTCCAATGATTGCTGGGGAGGCGCCTAATACAGAGGTAAGATAGAGAGGAAGAATGGGATATACCATCTCAGTGCTAATATCTGTAAAAAAGCTAACAAGACCTAGAATAATAATATTAGAAATAACAAACTTTTTTTGTGATTTTTTTTCTGACATAAGCTGAATAATCTCCCCTCATTAATTTACTTGTTCAGTTTTATCTGCGGTAGGCCAAAAAACTTTAAAAGTAAGTTTTTCGATTTCGCGCTGACGTTTATAACTAACCCGCAAGGTGGCTTCATCTGGCAAGGCTACAGTACCTTCCAGTTCTGGCAGAAGCGTCTTAAGTGGTGCATTGCCACTCTCCAGCGTTTCTAAAGCAGTGCTAATTTGTGCTAATAGCTCAGGCACTTGCCCTTTTGTATCTGTGGCTACACGGTATTGTTCGATTTGATTTAAATAGTTTATGGAGCTACCCTCTCCTAACCATGTGAGCAAAGCAGTTTTGCTAAAACGCCATTCGCGACCAATCTTTCTTGCAGGAATTTGTTCTTCTCTTAAAAGCTTAATCATAGTTCGTTCACTTACACCAAAAAATTCAATGGCTTGTTCAAGATTTAGAATTTCACTGTCCATATCGTACCTCCAATATAAAATATAGGAGTATTATAGTGCGTTAAGTGTTGGATAGCAATAGATAAATGATAGATGACCTGCAAATAATTATCTGTTAATAGAAAAGCAGTGTGGAATACATTTGCTAAAAATAGTTATAAACAAAATCTAAGCTCGGTGTTATACCGAGCTTAGATAGAGAAAACTATTTGGAGGCGGACTTATTTGCACTTTTCATCAAAGAATAAGGTTAAATCAACATTAATTGTTCCGCAGATGCGAACACGTTCTGGTTTAAGAATTATATTAATTTCCTGCTTTTTGCATTTATCTTCTTTTTCAGGTTTTTCACATCTATCACATTTATTTTCCTTTTCACATTTGTCATAGTAGTTATCTTCATAATTCATCATCTCGAGAGGATCCTTTCATATGATTGTTTTTGTTTATACTTTAATATATGCAAGGTTTCAGGTTTTGACACAATATTCCGCCATTCGACATGAAAAGTTTTTTTTAATACGTAAATAGCTGTGTCCAATAATTTCTTCCAGCCCCATTCTGGTAATATCCAACACCTATCTTAGTATATTTCGCGTTCATAATGTTAGCTCTATGACCTTCGCTGTTCATCCAGCCTTCGACAACTTCTTCTGGTGTTTTCTGACCCCAAGCAATATTTTCGCCAGCTCCTTTGAAGCTAACGCCGGCATCGGTTAGTGCGGTGCTAAAGCTTTTTCCACTTGGTCTTGTATGAGAAAATTTCGTTACAATTTCTTTTGCTCTAACTAGCGCAGCTTTTTCAATGGTTTTATCCAGGGTAAGGGCGGATAATCCTTCCGCTTTTCTTTCGGCATTTACTAGATCGACAACTTGCTCAGCATAAGTACGTTTTGCTGTTTTTTCTTCGGTAGTAGACTCAGGTGTAGTAGACGCTGGTGTACTTGAAGAAGGTGTTGTGGATGCTGGAGTAGCTGCGGGTGTAGTATCTGCTGGTTTTGTTGCATTGTTTGAATCAGTTTTGCTTCCACAGTTTGAATCTGAGGAAGGGGTCACCTGAGTAGGAGCGCAGGTTTGTGATTTGACAGCGTTTGTATTGTTGCAAGCATTTTTAAGGGAATCTAGATTAATTCCATAGTTTGCTAATGTGCTTTTTAGATCATCATAGTTGTTGCCATTTACAACAATCATCTTTGTGTTAGCTGCCCCCTGTAGGCATGGTGCAGCCATTGCTGTCATAGGAAACATCATGGTACCTGCAAGTGTTAGTGCTGCTAATGAAAATAAAGTTTTGTTCTTCATGTTAAATCCTCCTTGTGTTACGAATTTGTTTCTTAAATATTACAAAGTTGTTACAAGAAGATACTAACATGATTTAATTCAAAAAAATACAAGTAAAAAATGGAAAAAGCTATAGATGCATTTTTTGTCTATATTGTAATGGTGTCATGGAAAGCTCTGTTTTAAATAATCGAATAAAATGATTATTGCTTTCAATTCCCACACTTGTTGAAATTTCATTAATTCGCATGTCGGTAGAAAGCAGAAGCGAGCAGGCATTTTGAATTCGTATTTTATTTAAGTATTTTATAGGAGGAAAACCAAAACTGCGTTCAAATTCTCTACAAAGTCTATATTTACTTATCTTATATTTGGCGGATAGATCATCTAGGGCAAAGTGTTTGCTGTAATTTTGCTCAAATTCTTCCTTTATTTTTAGAAGATATGGAGGCGCCTTGGGGCTAATAGTAGCGGTAAGACTTCCGTTTACTAAAAATTCGGAAAAAATAGAGATGGCATGCTTGTTTATGATAAGCTCCTCTGCTAATGAGGAGCTATTTTTTAATTGAAGCAAAGAAAGCAAAGAGTCTTCCAAGGGAGAATTTACAGAAAGATAGAGGGGCGAGTCTGTACTCATAGCGATTGCATCATGATAATAAGGAAGAGCATTTCCGGAAAAGTAAAATAGAATAGCCTCCCAACCAGTCTCTAGGGCGCGAATGCCAATGACATCCGAAGACGCGAAAAGCAAAAGACTATTCGAAGAAAGGTTCATACTTCTTTGCTTGTCTCTGTAGAGCGCAGAACCATTTTGGGTAAATGCAAGGCAATAGAAATGATGCTCTTTGCTTCGAAAGAGTTCATTGGGTGCACATTTAATCCTTTCTGTGCAACCTAAGCTTATTAATGCGTTATTACTATATGAAGTTTGAGAAGATAATGACTCAAATTTATTCACTTAATAAACCTCCGAAGTTAATAAAAATACTATACCATATATTAAAATCCAAAGCAAAAAGCGTATACATAAAAATTACCAAAAAAGAACTATAAAATTTGTGCATCTATACGAAATTAACAAAAAGAGCAATAATAGATTAAAAAACGCAATATAAGGTGATGAAAAAACTCGAGATTGTAGTATACTATAAAATAAATTAACTTAATTAAATGCTGTTTATTAATTTATTAATTAACTTAAATAAACCTACTTTTATAACTGTTTAAAAATTTGTGTAAGTTTTAATAGTAGAAACAAATAGAGATGGAAGTTAACTTTGGGGAGGAAACTACATGCTAGTACAGGAAATGCGAGCTCATTTAGAAGGAAACTTAATACCCTTTTGGAAGAATATGAAGGACGATGTGAACGGCGGCTTTTATGGATATATGGATTATGAACTGCAGATTGAAAAAGAAGCAGTGAAAGGATGTATTCTAAATAGTCGAATTACATGGTTCTTTTCTAACGCCTATTTGCTTCTAAAGGAGGATTCCTTACTAGACTATGCAAAGCATGGATTTACTTATTTAAAAGAGCACTGTATGGATAAAGAGTTTGGCGGAGTACTTTGGTCTACCACCTTTGATGGTAGAGTGGAGGATGGTACAAAGCATACATATAATCAGGCCTTTTCTATTTATGCTTTATCTTCCTATTATGATGCTAGTGGAGATAAAGAAGCACTTAAGATGGCGATGGATTTGTTCGATTTAATTGAGACCAAGTGTACAGACGACATTGGATATCTGGAAGCCTTTGATAGAGAATTTAAACCAGTAGATAATGATAAGCTTTCTGAAAATGGTGTTATTGCAGACAAAACGATGAATACCCTACTACATGTTTTTGAAGCATATACAGAGCTTTATCGTGTAACAAAGGATGTAAAGGTTGGTGAAAGGCTAAAATGGATTTTAGATACCTTTGCAGATAAGGTGTATAACCCTGACCTACATAGACAAGAAGTATTTTTTGATAAAAACATGAATACGATTATTAATCTACATTCTTATGGACATGACATTGAAACGGCTTGGCTTATTGATAGAGGGGTAGAAGTTCTTGGTATAGAAAGCTACAAAAACAAAATGACACCAATTACACAGGATTTAGAGGAAGAAATATATAAGGTGGCATTTGATGGTCACTCCCTTCATAACGAATGTGAAGCTGGAGAGGTAAATACACACCGTATTTGGTGGGTACAGGCAGAAACAGTAGTAGGCTTTTTAAATGCTTATGAAAAAAGACCTCATGAAAAGAAATATTTGGAGGCAGCAAAAAGTGAATGGGAATTCATAAAAGAATTCATGCTAGATAAAAGAGCTGGTTCAGAATGGTACTGGGAAGTTTCTCAGGAAGGAAAACCTTTTGAGGGGCGCCCAATCGTAGAGCCATGGAAGTGCCCATACCACAATGGAAGAATGTGCATAGAAGTTATTCGCAGAAATATAGAAGCTTAAGAGCTGGAAAGAGGAAAAAATGCTTCATAAACAATATGAAAATGAAAATAAGAAATATGAGGAACTTATAAATAGAAAAAACAGTAAGGATGAGAGCTTTTATAATGGGATTTACGATAGATATACCTACCCGGTTTTAACAAGAGAACATATTCCACTTACTTGGCGTTTTGACTTAAATCCAGAAACAAATCCTTTTTTTCAAGAAAGACTTGGAGTAAATGCGGTATTTAACTCAGGCGCAATTGAACTAAATGGAAAGTACTATTTGGTAGCGAGAATCGAAGGAAATGATAGAAAGTCCTTTTTTGGAGTTGCAGAAAGTGATAATGGAGTGGACGGCTTCCGTTTTTGGGATTACCCAATTCTTCTTCCAGATACTTGCCCAGAAGAAACAAATGTATATGACATGCGACTAACCAAGCATGAGGATGGATATATATACGGCGTTTTTTGTTCAGAAAGTAAGGATAAAGAAGCGAAAGACTTATCCGCAGCAGTGGCAGCAGCCGGCATCGTGAGAACAAAGGATTTAAAGACATGGGAAAGACTTCCAAACTTAGTAACAAAACGTTCTCCACAGCAGCGAAATGTAGTTTTACATCCAGAATTTGTAGATGGAAAGTATGCCTTTTACACCAGACCAATGGATGACTTTATTGACACAGGCTCAGGCGGTGGAATTGGCTTTGGACTTTGTGATGATATTACAAATGCCGTAGTTGATGAAGAAAAGATGACTTCCATTAGAAAGTATCACACCATTACAGAAAGTAAGAATGGAGCTGGTGCAGTACCAATTAAAACAGACAGAGGTTTTATCCATATCGCACATGGTGTTAGAAATACAGCGGCAGGACTTAGATATGTTATCTATGCCTTTGCTACAGATTTAGAGGATCCAACCAAAGTAATCGCAGAGCCTTCGGGACTGTTAATTGGGCCAAGGGGCGGCGAGAGAGTTGGAGATGTATCCAATGTTGTATTCACAAATGGAGCAATAGCAACCAAGGACGGCGAGGTTTACATTTACTATGCATCCAGTGACACAAGACTACATGTAGCAACAACTACAGTAGAAAAGCTAGTTGATTATGTGTTTGAAACACCAACAGACCCACTAAGAAGTGTGGAGTGTGTGGCACAAAGATGTGAGTTTATACAAAAAAATCTGGAATTTCTGGGGAAACAGTAAACGGCACCAAGGCGGGAAAGTAAAATTATGAAAAAGAGAAACTTGATTTTGGGGATGATAGGATTACTTACTCTTTCACTTGCAGGTTGTGGAAGTAAGGAGCAGAAAAAAGAAAAAGAAGACTTTGTTCCAGAAATACTTTCCAGCTACGAAGCAGAGGATGGAAGCTTTAGCGGGGGCGTAGGAGTTGCCAAGAATCCTAGCAAGACTGGATATTCAGGTACTGGATATGTAGAGGGTTTTGCAAAGGATGAGGATAGCTGGTCCATCAGCATAGAGGTTGCAGAAACGGGACATTATGATTTGAACTTCGTTAGCGCCAGCGCAGGCGGCGAAAAACACAACTATGTAGATGTGGACGGAGAAAGAATAGGAACTGTATATGTAGAGGAAGCGAGCTTTACAGATTCTATTTTAGAAGGTGTTTATTTGGAGGCAGGAAGTCACCAAGTTACCCTATCAAAATATTGGGGGTGGATACTCTTGGATAAATTAGAAGTTATGACTTCAGAACCTATAGATCAAGATATTTTCAATGTATCTGGTAAGCTTTCCAATCCAAATTCTTCCGAAATAACACAGAGACTTTACAGCTACTTATGTGATATTTATGGAGAGAAGTTTTTATCAGGACAGACCTGTGATACAGGACAATATGGAAAAGAATTTCAAGTAATAAAAAATACAACAGGAAAAACACCAGCAATTATAGGACTTGACTTTATTGAATGCTCTCCTTCAAGAGTGGAACATGGCTCCAAGAGCTATGCAACAAAGTTTGCTATCGACTTTTGGGAAAGTGGTGGAATTGTTACATTTTGCTGGCACTGGAATGCACCAACCAAGTACTTGACGGGAACCTGGTACAGTGGCTTTTACAAGGAACATACCAATATTGATCTTGCTAAAATTATGAATGGTGAGGACGAAGAAGGCTACCAGCTTTTGATGCAGGATATGGACGTAATTGCAAAAGAGCTTCTGGAACTAAAAGAAGCAGGCGTACCTATTTTGTTTAGACCTCTTCACGAAGCAAGCGGCGGCTGGTTCTGGTGGGGCAATGCAGGGGCAGAGGCGTATAAAAAGCTTTACATATGTATGTATGAAAAGTACACCAAGGAATACGAGCTAGATAATTTAATTTGGGTTTGGAATGGCCAGGATGCTGACTGGTATCCGGGCGATGAATATGTTGATATCATCGGAACAGACATTTATCCAGGAGAGAAGGTATACACTTCTCAAGCGGCAGCCTTTAGAGATATCGTAAAGAACTACCCGGCAGAGGCAAAGCCAATCTATATGACAGAAAATGGCTGCATATTTGATCCAGAGCTTGCAAGAAGAGACGGGGCAATGTGGGGAATGTGGTGCACTTGGGGCGGTGAGTTTGTAGCAAAGGATGTTGTAATTCATACCTTAAGCGAACAGTACACCGAAGAATATATGCTGAAAAAGGCTTACTTAGATGAAGATGTTATTACACTAGAGGATTTACCAGATTTTGGGGAATACCCGATTCGTAAGTAAAAGAGAGGTAAGGGTTATGAAAGTAAGGGCAATGGGGAAAAGATTCATGGCGTTAGCGCTTGCTACGGTTATGGTTTGTAGTATCTTTTCGGTAAATATGCTAGATTCCAGCGCGGTAACAGATTTATCCATGGATGAATTTGATGATATCGTTAGCACCTATAACATTGATAAATCAGTGCTGGGATATAAAGATTACATGGAAAGCTACGCAGATGGGGCTTATCCAGAGCAAAAAATCGAAATTCCAGCAGCAGGCTATGTTCGATATGAAAATAAAGACGTAGCTGAAAAAGCGCAGGAAATGGTGAGATTTGATGGAATGGAGGGCGTTAGCGTTTTAACCAGTGAGAATTCACTTATTGAGTTCGAGGTGGATGTGCCAACCAGCGGCTTTTACAATCTTGAAGTGGTGTATTACCCAGTAGAAGGCAAAAACTCAGATATACAAAGAAGTGTATTTGTTGATGGGAAGCTACCATATGAGGAGCTTGCACTTGTAAGCTTTCCCAGAGTATGGGAAAGTAGCGTAAAAGAAACCTACGTGGATGAAAATGGTGTAACAGTCAAGGTTTGGGAAAAAGATAACCAAGGCAACGATATGAAGCCAAACAGTGTAGAAATCCCGGAATGGCAAAGCAGATACTTATATGACAGTGATGGATACATAACAAAGCCATTATACATATATTTTGAAAAAGGAAATCATACCATCTCTTTACTTTCATTAAAGGAGCCAATGCTTATTAACAAGCTTGTACTAACCAATGAAGGAGCCACAAAGTCATATGACGAAGTGATGCGAGAATGGGAAGCAAAAGGAGCGTCGGACTCTAAAGACAAAAAAATCATTATTGAAGGCGAGTATGCAAGTAAAACATCTTCTCAGATGCTTTACCCACAGCAGGATCAGTCAGCACCTTCTGTTTCACCAGCAAGTGCTAAGGAGCTACTTAACAACTCAATTGGAGGAAACTCATGGCGTTTGGTTGGCCAGTGGATTGAGTGGGACTTTGATATATCAGAGAGTGGTTATTACAATATTTCACTATATGATAAGCAGAACTTTTCAAGAGGTATCCATGTTTCTCGAAGAATCACCATAGATGGAGAAATTCCATTTGAAGAAATGAGTGATTATGCATTTAATTATGGTCAAAACTGGCGAGAAGATGTTTTATCCGATGAAAGTGGAAATGCCTACAAGTTTTATTTGGAGGCAGGTCATCATACCCTTCGTATGGAAGCGGTACTCGGTGAGTTTTCCAATATTGTAGGTCTGGTAGAGGAAGCGGTACAGAGACTTAACAATATCTATAGACAGGTAATTAAGGTGACGGGCGTTACACCAGATACCTTTAGAGATTATCAGCTTGCAGCAATGCTTCCAGACTTAAATAGAGAGCTTGTTGACACAAGAGATATTCTAGACGAAGCCCTCTATCAGTTAGAAGAGGTTGCAGGAAAGAACTCCGATAAAAAAGCAGTGCTTCTAACCATGCGTGATCAGTTGAATGATTTAATAGAAGATGAAGAATTTTTTGTACGTGTAATTAAAGCATATAAAATCAATGTTCGTGCGCTTGGTAACTGGATAACACAGGTTATCAGTCAGCCACTTCAGGTAGATAAGATAAACATTTATTCACCAGACGTAACCATTGATTATGATAATACAGGATTTTTTGCTAAGTGTGGTTTTGAAATTCAAAGACTTTATTACTCCTTTGTAATTGATTATAACCGTATTGGTAGCGTAACTGAGGGTAAAGAAAATGCAGCACTTACCCTATGGGTTGGGTCAGGACGTGATCAGGCAAATGTTATCAAAGCACTTATTGATGAGAATTTTACAAGTCAGACGGGAATTGGAGTAAACGTTCAGCTTGTTGATATGTCCACCTTACTGAAAGCGTCTTTAGTTGGGGAAGGTCCAGATGTGGCAATACAGGTTGCCAATACCAACGGCGCAGCAGGTGCGGTACTTAATACAGGAAATGATACACCAGTTAACTACGGTATTAGAAATGCAGTACTTGATTTAACACAGTTTTCAGATTTAAGCGAAGTGTTAGAGCGCTTCCCTAAGGCAGCAGCAACACAGTTTGCATTTGACGAAGCAGTATACGCTTTACCTGAAACGATTACGTACCCAGTTATGTTCTATAGAAAGGACATTTTAGCAGAAATTGGCTTAGAGATTCCGGAAACCTGGGATGATGTAAAGGTTGCGATGACAGTGCTTGCAAAGAACCAGATGGAATTTGGTATGTTACCAACGGAGCAGCTTTTTGCTTCAATACTATACCAAAGTGGAGGTAGCTACTATACAGAGGATGCCAAAGCATCGGCACTGGATACAGACGTAGCAGTAAATGTGTTTAAAACCTTCTGTGAATATTATACAGATTATAAGTTAGATAAGGATACTAGTGCAGAAGAGCGTTTCCGTACCGGTGAGTGTCCAATTATTATAGCAGATTACACTGTTTACAATAACTTCGCAGTATCTGCACCAGATATTGCAGGTCTATGGAGCTTTACACAGATACCAGGAACAAAGCAGGCAGATGGAAGTGTTGACCACTCAACAGCAAGTACAGGACTTGCAAGTATGATTATGGCAGACACAGAAAATCCAAAGGAAAGCTGGGAATTTCTAAAATGGTGGACCAGTAAGGATACACAGACTCAGTACGGAAGAGAAATGGAAAGTTTGATGGGATCTGCGGCAAGAGTTCCAACCGCTAACTACGAAGCCTTTTTAAATATGCCTTGGCCTGTAGATGATTTTGAATCCTTACAAACCTCTATGGAATGGGCAAAGGGCATTCCACAGGTACCAGGTGGATATTACTCTTGGAGAAATGTATATAACGCGTTCTTTATGGTTGTAAATAATATTGATACTTCGTTGCCTAGAGAAGAGCTTATGGAAAAAATAATTTACGTAAATGCAGAAATCGCATATAAGCGCGAAGAGCTTGAACTTGATACTGCAAAAAAGAAATAGGGGGAAAATGAAATGGATGAACAAGTTAAAGTATCTGAAGAAGCACTTGCCATTGCGAAAAAGCAGGCAACGCTTAGTTATCAGATAAAGAGAAGCAAATCATCATATGCGATGCTAGCGCCATATTTCATTTTGTTTTTCTTCTTTACCGTATTACCGGTAGTAATGTCAATTTGCTTTAGCTTTACTTATTACAATATGCTGGAGATTCCACAATTTGTAGGTTGGAAAAACTATGTAAAGTTATTTTTAGAGGATGATATTTTCCTAAAATCTTTAAAAAATACAATGATTCTTGCAGTAGTAACCGGACCAGTAAGCTATATGCTTTGTTTGCTTTTTGCATGGATTATTAATGAATTTAAAGGTTGGCTTAGAGCCTTCCTAACCTTGATTTTCTATGCACCATCAATTTGTGGTAATGCATACGTTGTTTGGAATCTGATTTTATCCGGTGACCGTTATGGTTACTTAAACGGTTTCTTAATGGATTTGGGATTCATTGATGAAGCAATACTGTGGCTCAAAACCGAGAAATATGTACTCCCGGCACTGATTATTGTACAGCTATGGCTCAGTCTTGGTACTGGATTCCTGGCATTTATTGCAGGACTTCAAACCGTTGACAAGTCCTTATATGAGGCAGCAGCCTTAGATGGAGTTAAAAATCGTTGGCAGGAGCTTTGGTATGTAACACTACCAACCATGAAGCCACAGCTTATGTTCGGTGCTGTTATGCAGATTACACAAGCTTTTGCAATTGCTGATGTATCCATACAGCTTGCGGGTAACCCGTCAGTCAACTATTCTGGTGCAACAGTGGTAACCCACCTATTAGACTACGGTACGGTTCGATTTGAAATGGGTTATGCTTCCGCCATAGCTACAGTCCTATTTTTATTAATGGTAGGTTCTAATATGCTGGTACAGAAACTATTAAGGAGGGTAGGAGAGTAATGAAAAAAGAAAAAGATTATTCAAAGCCCAGACATAGGTTTTTTAAACCCAGAGAAAAACGCTTAAACAGATCTATGGCAGGTAACAGCCTACTGTTCGTATTGATGGGCATTTGTGGCGTTGCGATGATACTTCCACTTGTTATGGTTATCAACAATGCACTAAAGCCTTTAGATGAATTGTTCCAGTTTCCACCTAAGATTTTTGTAAGAAACCCGACCCTTGAAAATTTTTCAGACTTATTCGTTCTGATGAACAACTCGTGGGTTCCATTTTCTAGATACATATTAAATACCGTCATCATTACAGGCGGGGGTATGGTGGGTCACGTACTTATTGCTTCCTTAGCAGCATACCCACTTGCAAAGCACAATTTTCCAGGAAAGAAGATACTTTTCCAAATGGTAGTCTTATCCATGATGTTCTCTTGGACAGTTACACAGACACCACAGTATATGATTATTTCTTGGTTACATATTAACAACAGTTATTTGGCACTTATCTTGCCAGCTTGCTCCTTTGGTATGGGTCTATACCTAATGAAACAGTTTATGGAGCAGCTTCCAGACTCACTTATGGAATCCGCAAGATTAGATGGTGCAAGTGAATTTAAGATATTTTGGAGAATTGTTATGCCAAACGTAAAGCCAGCATGGCTTACACTAGCAATATTCCAATTCCAGCAGATGTGGGGAAATACAGGAAGCACCTTCCTTAGAGACGAAGACTTAAAACCATTACAGTTTTCACTCCAGCAAATTGCAGCAGGTGGTGCAGCAAGAGCAGGTGCGGCAGCAGCAGTAACATTTATTATTGCGGCAGTTCCAATTACCTTCTTCCTTGTTTGCCAGAGAAATATCTTAGAAACCATGACATCATCAGGTATGAAAGATTAAGGGGGGCGGAAGATGAAAAAAATATGTGCATTTATCATGGCTCTCTTCGTCCTTATGGCGTCAGACCGGCCAGTATATTCTTCTACGCTAACTTATGATACTTATAATTACGATTATAGATAGTACATTCATCATACACCAGCGGCATATACACCAAGTGAGGCAATTAGAGGGGAAGATTTCACATATAATGGCGAGGCAGTTGGAAAGTTTATAACACCACAGGATATATGCAAATCGCCAGATGGAAAGCTTTACATTGCAGATACGGGAAACAATAGAATTGTAGTTTTAGACAAAAGCATGAAGAAGGTTGTAAACATCATTACTTCCTTTGACAATAATGGAAAAGAAGATAGCTTTAATCAGCCATACGGCGTTTGTGTTTCTGAAAAAGGGCAGCTATATGTAGCAGATTCACAAAATAGGCGAATTGTTGTTTTGGAAGAGGATGGAAGCCTTGTAAAAATTGTTTCTAATCCAACATCAGAAAGTTTGGAAGCAGGCTATGTATTTACTCCTTTAAAAATAACAGTGGATTATGCAGACAGAATGTATGTCATTGCTCTAAACATGTTTGAAGGAATCATGGTATTTGAAAGTAATGGCAACTTCTCTAACTTCTTTGGAACCATTAAGGTTGAAATTTCTGTATGGGATAAGTTCTGGAAGCGTTTAGCTACGAAAGAAGAAAGAGCCAATCAGCAGCTATTTATTCCTACAGAATTTACAGGTATTGATATTGATTTAGATGGCTTTGTATATGCCTCAAACATTGACGCAACCGGTGTACAGGGTGTTAGAAGACTAAATACAAAGGGCGAAGACGTCATTAAAAAAGGTGAAAACAAGAACGTAGGCGGCGACCTTTGGTTTGATGGAAATACAGATTATGCAGGCCCATCTCAGTTTACAGATGTTGTATATCGAGGAAATGGTATTTACTCTTGCTTAGATAGAAGAAGAGGTAGAATTTTTACATACGACCATGAAGGAAATCTATTATACATTTTCGGTGGATTGGGAACTCAAGAAGGAACCTTTGCAATGCCAGTTTCCGTAGAGGATATCAATGGTAAGCTAGCAGTTCTTGATGCTAGTAGAGCAGAAATCGTGCTCTTTAGCGTTACAGAATATGGAAGACTAATTAATGAAGCAGTTAGCCTTCGCTATGATGGTGATGAAAAGCTTGCAGTTGGACTATGGCAGAGAGTGCTTGAGCTAGATGAAAATAACGAGCTTGCAAATACAGGTATTGGTAAAGCATATCTAACAGCCGGAGAATATGGGCTAGCCATGAAATACCTAAAGCTTGGTATGAATAGGGATTACTATTCCATCGCATTTAAACGTTTTCGTAACGAGGTTTTAATTAACAATGCTAACTATGCACTAACTATCTTAGTGGTGGTGTTAGTAGGATATAGAGTATTAAAGGCCGTAAGAAACAAGAAAAAGGGCAAGAAGAGGGAAGGGGGAATCCTAAATGGGTAAATATTTTTCAAAAGAAAAGTGGAAATATATGCTTTATACAGTTTCCCACCCAATGGATGGCTATTATTGGATACGCCATGCAGACAAAGGTAGTGTTCCTCTTGCTATTTTATTAGTCGTATTTTTTTCCTTTAGCTTTACAGCAAACAGACTTCTTGCAAGCTTTGTTGTAAACGATATGGATCCTAGAGGAGTAGATAGCTTTTACGAGCTAATGGGTATTTTAGCCTTTTACCTTCTTCTATGTGTAAGCAATTGGTCTATTACCTGTCTGCTTGATGGTGAGGGTAGGCTAAAGGATATTGCCATTGCCATTGGCTATGGCACGGCCCCAATTACCATTATCATGACACTTGCAACTGTAATCAGTCAGGCGGTAGCAGACGATGAACAAGCGTTTTACGTAATTATGCTAGCCTTAGGTATTGCTTATGGAATCATTATGATTTTGATTGGAATTATGCAGGTACATAATTATTCTTTGGGAAAGACATTATTTACCTTGTTTTTAACAATCGTAGCACTACTAATCATTGTATTTATACTTTTACTTTTAAGCAACATGCTTGGCATGGTAGTTACGTTCTTCAAGAGTATTTATACAGAGATTATCTTTAGAACATAGGAGGCGGCAGATGAAATCTTCAAAAAGAGCAAAAATCAAGCAGCCTATGAGTCTGCTAAAAAAGATAGTGTTAGGCGTGCTAGCGTTAGCAGCTATGATAGGAATTGGATATTTATCCTTCTACTTTATATATTATGTAGGATACAACCACTATCGCGACTTTTTAACTAGCTATTCCACCCAAGAGGGAACAGAGTTTAAGGCGATAAAGGAAGCAAAGCCAGATGTTGCTGATATGGAGCTGGTAGCTGAAAATGAGTATTTAAAGCTTTATACCGATACAGCAACAGCAAACGTAGCAATTTATGATAAAAGAGATGGCCAGATAACCTACTCCAATCCAGTAAATGCGGATGAAGATAGTATTGCTAATGGAACAAACTTAAACTATTTAAAATCACAATTTATATTAAGCTACTACAACAAGGAAGTAAAATCAGGAACCTATGATTCTTACAGCATGAGTGTGGAAAGAGGCCAGGTAGAGGCCGAGGCTATCGAAAATGGTATTCGTTACATCTATAAGCTGGGAAACTTTGAAAAAAGTAAAAATGGTATTGTTCCACTCTATCTAGAACAAGAAAAGCTAGAAGAGCTTATAGAAAAAATCACTGAAAAAGTAAGTGAAAAGGATGCGACTGCATTTGGCAGATATTATATCACTAGTACATCAGCACCAGGCATGGTGGAACTAAATGGTGTAGCCCAAAAGAATGTAAAATCCATAACAAAAATGCAGGGCTGGCTAAGTGAAATCGGCTGGACAGAGGAAGACTATGTAGAGCAGATGGAGCTAGCGGGTGTAGAAGCTGCAATTCCAATTTCCTTCCAGGTGACGCTAGAGTATAAGCTAGATGAGGACGGCTTGGAGGTTTCTGTTCCAGTATCAGGTATGGGAGAATACGGCGGTGGTAGTATTTACCGTATTCAGCTCCTTCGATATTTCGGCGCAGCAGGTGTAGATGAAGAAGGATATATGGTAGTACCAAATGGTTCGGGCTCCTTAATCCGTTTCAACAATGGAAAAACAACGGTAGCAAACTATGCACAGTATGTATATGATATTGATCCACTAGCAGCGAACTATACTACCGTAGAATATACGGACAGTGTAAAGCTTCCACTCTTTGGTATTTGTAGAGAAAATAGTAGCATTCTGGCAACCATAGAGGGTGGAAAATCCCTATCACTAATTACTGCAGGTATTTCTGGTGTATATAGCGATTATAACTATGCATATCCAACCTTCGTGCTTCGAACAGCAGATAACCTACTGATGTTTGGTAATGCTGATACAGACGTATATGTACTTGAAAAGGATATCTATGATTCCAATTTGCAAGTGAGATACACCTTTTTAACAAAAGAGGATAAGGGCTATGCAGGACTTGCAAACTATTATAGAGAGCGTCTGATAGAAGAAGGAAAGCTAGTGCAAAATGGAGAAACCGGTGATATACCTTTATACTATGACGTAATTGGTGGCGTAAAGGAAACAAATCACATTTTAGGTGTTCAGTATCTTAGAACCTTCGCAATGACTACCTTTGACCAGGCGGGAAAAATGGCAGATGAGTTTTTAGAGGCAGGAATTAAAAATCAGGTTATGAATTTCCAGGGTTGGTTTAACGGAGGCTATTATCACAATGCACCAAACACAGTGAGAGTCCTTGGTAAGCTGGGAGGAAAATCGGATTTAGAAAAGCTTAGTGAGACAGTAACAGGTAATGGTGGACGCTTCTATGCAGATGTAGCCTTCCAGAATGTAACCTTTGCCGATAACGGTTTTAACTACGAAGCGGAAGGGTCAAGATACTATGGTGCTGGTTTCGTAGCAAGCTTTGGTCAGATTAATCCAACCACGCTTAGAGCAACCTCTGGTCTTGGATATATGGAAACAAGATATGACCTACTTTCACCTAAGTTTTTACCACGTTACGTTGAAAGCTTTGTGAAGAAAACAAAGAAGCTTGATATAGAAGGACTTTCCTTAAGAGATTTAGGAACTACCCTTCATTCAGATAAGAAACGTACAAATGTAATTCAGAGAGAGGATGCATTAAGTGTTGTAGAAGCGCAGCTTGAGCTACTAAAGAGCACTGGCAAGAATATCATGACAAATGCAGGAAATGATTACAGCTTTGCCTATACAACAGACCTTATTAATGCACCAATTTCTCACAATGATTTCTTTATTGTAGATGAGGATATTCCTCTATACGAAATGGTGCTTCATGGAAGCATAAGCTATTCTACAGAGCTATTAAACTTCTATCATCAAGAGGACATGACAGACATAGTTCTTAACATGATTGAATACGGAGCAGCACCACATTATGTATTTACTTGGGAAGAATCTAGCAAGATGAAAAACACAGGCTTAAATGGATTCTACGCAACTACATATGATGTTTGGAAGGGCGAAGCAATTTCCATTTATAATGAGGTAAACGAAGCACTTTCAAAGGTGCAGGGATATAAGATGATTGACCATGAAATTTCGTCGGAAAATGTTCGCAAGGTTACCTACAGCAATGGCGTAACCATTTACGTAAACTATAGTGATGAAGAACAGAATATGGACGGAAAATCATTGCCAGCAAGAAGCTATCGATTGGAGGAAAAGTAAATGAAGAAAAAGAAAAAATTAACTCTCCTTCAAAAACGAATGCTGACAGGCTACTTGTTCATCCTACCTTGGTTAATTGGTTTTGCGTGCTTATACATTCGTTCCATGTTTATGACAGGTCAGTTTGCTTTTTCAGAGCTAACTATGGATGCCAATCAAGGTGGCTATAAGCTGACAGCAGTTGGCTGGGAAAACTTTAGATATGCTTTTAAAGTACATGGTAGCTTTAAACAAATACTTACAAGCTCGGTTTTAAGTATGCTGGTTGATGTTCCGCTAATTACCTTCTTTAGTTTATTTATGGCAATGCTTTTAAATAAAAAATTTAAAGGAAGAGGTATTGTTCGTGCCATATTCTTTTTACCAGTTATTTTAAACTCAGGGGCAATTACGGCAGCTATGGAGCTAAGTGCAAACATGATGTCTGGTGGTATCTCCACAGTGGCAACAGAAATTGCAGCAACCTCCACTAGTGTAGGTGTTAGCGTAGATTACTTTATTGATTTGTTTTTAGACTTGGGAATTCCATTGTCGTTACTAGATTACGTAATGGCGGCGGTTTCAAGAATTAATGATATTATTTCAGCCTCAGGCGTTCAGATTATTATATTTATCGCAGCATTACAGGCCATACCAGGTTCCTTATATGAGGTTTCCAAAATTGAAGGAGCGACGGGCTATGAAACCTTTTGGAAGGTAACATTTCCAATGGTAATGCCGCACATTATTACCACACAGGCAAACAATAGCTTCTTTAGTGGAAAATCAAATCTGGCAAATC
>JAVBUZ010000057.1:0-2873 GCA_031554725.1 Lachnospiraceae bacterium | reverse complement strand
TTTAAATAATTTCCATAAACCAGTTATTTCGGTTCACAATGCGGATGATGCCATAATTTCAGATATAATATTCTCTAATATTGTAGTAGAAAATGGAAGAATGGGAAGTGGGGATGGTAGTGAAATGCCATATCTGATTGACTTACATATTGCCCAGAGTAGTAATTGGTCGTCTACTAAGGAAAGAGGAACCATTGAAAATGTTCTTATTGAAAATGTAACCTTACTAAATGGAAATGATGCACCATCTAGGATAAAAGGTTTTGATGAGGATCACAGGATAACTGACGTAACCATTAAAAACCTTACAATCTTAGGAACTGAACTCAAGACCTTTGAAAATGGACATTTCCAAATTGATGAGAAAACAACCGAAAATATTGCGCTAGAGTAGGAGGATAAACAATGAAAAAGATTAATATAATATTGGGAATTATACTCCTTGCATTACTAGCATGTGTGTTTTTTGTAAAACCAGGCCAGACAAAGCAGGAAATGATGGAAGAGAATGTAACCATTGTAAATGCCATAGAACAGGAAAAATCTATGGAGCATCCAGATTTCATTATAGAAGAATATGTTCCAGTGATTCCAGAAGGGGTAAATATTGCCTTAGAAGGAAAGATGGATGCAAGTAGCTATGAGGGTGGTTTTGTACCTAAAAAGGCCAATGACGGCGATACTGCAGGAGGTTCCTATTGGGAAGGAAAGAAAGACACATATCCCAATGTTTTAACCTTGGATCTAAAAGAAGAGAAAAGTTTTTATGCGGTTCGTGTGTGCGTGTGTCCACAAATTATTTGGGGAAGACGTGAGCAAACTTTTTCTATCCAAATTAGCAATGATGGGGAAAATTTCACACAGCTAGTGGCAGAGGCGGTATATGTCTTTGATCCAAAAGAAGGAAACGAAGCAACAATATATTTTAATGAAGTAAAGGCTCAGTATGTACAGCTTGTCTTTACTGCCAATACAGGCTCCATCGGTGGTCAGGTAGCAGAATTTGAGGTATATTCAAAATAACAAAAAACTTGGTGTTATTCGACACCAAGTTTTTTTAAGTCTTCAATAGCCTGCGATTGATTATGAAATACTAAGGAATGCATGCCCGCTTTTTTTGCACCTTCAACATTGGTAGCAAGGTCATCAATAAAAACACATTCAGAAGGAGTCAGATGATAGCGGTCAATAATCAATTGATAAATTGCAGGATTAGGTTTGATTAGGTGATCGCGGTAGGAAAGAATTCCGCCATCCGTGTATTGTAAAAAGTCTAAGGCTTCTGCACAATCTTCAAAAGCTCTTCGGGAGAAGTTGGAAAGGACCAATACTTGATAGCCTTTTGCTTTTAAGTCTTTTATCCAAGGAATCGTATAATCACAACGGATAATAATGCCTTCCAAGCTAGCTAAGGATTCACGAAGCTCCTTTTCAATGCCTGGGTCATTGGCAATAAAGCCCTCTAATATTTCTTCGTCAGTTAATAAGCCTAAATCATATTCTGCCCAGTTGGGTGTGGGTACAGTAGCTTTTTTTAACCTGTCTATAATGGATGGTTCATACTCACACTTTTCAAAAAATTCCTCCCATGCAAAGAGGGTGAGAACATTTCCAATGTCAAAAATTATTGTTTTAATCATAATTGCATTTTACTCCTTATTCTTTATTTGCTTCAATAATATCCAATAAATTCTTTGCCGCAACAGACATAGGATGCCTGCTTTCGGTTACAATACAAAAGTGTCGCTTAGGGATAATTGTGTTAAAGCGAAGTGCAAATAATTTGCCGGACTCAATATAAGGAGCGGCAAAGTCCTTCATAACACAGCCAATGCCTAAGCTTCGAAGTGCAAACTGAACAATCATGTCGCTGGTAGCAAGCTCAAACTCTGGACGAATAACAATCCCTTTTTTTAGGAGGAAGCTGTCCATATATTTACGACTGCTTGTGTTTTTTTCCAAAGATATAATAGGAAGTGATTCTAAGCTTTGTAAATCAAGCATGCGGTTTTTATATTGTATAAATCGTCTGCCAGCAACATAGATATCCTCAATTTCTCTTACTCGGATAGACTTAATACCAGGCTTATTTTCGAAAGGGGTACTAACGATTCCAAAATCAATTTGCCCATTTTGTAGATTAGCTAAGGTTTCCGGGGTGGGAGCGTTGGTTACAATAACCTTGATGTGCGGATATTTCTCGTGAAATTGCTCCAAAAAAGGTAAAAGGTAGAATTGTAGTGTCATATCACTGGCACCAATACGTACCTCGCCTAAGTCAAGATTCAGCATCTGCTGAAGCTTTTGCTCACCTAGCTCAATTTGCTCATAGCCTTTAGAAACATAGGCAAAAAGAAGCTCACCTTCTGGGGAAAGCTTAACACCCTTTGAGGCTCTTTTAAATAAGCTGGTGCCTAAATGATTTTCCAACTGCTTGATAGACTGACTAACTGCAGGCTGTGAAATAGATAATTGCTCCGCCGCTAGAGTAAGGCTACCAGCCGTTGCCACATAATAAAAAACTTTATAATATTCTAAGTTTTGAACCATAGGAAACTCCTATCTATAGAGGTTGTCATATAACTATAACTTATAGTAACAGAACTTGTAAAAAAGGTAAACTTAAATGTTTATAAAACAAAAAACCCCTAAAAGCGCATGACTGCACTTCTAGAGGCTTTTATAAGGGGAGGATAAGTATTAATTTATCATTTGTTTCATCAAGGAGGGGGTCCATTGATGATTATTTATAGTATGGGCGGAGTTGAGAAAGTTATACACTTTATTTTGCTTTTTTTAAAAATTATTTTGTAGCTCTGTGAAAAACAGATTTTCAACGAGCAGACGCTTGCGCTTCATGAAAGACGCAATGG
>JAVBUZ010000163.1:0-8386 GCA_031554725.1 Lachnospiraceae bacterium | reverse complement strand
GCTGCTGCTGTTGAACCAAAATCAATGCTTTGGTCAATATTTACATCTGTTTTAGGATCTATATTATTTTTTTCTAAAATATATTCAAATACCATTTCAGGCATACCACCTGCACGGCCGCCTAATACATTTTCACCAACTAACATATCCCATGAAAAATTTGTTATGGGTTCGCGAGATACCAAAAAGTTTCCTGCCCTTTGGGTTAGTTGCGCAAAGTTAACAACATAATCCTTGGTTCCACCAACATAGGTATAAATGGTGCTTTCACTACCCATAAAGCCGATATCTGCCTCATCTGTTAAAACTGCGGTCATAGTTTTATCAGCACCAAAGCCTGTCACTAGGTTAATATCAAGACCCTCTTCTTCAAAATATCCATTTTCAATTGCTACGTACATAGGTGCATAAAAGATACTATGCGCCACTTCATTAAGTGTAACTTTCTTTAATCCGCTGGCACCAGATTTTTGATTTCCACACCCCATAAGAGTTGTCACCAATAAAATAAGCACCAACGAAAAGCAGAAAAATTTCTTTTTCATATTAAATATCTCCCTTTTTTTCGTGATGCTTTATTATATTAATTCAAAGATTTTTGGTTCCAAATTCTTATAGGCAGGATTTAATTTTATCAATCATTTCTGCATATTCAGCTTCTGATAGGTATGTTTTATCTGGGTTCATTTGGAAGGTTCCACCCCATTCATCACCACCATTATATTTTGGTACAAGATGCATATGTAAATGACATCCGGTATCACCATAAGCACCATAGTTTAGTTTATCTGGTGCAAACGCTGCATGAATTGCTTTTGCTGCTCTATTCACATCGGCCATAAAAGCATTTCTTTCTTCGTCGCTAATATTTATGATTTCACTTACATGATCTTTGAACGCGACAATACATCTTCCTGGCTTACTTTGTTCTTTAAATAAAATCAAGCTACTTACATCTAAATCGCAAATAAAAATACCAAATTTGTCTAAGAGCTCACCTCTCATGCAATATCCACAGTTAGAATCTTTCATTCGTATATCCTCCTAATTTGCATTTCTTCTAATTCTAATTGTAAACGCTTACATTCCCAATTGCAACCACTATTTTGTTGGTCTTTGGCCCATGCCTCCTTTTCCACCTTGGCCACCCATACTACCTTGTCCACCAAAACCACCATGACCACCAAAGCCGCTTTGTCCATTAGAGTAAGAGTTTCCATCCAATGTAATTTCTACAGTTTCATCTCCACAGGTTAGGTAATAGGTTCCATTTTCTTCTAAACTTTGTGCTGAAAGTAAAATGGAATTAAAGGTCTTAACTGATTCATAACTAATAAGCACGTTTCCTGCTGCATCCTTTAATTCTACTTTTCCTGCATCTAACCACTGCGAAAAGTTATACAGGATAAAGGCTTGTTCTGAACTAGAATCAAAGCTTTGTGCCATACCTGAGCTACCAAGGGCGGCAATGGTTCCACCAGTTATCGTTGCTGTTCCATCATAGTCAAAGGCTGCGTTGCCATTATCAGTAGGTCCATTTACATAAAGCACACCACCATTAATGTATACGTTACCGTTAGAGTCGATGCCATCTCCATCTGCATTTACGTAAATAACACCACCATTGATAGTAATTGATGCATTTGAGCTACCGCCAAACATACCACCACCAAAGAAGCTTTCGCCTTCATCAGAACCTCCTGCCGCGTTGATGCCGTCATCCGTTGCATATAGCTGAATATTTCCACCATTGATTTCTACCGTCAAGCCTTCAATACCTTCGTATGAAGTAAGGATTTCAATATCACCGGCATTAATAATCATAGCGGTTTCTGCATGAAAAGCGTCATCCGCGGCACTAACTACATAGGTTCCGCCGTCGATTATTACGTAACCTTTGTCGGAATCTGTCTCATTTGAAGATTTGAATGCATCATTTCCTGCATTTATGGTAAAGTTACCATCTTTAATACATAAGGAGTCTTTTCCTTGTATTGCGTCCTTTACGGAAGTTATTTGGAAGGTACCTGAAACAATTTTTAAATCATCCTTGGTACGAATACCATCTTCGTAATTGGCATTAACAATTAGGGTACCTGTACCATTGATAGTTAGGTCATCCTTACTAAAAATAGCTGCATTTGGTTCATCCTCTGCTTCATCTGCATATACATAGGTACCTGCATCTGTCACAGTGTTGGTTGTTCCTTCTACGAGGGTAATTACTATTTTATCGCTTTGACTACCAAAGATGGCTGCACTGTTATCACATGTAATCGTTACCCCATTTAAAACTAAATGTACGAGATCCTTTGAGGTAGCTTCGATGAGGATTTGTCCTTCAAAATCACCCTCAAGCACATAGGTTCCTGCTTTTGAAATCGTGACGTTTCCATCCTTGGTAGATGCTCCACTTCCATCAATAGTAACCACTCCACCCGTTCCTACAATCTTTGTTGCATTATCTGCATAAGAAGTATCACAATCCTCTTCGTCATATTCTGCTGCTAAAGAAGCTACTACTGTGCTTGTGCTGATTCCTGCTGATGTGGTTTCTGTTGATTTGGTTTCTGTTGATGTATTTTCTGTCGTAGCTCCGCAACCTGTTAATATCATTGCTATCGTTAAGCCTAAAGCTAATATCATTGAAATTATTTTTTTATTTTTCATCTTATGAGTTCCTTTCACTTTTAAATTGCTGTTTTATAGTTCATCTCTTGCCGCTGCCATATATCCACAGAGTACGGGTAAATTGCCATTTCGACAGCGAATTTCATCGATAAATTCTTTCTCACTTTTTTCTTTATCAAAATCAATTCTGTATTGTAATTCAAACAGGCTACCCATATTTACGGTTTTAACCTTTAGAAGCTGAAAACCCTTAGTGTAGTTTTCTAATAGGTCATCAAAAAGTCCTTCATAGTTTAAATTTTCAGGGATTGTAATTTTAAGCTCTTTTGATACCTTATTGGTATCTCCAAAATTAAGCTTCACCATCAGAATCATGACTAGTCCTATGCAAACCACAAAGATTCCCGCTACACCTAGGTAGCCCATGCCAGTTGCAAGTCCCACTGCCATTGCTAAGAAGATACTAGCAATTTCTCTAGAGTTACCCGGAACCGATCTAAATCTTACTAAGCTAAAGGCACCCATAACTGCTACGCCAGTTCCTACATTGCCATTTACCAGCATAATAATTGCCTGCACTACCGCTGGTAGAATCACTAGAGTTAAAATAAAGTTTTTACTGTATTCGTTTCTGTACATATGTACTAAGGCAATAATTATACCGAGTATTAAAGAGCCCGCTAGGCAAAGAATGTAGCCTCCGATTGTCATATCCGTTGTCTGTATTGTTAAAATTGAATTAAGCATATTTTTTCTTCCCTTTCATTAGTAAATGCATATTTTGTTTGTAGTAAGTTCCATATTTTGAAAATGAATTTGGATATATCTCTAGCTCTGAAAGTAGATGGCTCAGCCAAAGTGGCATAACACCAGGTATTTTTACTTCCATGAGCACTAAATTGGGTGGTAAAAGTAGATTTCCCGAGCCACCTTTTTCCAGACTTAGCTTTGTTTCTCGATATCGTATATTGGTATCAAAGGTAATCCTTAGCTCCTCATCATCGATTCCTGAGTAGGCCTTTCTGTCATATGCAAGAAATACCGCTGGTTCTAAAGGATATCTTTGTGTGAACCAGTCAAGCTCTTTCATAATTTGACAATCAATCTTCGGATTTCCATTGTTATATAAATATTCTTCTGCCTGTGCTAAAGTCATCTCTACTCTTCTTTTATAAACAACACCATCAAATTTTTTCTTGATTTCCACAAAGACCTTATCTTCTTTCCCAACCTCGCCATAACTTCTTAGTCTTAACTTTTCTTTATAGGTTGGTTTTTCAAGTGAAGTTCGAATTAGTTCATAATCCTTTGTGTCAAAGTAAATATTTGAAATAGTATAGTCTCCATATTGATCCATGCGAACTTTGTTTAAAATTCTAGGTAATAAAGCTTCATATTGTGCCAACGTCATTAGGTATTTCTTTTCGTATCTTTTAAATACTTCCTGTGCCATATCTTGCCCACCTTTCAAAAAAAAAAGCACGACATCGCTTTGATGTCATGCTCTTAGTTTAAATGTAAAATGTGTGTAAATTGTGGGGCATTTGTGAAAAATCCATGAATTTACATTTTTTTATTTCTGGAAAAAAATGTCCAATATAGATACAACTCTCTCGTATTCTACAAGTAAGCTTTCCACTCCGGTATCTATAATATCTTCAAATTGTTCTTCCTTTACTGCTATTTCTTGCTCAGCCGCTCTTTCCGCTAAATCCATGCATCCAATAATCTTTGCTGCATTCTTTAGCCCATGAACTTCAATTTCATATCTGTTAAAGTCTTTCTCCTCAACGCAACCTCGAATAAAAGGAATCTTTTCTTTTCCCTCTTCCCATGCCATCTGCAAAACTTCCATGTATATTTCTGCATCATTGGCACATTTCTCTAAGCCTGCCACTACATCAAAGCCTTTATTTATTAAGTCTGTAAAATTTTCTGAAATGCTCATTTGCCTAGATTCCTTTCTATCGAACCCTATCAAAATTGTACATCCCTTTTTCTTAACTATTTATCCCCATTATCCTTTTTGTTCTTCATGTCATCCAAAATCTTTTCAATTAGTAGCTTTTTCACATAAACGTCAAAGCTAAGTAAACAAACAAACGAAAACATCTTTAAAAATTCCTGATCTTCCTCAGGTGCATCGTCAAAGGTTGTCTGTGACTTTCTATACTTATCTACAATGTCACTTTTTAACGTTTCAATTTGTTCCTTTTCCATACTAAATACTTCTTCATAGATATCTTCTAGTGTAAAATCCCCCTCGACACTAAAATACTTTTCTGTAATAGGCTTTAGTAAGGTTTGGATGTCATTAATCGACATAATTCCCTTATAATAATATATGAATATTAATAATAATATATGCTGTTTAGAATATTTTTTCTTCTCAGGTGGCGGTAATAAATCATTTTTTGCGTAATTGTTTATCATCGTCTTGGTCAGAATCTTATCTTCCTCTGGATATCTAGTCGCAGATTTAAGTTTCTTATCAATAAAAGTAGTAACCTGATCCATATATAAATCAATATTAGGTATATCATCTGGTTTAATATATTCAATTCTGGTAAGACTTTGCAAAATACTTTGCAATAAGTCTTCTGAATCTATTGTCATGTGTTTCCTCCCGAATGCCTTCATAGACACCTATAGATACATTTTCTGTATTTATATTATATAGTATTAAATACTACATGACAAGCACTTCCTTTTTAGAATAATTTTATTCTTGCTACTTCTTTACTTTAAGACTTTAGTATGTTAAAATATCCAAAGTTAGATTTATCCGCTTAAAGTAAAGAAATGGAAGGTATTTGCAGATGAATAAAAAAATTAAAACAGAAGCTGTTGATTTTCTCTTTGATGCAATCTTAAGCCTTGAAAACAGAGAAGAATGTTACAATTTTTTTGAAGATCTTTGCACTGTCAATGAACTATTATCATTATCTCAACGTTTTGAAGTTGCATATATGTTGAAAGATAAGAAAACATATCTTGAGATTGCAGAAAAAACTGGTGCTTCTACTGCTACCATCAGTCGCGTAAATCGTTCCCTTAACTATGGAAACGATGGCTATGAGTTAGTGTTTGATAGAATAAAAAAATAATATCAAAAATATGCTTTATTATAAAACATCTGAGATTTGTTATGAATCTCAGATGTTTTTTATTATAAGCTATCCATTGAATATTCTGTATCCTGTACACTTGAACCTTCTTGTGTCTGCTCTACTTCTCTAAGTGCTTCTTTTAAAGCATCCTTTGCTGACTTCTTGCCCGCTCTGCTTTCTCTTACAGGGCGTCTTTTTGCTTTTGCCCCTTCTGCCACTTCTTGATTCATATCACATTTGCCTTGGAAAATTGCTTTTTCATCTACAACAATAACATTGGTCTTGATATCGCCCAATACTTTTGCAGTTTCTGTTATTTCAATTTTTTCTAATGCGATAATGTCTCCGCTTACTTCTCCGCCAATTGTAGCTCTTGCCGCTTCTACGTTTCCGTTAATCTTTCCTTTTGCTCCTACAATTAAAGAGCCGCTTACTTTTACATCACCATCAATAGTTCCATCAACTCTTACCGATGCTTCGCTTGTAAATTCGCCACAGATTATAGTTCCTGTTCCGATTATCGTGTTAATTTTGGTAGCTTCGTTTTTCATTACTTATCCTCCTATTGTTAACCGCTAATGGATAAAATATCCATTGGGTTAATAAGTGTTCCATCAAGTGACACTTGATACCCTAATTTCGTGTTGTTTGCTCCTATAATATATAGGGTGGTTCCTTTCGCAACACCTTCTCCAACTTTTACCTTCGAATCACCACTATTACGATATATGGTAACATATCCATTTCCATGGTCTATTGTTATCTTATGTCCATATGCTTCGTCATCTTCAATTGCTGTAACTACACCACTTGCCGTAGCAATAATAGTAATGTCTGGTGTTCCATTAAAAATACACATTGGTTCTCCCTCTGTAATCTCTTCAATGGAAGCAGAACCTGTAAGAGGAAATCCTGTCGGCATACTTTGTCCGGCAAGCTCTTCTTTTAAACTCTCAGCATCTTGTACCTTTTGATTAACGGTCTCGCTTAGTACCGTTATTTTTTCCGTAAGTGTTTCTATCTCAGCAAGTAATAGGCTATTTTCTTCTTCAAGTGCCCCAATATCCGCATCCTTTAAAACAATGCTCTCTTGCACCCTGTCCCATATTTCGCTTTCATTTGCGACATATCCAATTGCGCCCCCCACGAGAATACAACAAATAAAGAGCAATAGATTTATAATCCATGGATGTATCTTTAGTTGTCTTGCTTTTGCGTCAACTGCATCTGATGTAAAAATCACTACGCGACTTACTTTTCTCTTGTGCTTCCTTTTATGCATAAAAGTCACCTCCAGCAAACTTTCTATATTTTACCACATGCAATTGACTGAAACAACGTTTATTTAACATTTTTGTAACATTTAAACAAAATATCAATCTATTTTTATACATTTTATACGTTATCCCATACTTTTTAACTCATTTGATAGACTTTTTCACTTTACTTTTCTAAAGGTTTATGCTATTCTAACCTTGTTGTAAATACAATCAAACAACAGGACTTATTTTTTGGAGGTATCATAATGAACAAAGGTACAGTAAAATGGTTTAACAACCAAAAAGGTTACGGTTTCATCTCTGATGAAGCAGGAAATGATGTATTCGTACATTACTCAGGACTTAGCATGGACGGTTTCAAATCTTTAGAAGAAGGCGTTGCTGTTGAATTCGAAGTAATTACAGGTGCTAAAGGCCCTCAGGCAGTAAACGTAACTAAGTTATAATTCGTTATAACAACACATAATCAGTAACACGATGTACCTGTTCTTTCATATAAAGATTCACTTGAAATGATATTTATATAGGAATTTGCCATATCGTCTTATGGATTAGAAAAAGACCCAATCAAAAGATTGGGTCTTTTTTTCTACCTTATATATTCAATTACCTTTTCAAACTCCATTTCTCCGCCAAATAGGTCAAGAGCACTACCTATGGTAACATTTAGCTTGTCTTCTCCAAATACTTTTAATTCTTCAAGGTCTTGAAAGTTATGTACCCCGCCTGCATAGGTAATGGTTTTCTTTCCCCATTTACCTAAGACCTTCACAAGCTCTACTTCAATTCCTTGTGACTTTCCTTCTACATCTACCGCATGAATCAAAAACTCATCACAATACTGCGATAATCTATCCAGTAGCTCCATCGTAATAGCTTCCTTTGTTTCCTTTTGCCAACGATCGGTGACTATTACATAAGAATCTTGCTTTCTTCTACAGCTTAAATCTAAAACAATGTTATCTTTCCCTACTGCCGCCACTAATTTACTTAAATTTTCATAATTTATTTTTCCATCTGAAAATACATAGGAGGTAACAATTACATGGCTTGCACCTTCATTAATATATTCTATGGCATTGTCAGCATTGATTCCACCACCGACTTGCAACCCACCTTTATATGCGTGTAGAGCTTTAATGGCCTCTTTTTTTGTGTCTTCAAAATACTCACTAGTTGCAGGATTTAATAAAATAATATGCCCACCTTTTATTCCATTTTTTCTATATAAATCAGCATAGTAGTCAGCTCCTACTTCTGATACAAAATTTTCTTTTGCAAAATCTGCTTCATCCTTTAAACTTCCACCAACAATTTGTTTTACTTTGCCATTATGAATGTCAATACAAGGTCTAAACTCCATAG
>JAVBUZ010000229.1:0-2884 GCA_031554725.1 Lachnospiraceae bacterium | reverse complement strand
GATACTTTTATATCATCATGCCCTTTTCCACTTTTCATATGGTAAGAGTCTTTTTCACTGCTCCAAATGGACTTCCAAAAGAAATGGCACCCGATGCAAGAAACTTTTTTCTTCTTCTATTTGTACTTGGCACCCTAGTCTTAATGTGCTCTTTCATTATCATAACAAATCAAAAGCTGTCTACACATTATGAGTTAGAATTTAGTAAAAGTATACTTACAAGTGGAAGAGAATATTATGAAAAAATAGCTTCTTTGATGGAAGATATTAAAATCATGCGCCACGATTACAAGCACCACCTACAGTTACTTATGAAGCTATACGAAACAGGACATCATGAGGAATTTTTAGATCATCTTACTACCATGAACCTAGAATTCGAGGAACAACCACTTCCTCTATTTTGTGAGAACAAAATAATAAACGCACTTCTTTACAACTATTATCAGCAGTGCGTTTCACAAAATATATCCTTTACCCCCCATGTATCCTTATCTCAAAATATCTCTATCAATAGCTATGAACTATGTATTATATTGGGAAATTTGCTAGAAAATGCTGTGGAGGCATGTCAGAAAATAATTGTTCAAAGCGAGCGAAAAATTATTATAGAAATAAGCCCCCACAATCATCAGCTTTTTATTCAGGTGGAAAACAGTTTTGACGGAATTCTCCGTAAAAATGGTTCCCTCCTGCAAAGCACGAAAAATGGTGGAGGCTTTGGTATGAAAAGTATTAGTGCCGTTGCCAAGCAGTATCACGGCGAATTTTTAACGGAATGGAATGAAAATACATTTCATTCTTATGTGGTTCTACAGCTACCTTAGTTTTTTCTGAGGTTTCTTATATAAGGCCACAATCGTTTCTGCAAGGAATAGTGTAATAAATACAATAGTGCTCTTGTCAAAAATGATAAAGCCATTTCCAAAGGTCTGGGTTGCAAAAAGCATACCAATTTGTGCAAGCATTAATGTGATATTTACTATCATTTTCCATTCTAGACCAACCTTCAATGTGTAAAGAAGCACAACCGCTGCCGCTATTATTAATAGCAAGTTACCAATTGCCATCTTCCCACCATCTTCTTGGTTTTGCACCTCAGTCTCTACTGGTTCAAGGATAGTTTCTGGAATTACATTTTCTGGCTCTTCTTTTTCAGTCGCTTCCCCTTCATTTTTTTGTTCTTGAGAATTTTTATCTTCTGGGACATCAACTAGCGTCTCTGTTTCAACTGGCTTGACGTCTTTTGAAGGCTTATTCTTTGAAGGCTTGTTTTCATTGCCTGTTTCTACTACTATAGGTTCCGTATTGGTGACTGCTATATTTGTTGGTTCTACATTGTTTTCATTCTCGATTTTCTTATCTTTCTTTAAGAAATTAGCAGTTACCACCGTATCGCTTAGAACATTTGTATCTGTTCTATATGCTATCTTAGTTCCATCACTCCAGCTATCAAACATATATCCATCTTCTGCTACGGCACTTACTTCTATAGTTCCTTGACTCTTTTGAATGCGCTGCAGCTCTTCACCTTCAATGTATCCTCCTTGCGTCGCTTGGTATTTTACCGTTACCCATTCGGTGTATGCAATCGCATAGGTAGAGAATAAATCACTTGCAATAATAAGCGATTTTCCATCCTGGCTCATTCGATAAGGAAGCTCTTCAATTTGTCCATTATGCTCTCTAAATATGCGGAAGGTACAATCCTTTTTCAGCATGCTCTCAGGTAATTGAATCATAATTTCTATCTTTGACTGTGTATTGTTGATAGGGATTGTTTTCTCACTGATAACCATATCGTTTTCCATTACTTTCACATACTTGCTTAGGCTAATATCAAAGAATTCCATTGTTGTAGCTAAATCATCTTTAAAATAAGCTCCCATTTCTTCTACAACAGCTTCATCATTTGCAGTATCAATCTTCATATCAACTCTAGCCATGATACTCGTATTATCACTAGTTTCGATATTGGCTTCATCGCTCCAATCCACTGCATTTAGAATCGCATTTTCATCTGCCCAAAAGCTACTTAGTAAGTTTTCAGCTCCTTCTACCACAATAAATTGTCCTGTATAACTAGAATTTACGACCTTAAAGTAATAATTATTTATGTCATTTATTCCGATTTGAATTATAACTTCGGACATCTCTATATTGGTTGGCATAACAATTGAAATAGTTTTGTCTTCATTCCATCTTGCAAAAACTCCAGCAGTAACAGCCTCTACAAATATATTCTCGGGCACACTGTCAAAAGAAGGTGTCATTCGAAGCTCTATAAATCTTCCATCCTCTGTATAGAAAGACGAATTTACAACGCTTTCAAACAATCTTTCATTATCTGCATTGGCAATCGACTGGAAGATTGAATCTCCACCTTTTACTTCAAATCCCAAAATCTTTATATCGTCTTCTTCAATTACCACTTCTTTGCTTTGTATTGTCGCAAAGCTCCACTCCGTAGCCGAACCAAATGCATCTAAAGGATTATCCACAAAGTCTACCACAAATCCTTTATCCACCTTTACATAATAAGTAGTGTCATATTCCAGTACATCACTAAGGTGTACTGTCACTTTGCTTCTTTTATTATCCGTATTTATTTTAACGCGGTTATTATCTGCGCTAATGTATGCTACTTGCTTATTTGCCTGATCATAAATACGTAGATACGCATTCGTTCCCTTCTTCACTTCCTTATTCAAGGTGAAACTAAACACTGCCGATGGGTTTACCTGAGTTTCTTTATTTCTTGGTGTGTCAATTGATAATAGCATTGGCCATGTCATATCAATCTTATCGATTAGTACCGTCCAATCTGCTATATTTCCCGCATTATCCTCAGCTTCAATTGTGTATTCACCATTTTCTTCTACTG
>JAVBUZ010000063.1:0-5003 GCA_031554725.1 Lachnospiraceae bacterium | reverse complement strand
CTCCGTATATGATCTTTCATGTGAAGAATGAGAGAAATATTTATCACTTGTCCCAGTAGCCGCTGCATATGTAATAGAGCCACTCAAATTAGCATCCACTACCCATCCACCGCTAGCCGACACATTAGCATATCCATAGGTATTCTGGATTCCTACCTCCAGCTTACCATATGTACTCCCCGCTTGAAATGTTCCCTCTGTATAAGGTACCCCTGCCTGTACACTAAGCACCGAGCACATAAGCGTGACACATATTATTGGTAATGTTACAACACTAAACTTTTTTACCTTTTCTTTCATTTTACTCCAATCCGCGTACTATAATACGCTTAACAAATATTAAAATACTGATTTCTAGCCTAATCATTTATTATTCCATAAGTGATGTCCTCTTTGGGCAGGTATTTCCACAATAAAGTCAAATGTTAGATTTATAAAAAGTTATGCTCTGACTGTTCGCATTATAAGTATAGAATGTGGCATCTTTTTTTGTACTTGAATGCTCGGAATATTTAATTGTACTACCATCACATTGTGTTACTAGTGCTACGTGGCTAGTATTATTCCAATACATTATGCACCCTGTATTTACTTGGCTCACAGAACATGAGGAAAAATAACCTTTGTCTTTCATATAAAGTATTACGCCACCATTATCTACATTATATCCTGTACGAAACCAATGTTTTCCGCCAAGTGATGCCCATGTTGCACCAGGATACCATTCCCCAGCAACATCAGCTGGAATACCACCAGCATTTAAGCACTTGGATACAAAATTTGCACAATCACTACCATGGTTTTCGTTTGTAAATTCCGGCTCATCCGTAGCATGGTTAATAGCATAAGTAACCGCTGCTGCCCTATTATATGATACTGCCCTCATTAACCCTCTTGTAGAAGCGTTCAGAGCACTGTTTAATATTTCAGCGCCATCATTTTCCTCCATCATTTCCGTAAAAAAAGGATTCATCTCTATAGGAGTTAGCAACACTTTTTCATCCTCTAAATCGATTCTATGATAAATCTGCATATCCATTACTCTATTCTTTGAATAATTACTGCTAGTAGGTATATGTACTTGGTATAAAAACCCTGTCTGGATAGGAACATCATAATATTGCATAAACTCATCTAAATATTCACTTATTACATCATTTGCACGCTCTTTTTCAAATGAATCTTCTATTAAGCTTGCCGCGTCTTTCATTCCAATAATCATAGGACATTGTTCTGGATTTCTGATTAATGTCATATCAGCCATAATGTCTAGATTTATAATATAGCTACCATCTTCTTGCTCTGCTTCTATTAGTTTCACATCATAATTATCAAATGTATAAACGCCTGCATAGCTTTTTTCTATATCTGTTTGAACTTGGTCCCATAATTGTCCAATCTTCTGCTCACTAAGCTTTATGCCCTGATTGTCAAAAATAGTAGCTTCACTTGCAAATGCTGTCAGCTTACTACTATCTGTTAGTAGAAAAGAGCCAGCTGCTATGGCAAGACTTAATAGTGTTTTTCTTATACAACTTTTCATTGACTTATCCTCCTATAAATAGTTTCTTGTAATATACCTTTTATCAGTTTCTTTGTACCTTTTTCAGTAATAAGTATTACTCTTAATATTTAACGCCCCTCCTTCCAATTAATCTATATTTTTCGTCCACACTTACTACTACCTCTCTTATTTGGGGCCTCCTAGGCTGATATAGTAAACCTAAACAGTCTGGTGGCCATCCTAATTTCTTCATATCCACTTCTAATTCTGCCACCTTTTTAGCTAACAATAATGTACCTTTCTTAACCTTCCCCATTTCCAACCTCCTGCTTTATTATTTTTGCAATGCTTATCAAAAATGCACATAATGTTATTCCTAATATCTCAGATATAATCAATGACTTTTCAGCATTAAATATAGTTGAGAAAAAAATAATAGTTATCTCTACTGCTAATATTTTTCTTGCCTTATCTCTATACATCATTACTTCTCCTTCATCAAATTGCAGATTCGGATGATTCACAGGCGCCCATATGTAGATTAGTAGTGTTGATAATATAAGCAAAATCCATGCTATAATATTATTTTCTATCAATATTGGAATCACTAACTTCATGGGTAAAATATATATTCCAATTGTTCCTATAAAGCATCTTAGTTTTGTCGATGCGTGATATCCGCCAGTTCGCTCACGTAACAATATAAAAAATATCAGGAAAACTGCACTCTGAATAAATAATTTCATGTGAAGTGCTAATAGAAGTAATGTCAAATAGCTTACCATTTTATACAAAAAGCGTTCTAAGCCGTATTTATAAAGTTCTATCTGCGATTCTTCTATCATTTCATTTTCAAAAAGACATTTTGTTATATATTCAACGCTTGTCCTCATATTACAGAAATCCCCCTTTATATATAATGTTTTGCTCCCCTTACTCCTTTATATCCTAATATCTGGTATTTTTAAACTCTTCCCGCACCAAACGGCCCTTTTCAGCACAAAAAGGCAATCTAAGAGGAGTGCTCTCGACTTCGCTCGAATATAATCCGACTTTCCCATTTTTCTCTTGAAATTTATGTTATAATTGACCCCTAACAGGAAAAAATGCGTATCAAAATAAGACGTCAGTTTTGTCTTACAAATTTTGTAACACGAAATTCACGCCTCTTTTGTCCCTTTTTTTCCCGGCGCCCTGCGTAGTTATACTGTTACTTTATCCGCTTTCGATTTCCAGACGGTCTTCGTATCCTAAAATTTTAGCCATAATGGTCCTTTCTCCGCTGGCATCTCAAATATAACATAGAAAAACAGAAGGGGAACATTTCTGCTTTCCTTCTGTTTATAACACCGCTTTCTCTGGCACTTACTATTCTATTTGTAATTATCTTTCCCGCTCAAACGGGAATTTCGTTTTACAATTGACGTTTCAATTTGAGGTCTTAATTATTCCTCTAGAATAATCTGCACCCTGCTCTGTATAATATGTGCTACCGCTTCTACCGTCTTATCTCCTGCGAAGTATGGGGCTGTTTCTTCTCGTATCACAGACCAAATATTCCAGTCTATAGAAACATTGCTTAGCTGGGCGTTGTAGATGATATCCTCCACAATTGAAATTTCTTTATCACTAATTGTAAAAAACTCTTTCCCTATACGAAGTCGCATGTCCTTCTCTTCCTCTGCCAATTCTTTCAAAACTGAGCTTCTAATTTGAAGTCCAGGATTTGCAACTCCTGTGTATTTTTTATTTGAATCACATAATAAACTTTCTATTAATTCCCAAGCTGCCTTTTTCTTCTTGCTTTTAGCATAAATGGCGCAGCTATCTGCACATGCGTCAATTCCATAAATCTGTCCTGCAAGTGTCGGATACCCGTAAATTGGATATTCTCTGCCGTAAACAGCCACATCTCCTAAATAGCTACTCAAAAATCCCCCTATTTGGACACTGTGACATAATGTATTCCACCTATGTTCCTGATTACTCCATTCCTCCGCATATGGCCAATCCGCATCTGCATACTCTTTACAAAGTACAAGCATATCCATAAACTCTTGCTTTTCAAAAGATGCTTCCTGCTCCTCCCAGCTTATAAACTCTTCCTGCCTGCCATAAAACAAATAACGTAGGAGCGTCTCTGGATCCCCTGCTCTACCATCAAATATAGCCTTTTCCCAACTGTTTCTTTCAATAAGTTCAAGGAATGTCTCCATGTTCCATTCTTCTAAAGATGCTTCATACTCTGGATGTATCGCTAATCCACAAAGCTGAAATTGGGGTACCATAAGATATAGTCCACCATCTATTCTGTATGTATCCAGAACATTCCAGATAATATCATCCTTGTACTGAGACTGCTCTAGATAAGGAGATAAATCTTCAAGATAACCATTTTTTACATAGGATTCATAATATTCCGAATAACTCATATCTATGATATCTGGCCCATTTCCGCCTGCCATATCTGCATGCAAACGTTCCATGCTAAACCAACCATCATATTTTTTGACTGTAATGTAATAGTCTTTATTTTCCTGATTAAATCTGTTAATGGCTGTCATAATACTTGAGGCACTATCTGCATTTATCCCTGAGTTTACTCCGTATACTAGCTCTATTCGTTGCTCAGTATATTCCTCCTGTTCTTTTAGCAAGCTATAGCGCAAACCCTCTTGACCACTCCCCACAGCACTATATAGTTGAAGGGTTCCCACTTTTTCATCCATAACCCCTGCTAAAATCGATGAGATTCCAAGCTTTAGCAAATCTAACCTTGCAAGCAAACTACCAGTTTCCCTATCAAGGAATAAAATCTCATTATTTGTTACTAGACACAATGTCCCTTCTTCGCTACTTCTAATACCGTGTATCTCTCCTATAACTTCCTTTTGTGTCCACTTTTTTTCTACTTTACCTTCTATAAATTCATACAGTGTAATTCCATCTGTATTCGTTGTTATACATTCCACATTTCCGTTTCCGTTTTCTAAAAACAAGCCAATACTGCCTTTTAGTTCATACACATAGGTCCGCTGCCCATTTTCTTCAAAACGTATTACCTTATCCCCCTCTACAAGATATACATTTTCACTATCATCCACAAAAAAGCCACTACCAACAACAGCGTAGATTTCTCTATTCTCTGTTTTTATGGTCATGACATCATTCCACGCACCGCTTAGAAGTCTTTTGCGTATTTCAATAGTGTTATTCTCCATATCCTGTATCTGCGCATAGAGCGTTCCTTTTTGCTCCATTATATTTACGATAGAGTAATCTCCTTCTCCTGGCTTCCATTCAATTTCTTCTATCTTTACTGTGCTTGAATCATATGGAAGTTTATAGATAAAGTCACTCTTTATACCTGTAACAACCCAGGCACTCTCTTGTCCGCAAATAACTTGCATCGGTCGCTCTATCGCCATCTCTTGTGCATATTCCACAGTAAAATACTTTTCCTGAACTTCCATGTTTTCTTCTTTTTCACAAGCAGAAA
>JAVBUZ010000257.1:0-15259 GCA_031554725.1 Lachnospiraceae bacterium | reverse complement strand
AAGGCTTTGATTATAATCATTATGATGATTTTGGTTCAAGCAGAAGCTATGGGTATAAAAGGCAGCATTTAGGACATGATATGATGGGGCAGGTGGGTACACCTATTATTGCGATTGAATCGGGTTATGTTGAAGCCATTGGATGGAACCAATATGGTGGATGGAGACTTGGAATTAGAAGTATTGATGGAAAACGATATTACTATTATGCGCACTTGCGTCAAAACTATCCATATGCTGACTGGCTGGAAGAAGGAACGCTTGTAACAGCTGGCGATGTTATTGGGTATATGGGGCACACTGGTTACAGTACCAAGGAAAATGTGAATAATATAGAAGTAACCCATCTGCATTGGGGAATGGAGCTTATATTTAACGAGGCACAAAAAGATAGCAATAATGAGATTTGGATTGATGTATATCCGCTCACCCAGTTCTTATATAAAAATCGCTCTGAAACAGTAAAGGTAGAAGGAACAAAGGAGTGGAAACGAATACAAGAAATGAAGGATAAAGAGTTAGAAAATTATAGGGCTAAAAACGAGAGAAAAAATGATTAAAAAAGCGAAAAAAGCAGGGGGATTATTCTCTCTGTTATTTTTTTGTCAAATTTCTATAAAAGGCATTGCAAAAGATAAGTCACTATGTTAAAATATAGACAATTGGCAATGACAAAAAAATAACAATCGTTGCGAAAGCCCGAAAGTAAGGGTGTTTGAGGTGTTTATCTCAAGGTAGCAGAAACATTAATTGATGAATATGGAGGAAAGTTATATGTCTAGAAAAGTTGTATTAGCAGGCGCATGTCGTACAGCAATTGGAACCATGGGTGGTGCACTTAGCACAATCCCAGCGGCGGATCTTGGTGCTATCGTAATTAAGGAAGCATTAAACAGAGCAGGAGTTGCTCCAGAAGCTGTAGATCAAGTATATATGGGATGTGTTATTCAGGCAGGTCTTGGCCAGAACGTAGCACGTCAGGCAACAATTAAAGCAGGACTTCCTATTGAAGTTCCAGCAGTAACAATGAACGTTGTTTGTGGTTCAGGTCTTAACTGTGTAAACCAGGCAGCACAGATGATTATGGCAGGTGATGCAGATATCGTTGTAGCAGGCGGCATGGAAAACATGTCTATGGCTCCTTACGCAGTGCCTCAGGGACGTTATGGTTACCGTATGGGTAATGCAACAATGGTAGATACCATGATCAAAGATGCTTTATGGGATGCATTCAATGACTACCACATGATTAAAACCGCAGACAATATCTGTGAAGAGTGGGGTCTTACTCGTGAAGAATTAGATGCATTTGCAGCAAACAGCCAGAACAAAGCAGAAGCAGCAATCGCTTCAGGCGCATTTGATGCAGAAATCGTTCCAGTAGAAATCAAAACTAAAAAAGAAACAATTGTTTTCAATAAAGATGAAGGTCCACGTGCAGGTGTTACTGCAGAAGGTCTTGCAAAACTTCGTCCTATCAATCCTAACGGATTTGTAACAGCAGCTAACGCATCAGGTATTAATGATGGTGCAGCAGCAATCGGTGTAATGAGCGAAGAAAAAGCAAAAGAACTAGGTGTTAAACCTATGGCTACATTTGTAGCTGGTGCTCTTGCAGGTGTACGTCCAGAAGTTATGGGTATCGGTCCTGTTGCTTCTACAGAAAAAGTAATGGCAAAAGCTGGAATGAAGATTGAAGACTTTGATGTAATTGAAGCAAATGAAGCATTTGCAGCACAGTCTATCGCAGTTGGAAAAGACTTAGGAATCAATGTTGAAAAACAGTTAAATCCTAATGGTGGAGCTATCGCTCTTGGTCATCCAGTTGGTGCATCAGGTTGTCGTATCTTAGTTACCTTACTTCATGAAATGCAAGCAAAGGGCGCAAAGAATGGTCTTGCAACCTTATGTATTGGTGGCGGTATGGGCTGCTCAACAATCGTTAAAATAGAAGATTAATTTTGGACATGGAGAATGTTTAAAATGCATTTGCGTTTAAATGTTCTCCATGAGTATGCAAAAGTAAGAAAATAAAAAGGCTAAGGCCAAAGAGTAAGGAGAATATAATGGATTATATTGTTTATGAACAAAAAGGACAGTATGCGGTAGTAACAATCAGCCGTGAAAAAGCATTAAACGCATTAAATTCACAAGTATTAGAAGAATTAGATAAAACTCTTGATGCGGTAAATTTAGATGAAGTAAGATGTCTTATTTTAACTGGTGCAGGAGAAAAATCATTTGTAGCTGGAGCAGATATCGGTGAAATGAGTTCACTTACTAAGGCAGAAGGCGAAGCTTTCGGTAAAAAAGGAAACGATGTATTCCGTAAATTAGAAACCTTCCCTATTCCTGTTATCGCAGCGATCAATGGATTTGCTCTTGGCGGCGGATGTGAGATTGCGATGAGCTGTGATTTCAGAGTATGTTCTGACAATGCAGTATTCGGACAGCCTGAAGTAGGTCTTGGTATTACCCCTGGTTTTGGTGGCACACAGAGACTTGCACGTTTAGTAGGTGCTGGTATGGCAAAACAGATGATTTATACAGCAAGAAACATCAAAGCTGATGAAGCATTCAGAATCGGTCTTGTAAATGCAGTTTATACACAGGAAGAATTAATGCCTTCCGTAGAAAAAATGGCAGCTGGTATTGCTAAAAACGCTCCTATCGCTGTTCGTAATTGCAAGAAAGCAATTAATGATGGTTTAGATTTAAACATGGATGATGCAATTGTATTAGAAGAAAAACTTTTTGGTGATTGTTTTGAATCATACGATCAAAAAGAAGGCATGACAGCGTTCATGGAAAAAAGAAAAGTTGAAGCATTTTTAAACAAATAAGAGTATTCATAATTTAAGGAGGAACTACAATGAAAGTAGGTATTATTGGTGCAGGTACAATGGGTGCTGGAATCGCACAGGCATTTGCAGTAACAGAAGGATATGAAGTATGTCTATGTGACATTAAACAAGAATTCGCTGATGGCGGAAAAGCTAGAATCGCTAAAAACTTAGCTTTCCTAGTAAGCAAAGAAAAAATGACTCAAGATGCAGCAGATGCTATCCTAGCTAAGGTTGCAACAGGTTTAAAAGATATCTGTACAGATTGCGATCTTGTTATCGAAGTTGCACCTGAAAATATGCAGATTAAGAAAACAACCTTTAAAGAATTACAGGAAATTGTAAAACCTGATTGCATTTTTGCAACAAATACATCTTCACTTTCTATTACAGAAATCGGTGCGGGCTTAGACAGACCAATGATTGGTATGCACTTCTTCAACCCAGCAGATAGAATGAAATTAGTTGAAGTTATCGCAGGAGAAAATACTCCAGCAGAATTAGTTGAAAAAATCAAAACTATCTCTTCTGAAATTGGAAAAACTCCAGTTGAAGTAAAAGAAGCTCCAGGTTTTGTTGTTAACAGAATCCTTATCCCAATGATTAATGAAGCAATCGGCATCTACGCAGAAGGTATTGCAAGCGTTGCTGATATTGATGAAGCTATGAAATTAGGCGCTTCTCATCCAATGGGACCTTTAGCATTAGGCGACCTTGTTGGTCTTGACGTTGTACTTGCTATTATGGAAGTATTACAGGCTGAAACAGGTGACTCTAAATACCGTCCTCACACATTACTTAAGAAAATGGTACGTGCAGGCAAATTAGGTAAGAAAACAGGTATTGGTTTCTATAATTACGCTAAGTAAATAGCAAAACATATAATTAATTAAAACATGGAGGAAATATTATCATGGATTTTACTTTACGCAAAGAACATGAAATGGCACGTACTCTTTTTAGAGAGTTTGCTGAAAAAGAAGTAAAGCCTCTCGCTCAAGAGGTTGATGAAACTGAAAAATTCCCAAGAGGCACTGTTGAGAAAATGGCAAAAGCTGGTTTTCTTGGTATTCCAGTTCCTAAGGAATACGGCGGACAGGGCTGTGATCCTTTAGCATACGCAATGTGTGTAGAAGAATTATCTAAGGTTTGTGGTACAACAGGTGTTATTGTGTCAGCACATACTTCACTTTGTTGTGATCCAATTCAGACATATGGTACAGAAGAACAGAAACAGAAATACTTAGTTCCACTTGCAAAAGGTGAAAAATTAGGTGCTTTCGGTTTAACTGAACCAGGTGCTGGTACAGATGCTCAGGGACAGCAGACAAAGGCTGTTTTAGAAGGCGATGAATATGTATTAAACGGTTCTAAAATTTTCATTACAAACGGTAAAGAAGCAGATGTTTATATTATCTTTGCAATTACCGGCGTGGATACAGATGCAAGAGGCAGAAGCAAAAAGAGAATTTCTGCATTTATCGTAGAAAAAGGAACTCCAGGCTTTGACTTTGGTACAAAGGAAAAGAAAATGGGTATCCGTGGTTCAGCAACATATGAACTTATCTTTACAGATTGTAGAATTCCTAAGGAAAACATGTTAGGCCAAGAAGGTAAAGGCTTTGGTATCGCAATGCATACACTTGATGGTGGACGTATTGGTATCGCTGCTCAAGCACTAGGTCTTGCAGAAGGCGCATTAGAAGCAACAATCAACTATGTACAGGAAAGAAAACAGTTTGGTAGAGCTATCGGCGCTTTCCAGAACACACAGTTCCAGATTGCAGATATGGCTACGAAAGTAGAAGCTGCTAAGTTACTTGTTTACAAGGCAGCAATGGCAAAAGCAACCCAGAAGAACTACTCTTTTGAAGCTGCTCAGGCTAAACTTTATGCAGCAGAAGTTGCAATGGAAGTTACTACAAAAGCTGTTCAGTTACATGGTGGATACGGATACATCAGAGAATATGATGTAGAACGTATGATGCGTGATGCTAAGATTACTGAAATTTATGAAGGAACTTCAGAAGTTCAGCGTATGGTAATTTCAGGAACATTACTTAAATAATCCACTTACAATAATGAAAATATAAGGAGTGAAAATACAATGAAAATCGTTGTTTGTATTAAACAGGTACCTGATACAAAGGGTGGCGTTAAATTCAATCCCGATGGTACACTTGATAGAGGCGCAATGCTTACAATCATGAACCCTGATGATAAAGCAGGATTGGAAGCAGCACTTAGATTAAAAGACCAGTACGGTGCAGAGGTTACAGTAATTACTATGGGTCTTCCAAAGGCAGAAGATGTTCTTCGTGAAGCAATCGCTATGGGAGCAGATAAAGGTGTTCTTGTAACAGACAGAGTGCTTGGCGGTGCTGATACTTGGGCAACAAGCCAGACATTAGCTGGAGCAATTAGAAACTTAGAATATGATTTAATTATCACAGGCCGTCAGGCTATCGATGGTGATACCGCACAGGTAGGACCACAGATTTCTGAACACTTAGGAATTCCAGTAATTTCTTATGCACAGAACATTAAAATAGATGGTGACAGTGTTGTTGTTGAGCGCCAATATGATGATAGATATCATGTGTTAAAGGCAAAAATGCCTTGTCTTGTTACTGCACTTGCAGAATTAAATGAAGCTCGTTACATGACACCAGGCGGAATTTTTGATGCTTGTAAAGCAGAAATCACAGTATGGGGCAGAGCAAATCTTGTAGATGTAGATGATTCTAACTTAGGACTTAAGGGTTCACCTACACAGATTGCAAAAGCTTCTGACAAAGTAAGAAAAGGTGCTGGCGAAAAGGTTACACTTGATCCTACAGAGTCCGTTGAATATCTTGTAAACAAATTAAAAGAAAAACATGTTATCTAACGAGAAGAGGTGCAAATAATGAATTTAGAAGAATATAAAGGCGTATTTGTCTTTGCACAACAGGTAGACAATGAAGTTAGCGGAATTGCTCTAGAACTTATTGGCGAAGGCAAAAGACTTGCAACAGCTTTAAATACAGAAGTAACAGCAGTATTAGTAGGTAGCGATGTCAAAGCACTTGCTGACGAACTAGCTGCTTACGGTGCAGATAGAATTATCCTTGTAGAAGATCCAGAATTAAAAGAATACAGAACAGAGCCTTACACACACGCTCTTGCATCTGTAATTGAAAAATATAAACCAGAAATTTTCTTGGTTGGTGCTACAGCAATCGGCCGTGACTTAGGCCCTCGTGTATCTGCAAGAGTTCACACAGGCTTAACAGCAGACTGTACACAGCTTGAAGTTGGTGATTTCCCAATCAACCCAATCCCAGGCAAAGAACAAAAACACAACCAGTTACTTATGACTCGTCCAGCTTTCGGTGGAAATACAATTGCAACTATTGCATGTCCTGATTTCCGTCCTCAGATGGCAACAGTTCGTCCTGGTGTTATGATGAAACTTGAAAAAAATGCAAGCGCAAAAGCTAACATTGAAGAATTTAATCCAGGATTTACTCCTAACGACAAATATGTTGAAATTTTAGAAGTAGTTAAATCAGTGGTAGAAACAGAAGACATTATGGATGCTAAGATTTTAATATCTGGTGGTCGTGGTGTAGGTTGTGCTGAAAACTTCAAGTTGCTTCAAGATTTAGCAGAAGTTGTTGGCGGAACGGTAAGCTGTTCACGTGCTGTTGTAGATGCTGGCTGGAAAATCAAAGACTTACAGGTTGGCCAGACTGGTAAAACAGTTCGCCCTAACGTATACATTGCAATTGGTATTTCAGGAGCGATCCAGCATACAGCAGGTATGGAAGAATCAGACGTTATCATTGCCATCAACAAAGACGAAACAGCTCCTATTTTTGATGTAGCTGATTACGGTATTGTTGGTGACTTTACAAAGATTGTGCCAGCTCTTACAGAAAAATTAAAAGCTGAAATGGCTGCGAAATAAAGAATAAAGAAGGAAAGGCTATGGCATCTGTGTCATGGCCTTTTTTGCTTTGGTATGTATTCGGTTCTGCGAAATTTCATTGTACTTTTGCTTTTGGGCACGCTTGCGCTCTGATGAATCGCGCAGTGGTGCATAAAATCTGACAAGACCAGATTTAAGCACCAGCGGATTCAAAAGGCCCTTAATCAAAAGACAAGGAAATTTTGCAGAATTAAGGCATATGCAAGAAAATAAGACCGTGACACAGATGCCGCAGCCTTTCGCTATAATATCGGCAACAAAGGATTGAAAATATAAGTAGCGGATGCTATACTGATATCAATTATCAGAAAGCATTCGCTTTTTGTTTGTCTTAGGCAAATCGCCTATTTATCCCATCTAAAATCAATTCTATAAGGAGGACTTTTATGGTCAAAGGCACAGATTTAAATGTTTTTAAGAATATTACAGCAAAAGAGGAGGTACTAAAGAGTATCTATGAATCGCAGGAAATGAAAAGGGAGTATGAACACTTAAGTATGGATATACAGAAAAAGTTTTTGGAATTCTGCATGGGAATGAAAGGATTACCTTTATCCTATGATCCGTTTTTTAAGAAGATTTTTGACCCTGAGATCTACCCAGAAAGGTTATCAAGGCTGTTAACACTCATACTAGGAATGGAGGTGAAAGTTAAGCATGTTCTTATGAATGAGGGAACCAGAATTTTAGAAGAAGGCACGCTACTCATTATGGATATCGTAGTTGAGCTAACGGATGGTTCCATTGCAAATGTAGAAATACAGAAAATGGCCTATCTGTTCCCTGGGGAGCGAGCGGCATGTTATTCATCAGACCTGCTAATGCGGCAATACTCAAAAGTAAAGAATGAAAAGGGTAAAACCTTCTCCTATAAAGATATCAAAAAAGTCTATACCATCATCTTACTCGAAAAGAGCACTTCGCTCTATAAAAAATTCCCCAATCTATTCATACATAAATTTAAACAAGGCTCGGATAGCGGAATACAGATAGAATTGTTACAAGAATACGTATTTATTTCCCTTGACATATTTAAAAAAATCAAGCACAATAAACTTGAAGAGGAACTTGATGCATGGCTTCATTGCATATCCTCAGAGGAACCAGAAGTCATTTATCACATCATAGAAAGGTACCCACAGTTTATTAGTATATATGAGGATGTGGAAGCCTTTCGTGCTGACATAGGAGGTGTACTATCCATGTTTTCAGAAGCTTTAAGAATTTTAGATAAGAATACCGTGCAGTACATGATAGATGAGCTGCAGGAAGAGCTAAAAGAGGAAAAGAAAAAGGCGGAAGAAAAAGAAGAACTGCTTTGCGCTAAAGATAAACGTATTAAGGAATTAGAAGAAATACTAGCAAAGCAGAACGAGAAGGTAACGATACAGCAACATTAGTAATATATGAAGAAAACGGCTGTGACACATGAGTGCCACAGCCGTTTTCTTTTTACACATTGCTATCGTTGTTAAGGAATTAAATCTTCGTACATAAGATGCCCAAGCTCTTTGGCTTCGTCAGAGGTCTTTGCTGGGAATGATATATAGGTGGTTTTACCGTTGTTATCTTTGTCTCTAAGTAAGATAACACCTTGGCTCATTGTGTTCGCGCATATTATATCATATAAATTCTATTATGTGTGCAAAAATGTCAAACAATAACTTGCGTAAGGATGAATTTTGAAATAAAATATGCCTATATGTAACTATGTAAATCGGGTTTTATGATAAGTGGAGGGTAGACAATGTTATTTTCGGAAGGAAAGAAAGAGGTTGCACCAATCGAAGTACAGTATGACGAATCAAGGATTGCGGTACTAAATCAGCATTTAGATCGTATTATTGGGGAGGGTAAGATCCTGTGTGCGTCGTATTGTATTACACGTAAAGGAAAGGTGATTGCACAAAACGGAGTTGGGAAGCAGTCATTTCGTGCAGAGGATGAACGTGTTGTTCCGGCGGATGCTATTCATTATGTGGCATCAATCACCAAGACGTTTACGGCTGTTGCGATTATGAAGCTGGTAGAGAACGGACTCATTCGGCTTGACCAAGCGGTTGCAGAGATTTTACCGCAGTTTGGGAAGAAGCCATTTGATGCCATAACGATATTTCACTTAATGACACATACTTCGGGCATGCATCCTGATGGAGGCTGCCTTCCAAATGAGCCAATCCTAGAACCATGGGATTTAATCGGAAATGGATATGAACTGCATAAAGCATCTGGTAAGAAAGAAGAGTTTGACTGGATTGAGGCAGCATTACTAAATGGTGTTCGTATGGCACCGAGCAAGGAGTGGGCATATTGTAGTTTCGGTTTTGTAATTCTTGGTGCAATTATTGCAAAGGTTTCTGGTATGAGTGCAGAAACTTATATTGAAGAGAACATTGCCAGACCACTTGGAATGAAGGACACCTATTTTTCAATGGATAAGACAGACAAGTCACGCTGGATTATTCAAAATGAGCGTAGGGAGAATCGACTTCTAAATGGCAGAGTAAAAGGTGATGACGATAATCTATGGGATCGTATTCCGTCTACGGGTGGAGGTCTTAACTCAACAGCATATGATTTAAGTCTTTTCGGAAGATGTATGCTTAATAACGGGACATGGAACGGTGTTCGGATTCTTGGGAAAAAATGCGTCGAGAAGATGACAACCATGGCAATACATAATACTCCAGATTATTGCTGGGGTAGCAATACACCAGCGAGAGGTTATGGTGTGGGCTTCGATATGCGTAACGGTGCAGCGTTTACATTTTCGGAAGGAACCTATAATCATGAGGGTGCAGGCGCAAGCGCGCTTTATATTGATCCCAAGGAAGAGTTGGTTGCAGCTTGGTTTGTGCCATTTGCAGATGATGGCTGGCATCCAGAAGCTTTATGGAATGTAATCAATATTATCTGGTCAGGAATTATGTAGTAAGAAATGAGGGGGTGTGGTATTGGTGTTTCTAAAAAAGCAAATAGCTGTATTAAAGGCTGTTGCATTTGTAACTTATAAGGAGTGGGCAGCATATCGCACCCATTCTATGGTTTCTATTTTTGTGGGACCAGTTTACTTTCTGGTACAGTACTTTATTTGGACGGCAGTTTATGGTGATACAGCAGTACTTGCCGGTATGGAACTGTCCCAGACGATACGGTATTTTGGTGTTACTGCATTAATCGGATATTTGACAATGGATTTTGCGGATTGGAATTTGCAAATGCTGATTCGAACTGGAAAGTATCTTACGTTTTCGCTTCGTCCGATTAATCATAGTTTTTTTGCGCTTGCACAGAAAGTTGGACATCGATTTTTAGGCTTCTATGTGGAGTTCGTACCATGTTTTATTATCTTTTCATTATTGTTCCATAAAAGTATGTTACCAAAGCAGCTTGGGTGGACATTACTTTCAGTTGCACTTGCGTTTCTAATGAATTTTTATGTGAATTATACACTTGGAATGGTAGCATTTTGGCTAGTGGATGCCAACGGAATCCGTCATGTGTTTGCACTTATTTCCGCATTTTTCTCTGGCGGCTTAATTCCCCTTGTATTTTTCCCTAACTGGGTTCAGGTGATACAGTTTGCTCTTCCGTTCCAATATATTTTATATGTGCCAGCCATGGTTTGGACAGGAAAGTATACTCTTGGTGGGATTACGATGAGCATACCACACATTGTTGGTATACAAGGGGCTGCGGTATTATTGATGATTTTGTTTAGTAAAACAGTGAATCATTTTGCACTGAAGCGCTTTACGGGGGTAGGAGCATGAGAAGAACAGTTTCTATTTATCTTGTCTGTATTAAGACAGCGCTTTCAAGAGCAATAGCGTATCGGTCTAGCTTTATTCTAGGAACGATTATTACCTTACTGTCGAATGTCTTGTTTCCGCTTGTAACTGTGGTGATTTATGAAAATGGAGCAAGCTTCCCAGGATGGTCTATTTGGGAGGTGCTGCTTTTACAATCACTTTATACACTGTCACTGGGTGTTTCTTCACTTTTATTTAATGGCGTTGTATGGGATACCATGAACTACATTAGAGAAGGTAGCTTTGAGATTGTGTTGTTGCGGCCGATTTCACCGCTATTTTATATTATAGCAGGGAACTTCGCACCAACAAATATTGGATTGATTGTTGGCAGTGGAATTATGGTGGGAGTATCCATGGCATTTGCACATATTGCATTTTCACTTATTAATGTGGTTCGGTTTTTGATTTTATTTATCGCTGGTGTTGCGGTAATGGGCGGTTTATATTTGATTATGGCATCAATTAGTTTTGTATGGGTAGGAAATTCTCGTATTCCGGAGATGTTCGATAGTGTAAAGAGCTTCGGCAAGTACCCGCAATCCATTTTCCCAAAGCAAATTAGGTGGATTACCGTGTATGTTTTGCCGGTTGCAATGATTGGATTCTATCCATGTATGGCGCTGCTGGGAAGAAGCAAACAAAGTGAATTACTGCTTTGCATTCCGTGTCTCTTGTTCTTGCTACTTGGCATATGGATTTATAATAAGATGGTAAAACGATATGAGGGGGTTGGTGGTTGATGAATATTATTACAGTCGAAAATCTAACGAAGACATATACGACCTATAAACGTGGAAGTGGCTTTAAGGAAACCGTCGGCAGCTTCTTCCATCGTAAGAAGGTTTTCATTCATGCGGTGGATGATATTAGTTTTACCGTTGCCGAGGGTGAGATTTGCGGTATTTTAGGCCCCAATGGCGCGGGCAAATCGACAACGATTAAGATGCTATGTGGGGCGTTATATCCCACAAGTGGAAGCATTGATGTTATGGGATATATGCCATCAAAGGATAGAAAAAAGTATGTAAGTCACATAGGAGCGGTGTTTGGACAAAAATCACAATTAATTTGGGACATACCTCCTGTAGACAGCTTTTATATGAACAAAGCGATTTATGGTATTCCAGATGATGACTATAACCAGCGACTTAAATTGTTGTCAGAATTATTTGATGTAACGGAGGTGATGCAGAAGCCAACGAGAGTTTTATCATTGGGCGAGCGTATGAAATGCGAATTCATTATGGCCATGCTGCATAACCCCAAGGTGGTATTTCTTGATGAACCAACAATTGGCCTCGATGTCATTGCAAAAGCAAAAATTCGTGAATTTATTCGTACAATGAATAAGGCTGGAACAACGTTTATTTTAACAACCCATGATTTAGAGGATGTGAAACAATTGGCAGACCGTGTTATCGTTATTAATCATGGAAAGAAGGTTTTTGATGATACTCAGGAGAAGCTACAAAATAGTCTTGGTGAGAAAAAGATTGTTGAATTGACGTTGGAAAAACCATATCATTTTGAAAACTCTCCTTATATGAAGGTATTGTCAGATGGCAAAGCACTTAAAGTAACGTTAGAACTGGACACAGAGCAAATGCCCATTAGTGAGTTTATTCGTCAGATATCAAGCGACGTTAGTTTTCAAGATATTTCAGTTAGGGAGCTTCCCATGGATGATATTATTACCAAGATTTACCTAAAAGATTAGATTCCCATGTGAAAAAGGAGGTTATTAGTATGATGATAGGAAATGTTAAATTTAGTTTTGTTGAAAATATGATAGAATTGTGCTTCGTGGTACTGATTGTAGGATATCTGCTTTGGCTAGTAAGAGCAGAGCTAAAAAAACGTGGTCAGAAAGTGGTAAAGGAAGTGCAAGCAAAGGTTTTGTCCAAATTTGAAGTAAACTATTATAACCAAAAGGCGTATGTTCAAAACGGAGCAGGAGAGCTGGGGCTCGCAGAGAATGGAAAGCTCTATAAGATACTCTTTGAAGAAGTAGATGGCAAGAATCAAAAGCATGAGGTTATGGTTTCAAAAACATTATATGATAGAATTGAAGAGGGCTCCGCTGCAAAGATTTGCTATAAGGGCGATATACTTTTGCAATTTGGGGATTTCAAGAATACCGTGGAAGAGGATAGCGCCTTTGTAGGGGTGAATCAAGAATTTAAATAAAAATTAAATTTGAGCTTATTCGGGAGTAAAATTGACTTCTCGGATAAGCTCTTTGCTTATGTAATGGATGAAGCACTTGTAAAATGTGGTAAAACAATTTACAATATAAGTGTGTAAATTGAAGTGCAAAAGAGGGAAATATGAATAAATAATTGAACTATACAATAGTGGTGTATAGTATTTTGGAGTAACCCTCAGTTTGCTTTTCGAAATGAGGGTTATTTTTTTATGGACATTAATGCATCATAATGACTGTGCAGATTATGTATCACAGGCACTGTTTGCAGGTGGAGTAACAAAAGATAGTTCATGGACTACATCAGATAGATTGGATGCGGTTATTACTTTATCAAGTGATTATACATATTACTTTGTTAACTTATAATTGGTTTATAAAAGAAAGGATACTTTAAATGAAAAAGTTTCTATTACAAGCTATATCAACGATGTCTGTTCTTTTACTGCTTTCAAGAGCTGAGATTAGCGTTATTGCAGCATCAAATGAGGAAATAGTTGATGAAGTTACTGCAATTGTTGTGGAACAGTTAAAAGAAGATATTTCTGTAATGTACGAAATCCAAGAAGAAAATTATACAAGGGTTAGACTACTAAAGGAAGAAGAAAATCTTCTATGCATAGACATAGATATGTCATTTAAAGTTAGTAACATGCAAGTACTTCCATATGACCAACCTAAAATAAAAGGCATGTGTGCTAGATTGGGAATAGACATTGAGGAAGTACGCATTTTAGACGAAGCGGGAATTATCAAACTAATTGAAGATGCAGGGTTTGCTAAAGCAGAAAAAATAGAACGGAAATTTAACCAGTATGTCGAAGCGGCAGGGTGGTATGCAAAAAGTGAATCCGATTGGAATTTCTCATTTTACGTAGAAGCGGAGATAAAAGATGGTGTTCTAATAGGTACAGAAATATATGAGGCAGAAACAAAGAGGCCATATGAATGGGGAGATTTATCAAACCAAGGATATGAGTATGGCTATAATATTATGGACATTTATATTCAAAAACTAGCAGAAACAGAAGATGAAGAGAACGAAAAGGGAGCAACACAAATTGCGGAACCATCAGTGAATGATAGTACTGAGATAAATACCGGTGAAGAAGTTATAGCAGTGAAAAAGAAATATAGTTCTCGTATTCTGATTTGTTTGTGTCCAGTAGTGGCAATTGTTGTTTTCATTATTTCCTATAAGCTAGCAAGTAAAAAAAGTAAGTAAACAACTTTAATTCGTAAACGAACAGGTTAATAACCACTAATATTATGGGGGTGACGGAAAATGAAAAAGAAAATTGTGACATTAATAATTACGATGATTATACTTATGTGCGGATGCTCAGCAGATAAGTATAAATCTTACCCCGCTTATTTTGTTCCAATAGTTCAAGAGCTAGAGGCACAGTGGGAAACATTATCCCCTATGTACAATGCATTTGTTATGAATAAGTGGTGGAGCGAGGGAGAAGAGCGAAAAGGAATATGTGAGGATAAAATATACACTGTAAGCATAGGTGAGAACTCCTATACTTTTGATTTAAAGGATTATCTTACAGATTCAGAAGAGTGGAGCTGGTACGCAGAAGGTGTTTTTCAAACAAAAGAGAGGACCTACATTTATCTGAGTGACTTTAATTTGCCGATGTCAGATACAGAGGACATATTACGAAGTCCTCAAATAATGCTCCTAGATTTTGACCCGAAAAATTGGGAGGATTATCAGGTGACACCTTTTTCAGTTGAACCATATTGGGCATTTTCTTGGGTTGGTGCGTGTTATTATATGGGAGATAATATATATATTATATCTCAAGAGGAGCTAGGAGCAATTAATCTGAATTCCAAACAGTTTTATCATTGCAGGGAAGAACACTCTGTTGCTGAGAAATATGCAAAAGAACAATTTCAAGAAGAGACTTATTACATGTATTTTTTTAATGTGACCTTAGAACAAGACGGTGTAATTGTCTACTCCGCTGAGGTTTCGGAAGCCGACGATGTACCGCCAATCGGAGCAATATTTGTTGCCTTCAAGGATAGAGAGCCCATTGCCTATATGAGTGTTGATTTTAGAGCAGATAATTTTATAGATAGTATAGAGCTAGATTACAACAAAGAAATAGAATAATTAAAGTGCTAATTAGGGTAGATAATACCTTGATTGGCACTTTCTCATATTGCTTATATTCCCTTTTTACCTTACTATATATGTATATATAAAGTGCTTCTGAAATTCAAAAACTTCATGTGGCTTTCTACCTAGATTCTGCTCCAAGCTTATTTGCCATGAAAATGAGACTTAACTTCATGGAGCACCTTTGCGAACATGAAGCTTGAAAAGGCTCATTGAAATGCTTGGCAAAACCGATTGGAGCAAAATCTAGGTAGGCAATCACAATAGGCTTTATATCACAAGTGCTTT
>JAVBUZ010000103.1:0-5850 GCA_031554725.1 Lachnospiraceae bacterium | reverse complement strand
ATTTCTATGGTTTTGATTTTAGACTAAACATCTAATTCGGCATCAGTTGCATGTTCGTAAATATAAGCCTTACGAGGTGGAACTTCCGTTCCCATTAATAACTCAGTTACTTCTGATGCCATTCTTCCATCTTCTATTTCCACTTTCTTTAGGAAACGGGTTTCTGGGTTTAAGGTCGTTTCCCATAACTGATGAGCATCCATTTCACCAAGACCTTTATAACGCTGTAGGGTAAAAGGTCCTTTATGTTTTTGACGATATTTTTCTAAGGCGTAATCATCATATAAATATTCTTCCGCGCCTTTTGAAGGCATTGCTTTATATAGTGGAGGCATGGCAAGATAAACATGTCCTTCATAAATAAGCTCTGGCATAAAACGATAAAACAAGGTCAATAGCAGATTGCTGATATGGGCACCGTCCACGTCGGCATCGGCCATAATAATAATTTTATCATAGCGAAGCTTTGAAATATCAAAGTCATTACCATAGCCTTCTGAAAAACCACAACCAAAAGCGTTTATCATGGTCTTGATTTCAGCATTGGCTAGCACTTTATCGATACTTGCCTTTTCAACGTTAAGAATCTTACCACGAATCGGTAAAATAGCTTGAATCATTCGATTTCGTGCTGATTTCGCACTACCACCAGCAGAATCTCCTTCGACAATAAAAATTTCACACTTTGAAGCATCTCGTGATTCGCAGTTCGCAAGCTTTCCGTTAGAATCAAAAGAAAATTTTTGCTTCGTTAGCATATTTGTTTTTGCACGTTCTTCTGATTTACGGATTCGAGCCGCTTTTTCTGCGCATGCGATAATATTTTTTAAGGTTTCTAGATTTCTATCGAAAATACGAACAATTTCTTCATTGGTTATTTTGGCAACGATTTTTGCTGCATCCTGATTATCAAGTTTCGTTTTGGTTTGTCCTTCAAAACGCGGATCTGGATGTTTTATAGATACCACCGCTGTCATACCATTTCGAACATCTGGGCCAGTGAAGTTAACATCCTTTTCCTTTAAAATATTTAATTCTCTTGCATAGGTATTGATTACGTTTGTAAATGCAGTTTTAAAGCCTGTTAGATGGGTTCCACCCTCTGCATTGTATATATTATTACAAAAACCTAACACGTTTTCATGAAATTCATTCACATACTGAAAGGCGATTTCGACGGATATTCCTTCCGCTTCTCCCGAAAAGAAAATTGCATCATGTACGGCTTCAGAGGTTTTATTCATGTCTTTGATAAATCCAATAATGCCTTCAGGCTCGTGGAATTCTAGATGTTCCACGGTCTCTTTTCTTCTATCTTCAAAAATAATAGTTAAAGATGGATTTAGGTACGCTGTTTCGTGGAGACGACTTTTTACTTCATCCTCCTTAAAACGGGTTTTCTCAAAAATAGTATCATCTGGTAAAAAACGAATGGTAGTTCCCGTTTCTTTTGATTTTCCAATAACAGGTAGTAAACCATCCACCAAATCAACTACAGGAATTCCTCTCTCGTATTTGTCTTCATAAATAAGTCCACCGTTTTTGACTTGCACGGTCAACGACGTGGAAAGTGCATTTACAACCGATGATCCAACTCCATGAAGACCGCCACTGGTTTTGTAGGCGGCATTATCAAATTTACCACCAGCATGTAAGGTGGTAAAAACAAGTCGTTCTGCGCTGATTCCTTTTTCATGCATTCCAACAGGAATTCCTCGACCATTATCTTCTATTGTAGCGCAACCATCTGCTTCTAAAAAGACGCGAATGGTATCACAAAATCCAGCGAGATGTTCATCCACTGCATTATCAACAATTTCATATATTAAATGATTTAATCCTTTGGTAGATACACTTCCGATGTACATACCAGGACGTTTTCTAACCGCTTCTAAGCCTTCCAACACGGTAATACTTGAAGCATCATAGGTATTTGTTTTAGCCATTTTCTTTTTTCTCCTTCGTGCTTGATTTTCCTTGCACAAATATGGAAATAGTATACCATACATTTAGTGCAAGTAAAAGAAAAATATACTACATATGCGCAAAAAAGGGAGTATTCCCCCATAACTAAGTTGTAGTTTTTGTATCTCAAGTTGCCTTGAAGTATATAAAGCGAGACATTATAATGAACTTGTAAATACCACTAACAAGGAGGTGCCCATTTGAAGATAGAAATACTAAGAGCAGGTCTTTTCTGACCTGCTCTTTTTATCATTATTTATACATCAATCTTCTTGGTACAAGCAAATGCTAATGCACCAGGCCCTATATGACAGGCTACGCTTAAGGAAAGTGGATCTACATGGATTTCATATCCAGGAAATAATTCAGCGATTTCTGCACGAAATGCTTCGGCAACTTCTATGCCATCTGTGTGAGCTATTTGTAACCACACATTTTTAGCATCAATTCCACCAAAACGATTATTGATATCATTTTTGATAGCATTAATCATAAGAGACTTACCTTGTGCGGAAGTACGCGCTTTTGCAAAGGCATCTAATTTATCTCCTTGAACCTGAAGAACTGGTTTAAGCTTAAGCATAGTTCCTATGGCTGCAGCAGCTGGCGTAATACGTCCACCTTTTTTTAGGTAATATAAGGTATCAAGCATAATATAAATGCTACTATTTAACTTATCCGCTTCTAAAAAGTTTTTAATCTCTTCTGCATTCATCCCCTTTTCGATAAGAGCTTTTGCATCTAAAGCAGATTGACGTTGTGTAACCGAAATTCTTTGGTTATTAACGACTTGAACTCTGCCATTAAAATCCTGTGAAAGCATAATTGCGCTCTGGCAAGAACCAGATAAACCACTACTCATAGGAATATGGACAATTTCATCATATTCTTTTAAAAGCTCTTCCCACAATTCTAAAACGGCATGAGGTGAAGGCTGACTCGTTCCAATATTTGCGCCAGACGCTAATTTCTCATAAAATTCTTTTTGACTAAGAGTAATGTCTTCATAAAATGTTTCTTCGTCAATCATGAAGGGCATAGATAATACGTAAATACCAAGCTCTGTTGCTTGCGCTTGTGTAATGCCACTATTACTATCAGTTACTACTGCTATTTTAGACATGGAAAACCTCCGTGTGTGTTTGTTTATTAATTTGAGACAACACTCTTATTCTACTGTTATATAGTTTTAAAGTCAACTATATAAATTTACCATACATTTTATTAAAGAATTTTATTTAGCTCAATACTGTAATTATTGATGCTACCTTCTTCTAGCAATCTGTTATGGAAATAATGATAGATTCCCTGATATTTTTTGCTAGATAAAGAAAAGTCTTCCGCTAAAATTTTATCGACACAGTCTCCTGCTAACTTTAGAACATCGGCATCATTATAGATATCAGCTACTTGAAAGGAAAAATCACCACTTTGCCTAATGCCAAACATATCACCAGGACCTCTTAGTTTTAAATCCTCGCTTGCAATGTGAAAACCGTCATTGGACTGATTTAATATTTCTAAACGCTTCATGGTTTCAGGTTTTGTGTTGCTACTTACAAAAATACAATAGCTCTGCTCTTTACCACGTCCTACTCGTCCTCTAAGCTGGTGAAGCTGAGCAAGTCCAAAGTGCTCGGCATTCTCTACCATCATTACAGAAGCATTGGGCACATTGATTCCGACCTCAATAACAGTAGTAGAAACTAAAACATCAATATCTTTCGCGGCAAAGGATTCCATAATTCGATTTTTGTCTGCAGGTCTCATTTTTCCATGTAAATATGCAATTTGTATGTGAGGTGGAAGGGCTGCTCGTAATTTCTCGGTATAATCAATTACATTTTCCATAGTATCAGATTCACCCTCTTCTACCATCGGACAGATTACATACGTCTGTCTTCCTTTTGCAATTTCATCAGCAATAAATTTATAAGCGGTAGGGCGATACTGAGTACCCACTACGCAGTTTTTTATAGGTAGACGATTGGCTGGTAACTCATCAATAACCGATAAGTGCAAGTCACCATATAAAATAATTGCTAATGTTCTAGGAATAGGTGTTGCACTCATAACTAAGACATGAGGAATCTCACCTTTTTTTGAAAAGGTTTCCCTTTGCCTAACACCAAAACGATGCTGCTCATCCGTTATTACAAGGGCAAGATTATTAAAAATCGTTTTTTCTTGAATAATTGCATGGGTACCAATGGCAATATTAGCTTCTCCACTAACTAGCCTCTCATAAGCATTCTTTTTTTCTTTTGCGGTCATGGAACCAACTAAAAGAATTGGTTTAAAGGGTAAGTGAAACTCTTGTGTCATCTCTACCATAGAGTCATAATGCTGCTTTGCTAAAACTTCCGTAGGCGCCATCATGGCCCCTTGAAAGCCATTAGTCACACACATAAGCAAGGACAAAAAGGCAACAATTGTTTTTCCTGAGCCTACGTCGCCTTGAATCAAACGATTCATGCATAAATCACCACTCAAATCAGATATTATCTCATGCCAAACTTTAAACTGAGCATTGGTAAGTTTATATGGAAGGGCTTCTAAAAAGCGTTTGGCTTCAGCCGTTTCTATCATAGGATAGTGATTGGTTTCATGTTTCGTAAGCTCACGACTTTTCCTAAGAAGCATAATAAAGGTGAAAAATTCATCAAAAGCAAGTCTTTTACGTGCCTTTATTAGTTCCTCAAAAGTTTGAGGATAATGAATAGCATGAAGCGCATCCTCATACCCCATAAGTTTATTTTCTACTAATACTTCTTCGGGATATGGTTCTTCTTCCATTTCGCACAGACTAAGGGCCTGTTTTGTCGCCTTTAATACCGTATTATTGGTCAAGCTCTTGGTCAATCCATACCTAGGTTGTATAAAAGACATTAATTCTTTATATTCCTCTTCTTTGTAAATACGAGGTTGTTCTGTGAAGGTTGTACAGCCTTTAGACTGAATAAGGCCTCTGAATAGATAAGACTGTCCACTTTGTAAGATGCTTCTTAAATATGGCATGTTAAAAAAGGTTAGTTGAACAGAGCCTGTTGCATCTTTTACAACTAACGTCATAATGTTTAGATTTCGAACCTTTTTTATAGCAGGTGCCGCAGTAACTAAACCTCGAAAGGTTTCAACATCTCCAACCGATAAGTCACAAATATTTTTAGGGGCGGTGAATGTTTCATAATCTCGAGGATAATACCTTAGCAAATCTCCTACTGTGAAAATATTTAATTTATGAAAAAGATTGGCTGATTTCTCGCCAATCCCTTTCAAATTAATAATATCAGTTTTTGAATTCATATTTTTTACCTATAGACGTGCAAACTTATTCTGCAGAAATTACATAGTAATAAATTGGCTGCCCGCCGTACTGGAGCTCAACATCACACTTCGGATATTTGGATTCAATAGCTTCTCGCATTTCCTCTGCATCACTTTCTTCTACATCACTGCCGTAGTAAATGCTAATGAGCTCTAATTCATCATCCATCATACCATCAACCATCTGTAACGTGATTTCATTAAGGGCATTACCAACCGATAAGATACCCTTGTCACCAATACCCATGTAATCACCTTGTTTGATTACTTTATCGTCGATTTGTGTATCACGAACGGCATAAGTTACCTGACCTGTTTTAACACGTGTAATCTCAGATAACATGGTAGCTTCATTCTCTTCTGCAGTTAAATCCGGAACATAATTGATGACAGCGGTAATTCCTTGAGGTACTGTTTTGGTAGGAATTACAATTATCTTTTTGTCCTTAACTAAACTAACCGCTTGATTTGCTGCTAAAATGATGTTTTTGTTGTTTGGAAGAATAAATACAGTGTCTGCATTTACTGTTTCAATCGCATCTAACATATCGGCGGTGC
>JAVBUZ010000150.1:0-4030 GCA_031554725.1 Lachnospiraceae bacterium | reverse complement strand
AACTGTTGTACCAATGGAAAACTGTCGTTTTTGCTCTTCTTTACTGTAATCGCTGATTGTATTACCGTCTGAAACTTTTCCCATCCTAGAAGTAATACCTGACAAATACCCCATTGCCTCTACCAAGCTGGTCTTTCCACTTCCACCATGACCTAATAACACCACGTTTCGAATCTTGTCAGTTGTGTAAATATTCATGTTGTGCCTCCAATTCTTAGGGGGTGATTATTCTGTTTTTACACGCCCATTTAGTTTTATTTGGTATAATTCATCATTTATACCCCAATTATGAAATACCATGAGTATATTTTACTAAATTTTCTATCACATTACAACATTTTTTCTACAAATTTCAGATTATTTTAACCGCATGCTTTAATGCTTTAAAGCGTAAATATTTTCCCGTTGACTTTAGCGCTTCAACGTGTTATATTCATATCTATGAAACCGATAAAATAAATTTGATTCAGATAAAGAAAGTGAGATAAATACTATGATTATTGTTATGAAACCAGGCGCTAGTGACGAAAATATACAGGCGGTCGTTCAGTACATTGAAACTAACGGACTCTCTGTTCATCTTTCAAAGGGCGAGGAAGTAACCATTATTGGTATGGTTGGAGATAAAAGCCGTCTTTCCACAGAAAACTTAGCTGTATACAAAGATGTTGAACGTATTATGCCTGTTACAGAAAGCTACAAGCTCACCAACCGCAAGTTTCATCCAGAGCCTTCTACTGTAATTGTTGGCAACACTGTAATTGGCCCCGACAATTTAACCATTATGGCTGGTCCTTGTGCTGTTGAAACGGAAGAGCAATTAATGCTAATCGCTAGAAATGTAAAGAAAAGTGGGGCCACCATCCTTCGAGGCGGTGCTTATAAGCCACGTACTTCACCCTACTCTTTTCAAGGCTTAGAAGAAGAAGGTCTTCGCTATATGCAGACTGCAAAACAAGAAACTGGTCTTTCCACTATCTGCGAGGTGGTTAGCTTAGAAGCTATCGAAGCTGCTGCAAAATACGTAGATATGATTCAAATTGGGGCACGCAATATGCAAAACTTCATTCTCCTAAAAGAAGCTGGTCGCTCTGGATTACCGGTTTTATTAAAACGTGGTTTGTGTGCTACTATTGAAGAATGGTTAAATGCTGCCGAATATATTATTGCAGAAGGTAACCATAATGTTGTACTATGTGAAAGAGGCATTCGTACTTTCGAAACAGCCACACGTAACACCTTAGATATTAGTGCCGTTCCTGTTTTAAAAGAAAAAACACATTTACCAATTATTGTGGATCCTTCACATTCCACTGGTTCTTACAAATACGTACCTTCCATGGCTAAGGCTGCTGTTGCCTGTGGCGCTGATGGACTAATGATAGAGGTACATGACAATCCTGCAAAGGCACTTTCTGATGGGCCTCAGTCGCTCACCTTTGAACATTTTGATCAACTAACTCAAGAGCTTAGTCCTTTCTGTAATATTGTAGGTCGAAAGTTCTTCTAAACTTAAATACAGAAATGAGGAAAACAATGTCACAATTAACCTGCGGTTTTATCGGTCTTGGACTCATCGGTGGTTCTATCGCAAAAGCTTTAAAGGCTGCCGATAGCTCTATACAAATTATTGCATATGATATAAATAGTATGTCTCTTGAAGCCGCTTATAAGGATGCTGTTGTTGATGTCATTGCGACATCTATTGATGCAAACTTTTCTACTTGTGATTATATCTTTTTATGCGCTCCTGTTTCTCATAATGACAACAATTTAAAATTAGTAAAACAATTTTTATCAAATACATGCATTTTAACGGATGTAGGAAGCGTAAAAACAGATATTCACAAGCATGTAGAAGCCGCTGGTCTAAGCCATCAATTTATTGGCGGTCACCCCATGGCAGGTAGTGAACGAACAGGCTATCTTAACTCCAAAGCCATTCTTCTTGAAAATGCTTACTATATTGTCGCACCCACCAATCAGGTTTCAAAAGACAAGGTTGATTCCTATAAGGAACTTATCAAACAAATGGGAGCCATTCCTTTAGAGCTTGATTCCACACAGCATGATTATGTAACTGCTGCAGTCAGTCATCTTCCTCATATCATTGCTTCTTCTCTGGTAAGCTTGGTTAAGAACTCTGATTCTGAAGATATGATTATGAAGTCTATTGCTGCTGGTGGTTTTAAGGATATTACTCGTATTGCCTCTTCTTCTGCTACTATGTGGCAGCAGATCTGCCTAACAAATTCCGAGAATATCCTTTCACTGCTCGATGATTATATCGCCTCACTTGAAGATATAAAGCACCTTCTACTAGATAAGTCCGAAACCGAAATCTATGATTTTTTTGAAAATGCTCGTGTTTATCGAAACTCCTTTGTTAATGCTTCCAGTGGGCCAATCAAACGAGAATATGTATTGAACGTAGAAATCCTAGACGAGCCTGGTGCGCTAGCCTCTATTGCAACCATGCTTGCTCTTCACTCTATCAGTATTAAAAATATTGGAATTACTCACAATCGTGAATTTGAGGAGGGCGCTCTTCGCATAGAGTTTTATGAAGAAAATGCGGTTACCTTAGCCAAAGACTTACTGTCCTCAAAAGGATATGTTATACATGAACGAATTATATAAAAAAAGTTGCCGCTCTTATGCCTAAACATAAAGCGACAACTTTTATTTATATTTGATTTTGTTTTTTACGGCTTTGGTAAACTAAAAATACGCAAATCAGTATTCCCACAATACCCCCTACGGTATCTAAAAGTACATCCCATATACTAGCACACCTACCGGGCACAAAATACTGATGAAATTCATCTGCGGTCGCAGAAAGTGCTACCCATAAAATACTAACCACTTTCCATTTCATCTTATCTAAATCCCAGTATAGAAACATGCTATGTATAAGTATTCCCATAATGGCATATTCCGTAAAATGAGCCAATTTTCTTACTGGATGTTCAAAATACTCTGCCATCTGTAAAATCATAGAATCAGACCAATGTCTAGCTGTTATTTCATTCCATAGTTCCATACCAAGTTGAGATATTCTCATACTTAAGCTTCCAGAAGTATCTCCATCCTGTTCAGAAAACGAAAAAATTGCCATATATAGTAATAGCAGTAACGTTCCTGAAATAATCGTATATATAATCTTCTTTTTCTTCACCCTAAGCCTCCATTTGTTATGGCCACTGAACCATAACCACTACTTCTCCCTTTTCTACAATAATTTTACTTTCTTGTCCAGTAAACTCATTGCTGATTCCGATCGGAAAATCATTGGCAAGAGTATAATCATTCAAAGGATATTTCATGCCAACTAGGGTAACACCTTTTGCCTCTTCTCCCAATGCGAATAAAGACATATAGCCTTCCATTTCTTTTCTAAAGGTTACTGCTTCATCCTTCATAACAAAAATAATACCATTTCCATCTTTTAAGTAAGCAGATGCTCCCTGTTTTTTTAAGAAAAGGAGACACTGAATATTGGCTAATGTATGATCTAGTCTTCCACCATTACCACCATAAATTTCAAAATGTAGATACCCCTTCTCTAGTCCTTGTTTTATTGCCGCTAGCATATCGGTATCATCCTTTTCTGCCTTTAGGCGCCTTACCTTCTCTGGTGCTATTTTTTCAATCTGTGCGATGGCTTCTAAGTGTTGCTCGTCAACAGAGTCAAAATCTCCTATTATCATATCTGGTTCTATCTCTAGAACGCCACAATACATCATACCACCATCAACAGCGATTACATAATCCTCTTCATTTTTTAAAATTTCAGATACAGTCAAATCTCCTGCACCAATTATTATACATTTTCTTGACATTGTTCTTCTCTTTCTTTTATGATGTACCAATATAGTGTACAAATATTTTGCATTATATTGGAGGTATTCTCATGAAATTTCATTATACAACAACTAAAGATTCTTATCAATATGAGCTAGCCTATCCTGATTTAGGATATTCAATCTTTTGCACTGTGCATTTTAGCAAACGTAAAAGTATCTCTATC
>JAVBUZ010000228.1:0-14101 GCA_031554725.1 Lachnospiraceae bacterium | reverse complement strand
TTTCTTCCACATACTCTTTTGCCAGAGAAACAATGGGATTAAGAACCTCTGCTTTTTCAGTTTCTATGCTCTTAGTCTCCCCCTTTAGTTCGTCTGCATATCCCATAAGTAGCTTCAAAATGTCAGAAGAACGAATTGGCTTTAATATGTAATCTCTTGCACCAAGCTTAAGTGCTTGCTGGGCATACTTAAATTCGTCATAACCACTTAGAATAATGATAATCGGCGAAAGACCTGCCTGCTTTATTTCCTTCATAACATCCAAGCCTGTTTTTAAAGGCATCTGCACATCTAAAAGAATGATTTCAGGCTCGTACTTTAAAATCTGCTCAATGGCATCCTGCCCATTCTCTGCAAGCAAGGTTTTTTCAAACCTGTCCGTATGTAGATTAATGTATTTTCCTATTCCATTTCTAATAATGTCTTCGTCATCCGCAATCAGTAACTTAATGCTCAAGTTCTCTTCCTCCTGCAAGCTCGAATGGTATTACAATATGCACGATAGTTCCTTTTCCTAGCTCACTATCTATGGTAAGTGAAAAATCCTCGTGATACTTTAATTCTAAACGCTCTTTTACATTCCTAATGGCATAATGACCAATTCTTTGACTGGCATATCTTCTTGCCTCATTGGTCTTCCAAATATCTTCTAGCTGTTCTTGGGTCATGCCTTTTCCGGTATCTGCAATATCAAATTCTATGTATGTTTTTTCGTTTTTCTCTACCTTTTTCCCACTTATAATTAGGGTCGCATTTGTTCCCACATTTTCAATGCCATGTACAATGGCATTTTCCACAAAGGGTTGCAAAATCAGCTTAGGAATCAGTGCCTCTTTTATTTCATCTTCTATAGTCATACTATAATTTAGCCTTTTTCCAAAACGCATTTTTTGTATATGGAGGTAGGTATTAATTAATTCTTCCTCTAAATCGACTGTGATTATGCCTTTCCCCTGCCCTAAAACCATTCGAAACAAATTGGATAGAGCAAGAATATCCTCTGCAATTTCTTCATTTTCAAATTCAAGGGCACGCCAATATAAAGCATCTAGCGTATTATATAAAAAATGAGGATTGATTTGTGCCTGTAAGGCATTTAATTCACTTTCTTTTTCTTTCAGTGCCATAACGTAATTGGTATCAATCAGTTTTTTGATATCCTCTACCATTACGTTAAAACCCTCCGCTACCACGCCCATTTCATCTTGGGTGCTTACAGGAATTTGCTGGGTAAAATCACCTTTTTTAAATTTACCCATGGCTACGGTTAGTAGATTTAGGGGTTGTGTAATGATATGGGATATAAAAATTAGAATAGGGCAAAGTCCCATTAAAAATGCCGCCAATAAAATCAAAGGTGTGACAGCCGCTTCTTTTAAAAGGTCACCAATACTTACCTTGGGTACAAGTTTGCATACTATAAAACTACTCTTTTCATTTTGAGACCAGAACACATCATATTTTCCATATTCAAAAGAAGGAGCTGCATTTTTTTGTTTCACATAGGAATACATTTCCTTTGTCAAATATTCTGCCACCTTCTCATCATGCATTCCGTATTCCAATAGCTCTTGACCGTTTGGTGATAATATTACAATACCCTCTTCTTCCGACTGCACTGCATTCTTACAGGGTTCTAAAAATACATCTGTGTTGGCACCTAATACCAGAAAAGCAAGAGCGTTCTTTTTCGATAAATCATAGATTTCTCTATATAGCACTAGCTTTTCTGCTCTTGTTGCCAGATACACATCATTTTTTTCTTTGCTGAGCACTTTCCATAACACTGCACCACCAGCTTCCACTGCTTCCTTATACATTTCACTACTTTGCACTGCCTTTGTTTCTGCTACGTGTGCAGATGCATCTTGACTTTTAAGGTAATAATTCACTCCATTTTCAGGGTAAATGGCAATTGTCTTCACATATCCTTTTAACGCAAATATATCAAGCAGAAAGTTCATCGGTGCCTCGTCTAACCACAATTTATGGTTCCTATTTAGCTCTTCTGGATTTTTACTATTTAAAATTTTCAAAACATCTTCATTAATACATAGGTAAGTGCATAGATTCTGCATGTCCTTGCGAAGAACATCCACACTGTCATCTAAGCTTTTTACACTTTGCATCTGCCTTAAGTTTTTGCTCTTTTGGGTATCGCCGTAGTTTTTAACAACCAGCGTGGTGCTAATAATAAGCATAATGGGGGTCATAACCATATAACTATAAAAAATCAACTTTTTACGTATACTCAGACGATTAATAAATTTCTTTACTCTACCCATAGCTTCCATACCCTCGCTGGCTTATTTTTCTTATATAAGTATAACTTATTTTCTTAGCCTTTTACAGCCCCCATTGCTACCCCCTTGGTAATATGTTTATTTAACAAAATGTATATGACAACTGCTGGTGCTGCTGCAAGTGCCATTACCGCAAACTGAACTGCATAATTAGACGAATACTGTCCTGTAAATTCTAAAATAGAGAAGGGTAGTGTTTTCCACTTTGGAGAATCTAAGTACATACTAGCCATCATAAACTCATTCCAATTGTTTAAAAAAGTCATAATAGATACTGTCGCAATCGAAGGCTTTAGCATTGGGGTTACAATCTGAAATACCACTCTATAGATACCACAGCCATCCATAACTGCTGCCTCTTCTAATTCTACTGGAACGCCTTCCAAAAATCCTGTCATTAAAAACATTGCCTGTGGCAGTGAAAATGCAACATAAGGAATTAAAAGTGCCCATATTGTATCCTTAATTCCAAGCATACTGTAGATTTTGTAATTAGGTAGTAGGGTTGCATGAATTGGTATCATCATTCCTAATAGAAGAAGTGTTCTCACCAAACCGCTTAGTTTCCATTTCATTCTTTTACAAGCAAATGCTGCCATAATGGATATCACTAGTACGAAAAGAACTGCCAGTCCATTAATTAAAATACTATTTTTTAGATAATGTAAAAAATTACCATCCACAAATGCTTTTACATAGTTTCCCCACTGAATTTCCTTAGGGATAATCAATAGTCCTGAGGTAAAAAGCTCATTGCTACTTGCTAGCGAGAAATCTACCAACCAGATTAACGGAAAAACTTGAATAACAGCTACTGCTAATAGTATCACCCAAAGTAACACTCTACCCACAGTAAAACGTTTTGGTGCATCCTTACTTGTTTTATGCATGTTTTCCACCTCTCTTTACATTATCCTTCTTTTCTGCAAACAAGGTATTAAGACCTACTGTTACAACTAAACAAATAACAATAAATACAACACCAATGGCATTTCCGTATCCATATCTAAGTGCTTTAAATGCCTGCTGATACAAGTAGTTGGCGGTAAACTGAGTGCTGTTTCCAGGTCCTCCATTATTGGTGAGCAGGTAAACCGTTTCCATCTGTTTTAATGCTGATATAACAGCCATAGTAACGTTAATCTGAATAACTGGCTTCATCATTGGTAGGGTAATTCTAAAGAAGGTAGTGCTTGCATTTGCGCCATCAATTGCTGCTGCCTCATATAAAACAGGGTCAATATTTTTAATACCTGTATAGTAAATCAGCATACCCCAGCCAAAGCCATGCCATATTAAAACAATTAGCACTGACCAAATAGCTAAATCATTGCTAAACCAATTAATCTGCCCTTTATAGCCAACAGCCTTTAAGATATTGTTTAGCAATCCAAAGCTTGGGTTGTAAATAAACTTCCAAAGGTAAGCAATAACCGCTACGGAAATTACATTTGGGATAAAGTATATGCATCTAAAAATCCCTTCTGCTTTTCCTTGCAATTTATCAAGTACGGCTGCCACCACAATTGCAATTGGATGTTGGATGCAAATAAAACCAATTGCTAGAAATAAGGAGTTTTGTAAGGATTTTGCAAATGCTTTATCATGAAATAAATTTTTATAATTTTCAAGTCCAATAAAATTTAATTTTCCCATACCTGAGTAATCTGTAAAGCCATAGTAAACGCTTAGAATAATTGGAGCTAATATTGCAAAAACGAATACCAGAAGTGAGGGGGCAATAAGGCTAATAATAACCATTTTATTGCTATACAATTTTTTCATTTTTTTCTTCCTCTCTTTTCCAAAAATGGCTGCCAATAAAGGCAGCCATCTCATAATCTTGTATCCTTATGTTTTACTTACATGCCTGGCCAATATTGTTAAGAAAACTTTCCACGCTTTGAGTTCCATTTGATACACTTTGAATTTCACTTTCAATTACTGTTTTAAATACAGAAGGACCACAGTCATTGATTGGTGTTCCAGAAACGCTTGTTGCATTGTTTACAAAATCAAGAACCTGCATCTGTAATGCTGTTTCGCTTCCTGTCATGTATGCTGACTGATCCTGTGCTGACATACCAACACCATTTTCCCAGCCATATTTTGATAATTTATCTGATTGATACATATAGTTTAAGAATTTGATTGCTTCTGCTTTCACTTCTGACTGAGCAGATACTGCATATCCGCCACCATTCCAAGCTGCGATATCTTTGCTTCCTCCTGCTCCACCTTCAACTACAGGCATAGTAAACACTCTGATGTTTGTTCTGATGTCTTCTGGAATATCTGGGTTAAGTGCCATAGAAGATTCCCAGCTTCCCATGTAGAACATCGCTGCCTGACCGTTGGTAAATAAGTTCATTGCTGTTCCATAATCCTGAGAGTCATAGCCTACCTGGAAAAGACCTGCTTTTGCTGCTTCTGCCATTAGCTCTGTCGCTTTTACAAATGCTGGATCGGTAAAGTCTCCTGCTGCTACAGCCTTTGATACAAGGTCACCACAGCTACCATTGATTTTAACAACTAAATCTGTAAGATAGATTGCCATTGGCCATCCATCGCCACCATCCATAGCTACCGGCGCAATTCCTGCTGCATTGATGTCTTTTGCTAATGCAAGAAGCTCATCATATGTAGAAGGTACACTCCAACCATTGTCGTCAAACATTTTCTGGTTATAGTAGAAGAACATAACGTCTGTGTTTCTTGGAAGACCATAAAGGTTTCCGTCTTTTTTAAATCCGTCTAAAGAGCCAGATACAAATCCATAATCAGCATAATCTGCTTCGTTTAGTTCTGCTAGAACGCCAGCTTCTAATACTTCGTCAAGGAAAGAAGGCTGTCCCCAGATACTTACAACGTCTGGCATGCCATCCATTGCATATGCTTTGAATTTTGTTTTATAAGCTTCTTCATCTAATGCTTCTACTACGATTGTTACATTCGTATTTTCACTCATGTATTCATCAATAATCTTCTGCTCTACTAAACCCTGACCATTTTTTCTATCTGGTAAGTTAGAGAACAATTTGATTGTTACTTTTTCATCCTTTGGTGTTTCAGCAGAAACACTTTCTTTTACTGTTTTGGTACTAGATTCCTTTGTATCCGCACTAGTATTTTTATCAGAGCCACAGCCCACTAACATAGACATACACATTACGGTTGCAAGAACCATAGATATAAGTTTCTTTTTCATATTTATCAAATACCTCCCAATGATTGTTATATAAATTTGAATTGAATCCTTCGATTACTTTTCCGGAAAGTGAATCTCTTGTTTACATCTAGAGTTTACCATTTTGTTCTAGCCATTAACAGATAATAAGTTTTCAAAAAGGTGTAATATTTTCGAATTATGACATTTGTCATATGCATTCGTGACAGACTTCACTTGGGTAAAGGTTTTTCTTAGACTATACTAAGAGTAACTTAAATACAACTTCGCATGAGGAGGACATTATGAGCGATACCATTATAAAAATTGAAAATCTTGTAAAACGTTATTCAGAATTAATTGCACTTGATCATTTGAATCTTGAAATAAAGCAGGGAGAAATCTTTGGTCTTCTTGGTCCAAACGGTTCTGGCAAAACCACAACCATCAATTGTCTTTTGGCACTACTAAGCTATGACAAAGGTGTTGTGGAAGTATTCGGTAAACAAATGAAACCTGATAGCTATGATATTAAATCAAAAATTGGGGTAGTTATGCAGAATGTAGCTGTTTTTGATGAGCTTACTGTTTATGAAAACATCGACTATTTCTGCGGCCTTTACATTAAGGATTCAAAGCTTCGTAAGGAATATGTAAAGGACGCCATTGCTTTTGTTGGCTTAGAGGACTTCGTGAAGTTTCGTCCCAAAAAATTATCTGGTGGACTACTCCGCCGCCTAAATATTGCTTGCGGTATTGCTCACAAGCCGGAACTAATTATTCTAGATGAGCCAACCGTTGCCGTTGATCCACAAAGCCGTAACAAAATTTTAGAGGGCATTGTGGAATTAAATAAAAAGGGCGCAACTGTTATCTACACCTCTCATTATATGGAAGAGGTAGAACAAATCTGTACCCGCATTGCTATTATGGATAAGGGTAAAAATGTAGCTCTAGGTACTACCGAGCAGCTAAAGCGTATGATTAAAAACAGTGAAATCATTCGTGTTATCATCAATGACTTTGACGAAACACATATCCCTGCCCTAAGTGAGCTTCCACATGTATATCAGTGCACCTACGCTGAATCGGAACTTACTTTATATTATAGCGGTGGAAAACACAATCTTATCAGAGTTTTAGATTATTTAAAGGAACATGATATTTCCTTTGGCAGGGTATATTCTGAGCTTCCTACTTTAAATGATGTATTTTTAGAAATTACCGGAAAAGAATTAAGAGATTAAGGAGGGGTGACTATGTTTTGGCATTTATATAAATATCGATTAAAAGCATCTCTAAACTCCCGTGAAGAAGTTTTTTGGAGTTTTATCTTTCCACTTATTTTAGGAACCTGCTTTTTTGTTGCCTTTTCTAATATTAGCAATAAGGAATATATTTTTCACTCTATTCCTGTTGCTATTGTATACGAAGCTGAAAATGAAACCTTTAGAGAAACCATTGAAACCATTGCAGAGGATGCTTCAGAGGGTGAACCCTTTCTAACCATAAGTGAAGTTACTACCAAAGAGGCTGCTGCTCTCTTGAAGGATGGAATTGTAGATGCAGTTATTACCGTAAATGATGATATTTCTTTATCCGTTATTAAAAGTAACATTAATCAAACGGCTGTTCAAAGCTTTGTAAATCAGTATTTGCAGACAAAAAGCCTGATTGAAGATGTTATCCAGACCAATCCAAGTGCTTTACCTGGGTTAATAGATTCTTTGACTGACACCACCGCCTTTGTAAAGGAAGCTAGTTTTTCTACAGATACCATTGACACCTTTGTTTGCTACTATTTCTCTTTAATGGGCATGGCAATTTTGTTTGGTGGGTTTTTAGGTGCACCTTGTGCTGTTCAAATGCGTGCTGACCAAAGCGGCGTCGGAATGAGAAAATGTCTTGCTCCAGTACCACGTAACATTTTAATCTTTGCAGAGTATCTTGCTATTTTTACAATTCACTTTGCTTCGCTTTTAGTTCTGCTAGCGTATTTAACACTTGTTTTAAAAATAAGCTTTGGCGGACAGCTAGGATATGTAATTTTAACCTGTGCTATTGGTTCCATCTTTGGTATTTCCCTAGGTATATTCTTTGGATCAATACCTAAGCTTAGTGAAGGACTACGAGTTTCCTTATTTTTACTAGCCTCCTTAGGCTCCTCTTTCCTTTCCGGTCTGATGGTTGCTGACCTTAAGCATCTCCTTCAAACCTATGCACCGATTGTAAATAGGCTGAATCCTGCCACCTTAATACAGGACTCTCTTTACTCCTTACTTATTTACAATACTCATGATAGGTATTTTACTAATATGATAACCCTCTCCATTTTTACCCTTATCATCTGCCTCACATCATATTTCATGACAAGGAGGGAAAGCTATGCAAATCTTTAAAACCTTTTTGAAAATTGCTCTAAAAAATATTGCTTCTGGAATTATTTTTGTTTTTATGTTTTTAGGTATCTCCTTTGTTACCGCCAATTCTTCTAGCATGAGTTCTCGAACGGACTTTACAACAAAAAAGATAAATATCGCTATTGTCGATCAAGATAACTCTACACTTAGCCACGGTCTAGCTGATTACATTGGTGGGGTTCACAACGTTGTTGAAATTGCCAGCGATGAAACACTTTGGCCTGATGAGCTTTTTTATCACAGTGTGGAAGGTATCCTAGTTATTGAGAAAGGCTTCCAGCAAAATATACAAAACCAGGAAGATAATAGTTCTGTGATCTTTTACAAGAATCCTGATTCTAGCTCTGCATTTATCGTATCTTCTCAAGCAGATGCCTATTTAAATTATCTTCGCACCTATATAAACGTTGGTTATAGCTTATCTGAGGCTGTACAAAGCACAAATCAAGTAGCTAGTATTACTGCCTCTACTGGTTATCTGGATGCCAGTATTGTTACCGCAAAGCCAGTGAAAATGTCTTTCTTCTTTACCTTTTTACCTTATATTATGACTGCTACTTTAATTAGCAGCCTAGGTCCTATGTTACTTATATGGAACCGCCCTGAGCTAAAAGCACGAAATGCCATTTCCAGTCTTAGCCTTCGCAAAAGAAACGTTGCATTAATTGCTGCTACTGGCGCTTATGCCGGAATTGTGTTTTTAATCTTTATGGGCATTACTGCTGCTGTATACGTAGAAGACTTTTTCACCATGAGAGGCCTATACTATGTCCTAAATGCTTTTGTCTACCTGTTAGTATGTGTTGCTATCACCTACTTGGTTGCCCAGCTTAGTAAAAAACATTCCTCCTTAACTATGTATTCTAATGTTATAGGTTTAGGATCAGCCTTTCTTTGTGGTGTATTTGTAAGTAGAACCTTGCTGCCTGATAGTGTTAATGCCTTTGCCAAATGTCTTCCTGCCTATTGGTATATAAATATATCCGATGAGCTAGCATACTTTGACGGTAGCCTAAGTAAACTTGCCTATCAGTCCTTTGCTATTCAGATACTTTTTACTATGGCTATTTTTGCTGTGGCGCTAGCGCTGGTGAAGTCGAGACAGCGGAAGGTTGATTAAGGTATAGAGCTTTAGTGGAACTTTATTTGCATACAGCCTCTTAATGGTATTGACATAACTTATCAACATTGTATACACTTAAATATAGTAGACATTTTTTCTACTATATTTAAGTACAATGGAGAAAAATATTGAACATAAAAAAATTTGATTATAAAATTGCCCCAAGTATCTTTAAAACCTTAGCTGCTGTTGCATTATGCGTTTTGGTAGCTTACACTTCCAGCAACCGTGATGCCATTTTTTGGAGCAGTGTTTCTGCCATTGTCTGCATGCAGCACAACCATGAACATACCTTGAAATTTGGTGGCTACCGTTTTTTAGGTACACTAATTGGTGGTTCAGTTGGTATACTCACCATTTTAATAGGAACCCTTATTCCTCTTTATTCTTCGGGATTTAATTCCATTATTATTTCTTTGTCTGCACTGATTGCCATTTATATATGTAATCTTTTGAGCTTATCCAACGCGACCTTTACTAACTGTATTGTATTTTTAAATGTAGTTGCTAACTATGATGGAAAAACCGAAACATCAAGTGCCTTTTTCTATGTTACTGAGCGAATCTTTTTTACCCTAATCGGTATTTTAGCGGCCTATGGCATTAACCGAATTATTTATCTTCATCGTCATTCCTATAAAGCAGAAAATATTCTTGTTAAGGTTACCCATAAGGTGAAAAGACATAAGATAAAGCTTCACTATCGCATGGGGCTTCGTGCTTGGAAAACTGCAATTGCCATTTTTATTAGCGTACTCGCTGCACATATTTTTAATTGTCCTGAAGCCATATTCTTTTGCAGTGTTGCTGCTGTCACCTGTATGCAGAAAACGATAAAAGATACTTTAATAGAAGGATATCATACTGGGCTTGGTACTATGCTCGGCGGTCTATTAGGCTTTGCTGTAGTAGAGCTATGCAAATACGTTTCTTACGCGCCTTATCTAACAGAGCTTATATTTATTTTATTTGCCGTTTTTATTATTATTTATACTTGCCGTTTTTTCCGTCACCACGGAATGATACCAATTACTTCTATTATCTTTTTAAAAATGGTATCACACTACGGTGGACTGGAAACCACAGAGGACATGCTAGGCTTCCTTTTAAATCCCGTTCTATTTTTTACATTTCTCGGCATCGCGATTGCCATTTTGGTAAATAGCCTTCCTTTTTTGAAGGGAGAACACACCCTATGAAACCTTTGCAAGTGTATGAAAGCGAGCAGCTGACGTAATGTATCAAGATAAAGCAGCAACAAAAAATAGCGCCTTATAAAGCGCTATTTTTATTATAATAAATATTTTTTAAGTTTTTTTGTCATTACTCGCATATCTATTGGTTTTCCTATATAGTCTGTCATTCCTGCATCTAAACAATTTTGAATGGCTTCCTGAAATACATCTGCTGACATTGCAATAATGGGAACTTCCTTTGCCTTCTTGTTGTCTAAGGAACGAATTAGCCTAGTTGCTTGAATTCCGTCTATTCTAGGCATATGTATATCCATTAAAATCAAATCATATGTATCTGGATTTAGGCTAAATTTATTGAATGCCTCTTGGCCATCGCGTGCATGCTCTATGTTAATACCAGATTCTTCAAGCAGTGCCGATAGAACCTCTTGGTTCATATCCATATCCTCTGCACTTAATACCCTTTTTCCGATAAACACATCTTTCATTGTATGAGTAGAATCCTCTAACGCCTCTTCTGCCTGCTGACACTTGGCTGCGGCTAAAAGATTTACTGTAAACGAAAATCTAGACCCTTCTCCTACTTTGGATTCACACCATATCCTTCCGCCCATTAGCTCTACTAGGTTTTTACTTATGGAAAGTCCAAGGCCAGTTCCGCCATATTTTCTAGCCGCCCCATTTTCTGCCTGTTCAAAAGCATCAAAGATTTTCCTCTGCTGTTCTTCTTCAATTCCTATTCCTGTATCAGCAACAGAAATTTCCACACTTATCTCACCATTCTCATTATTTACTTTTCTAGCTTCAAGATGAATACTCCCACCACTTGGCGTAAATTTCGTTCCATTATTGATAAGGTTCATAACTACTTGGAGGATTCTGTGTTCATCACCGACTACGCAATCTGGTATATTAGGATCCATTGTACATGTAAACTTGATATTATGCTCATGCAAATATGCCTTGTGCACCTGTGATATGGTTTCTATCATCTTAGAAAACGAAAAGGTCACTGGGGTAATATTGTATTTACCAGCCTCAATTTTTGACATATCTAAAATATCATTGATAACGACAAGCAAATGATTCGATGCACTACTTATTTTATCGATACAATCCTTTACCTTTGAAAGCTCATCTGCACCTTTTGCAATATTAGTCATTCCCACAATCGTATTCATTGGCGTACGTATTTCGTGAGACATAGCAGAAAGGAAATTGGATTTTGTTTGGCTTGCTTTCTCTGCTAGCTCTTTGGCCTCCATAATTTCCGTTATATCGTGCAAAATGGCAATTGATCCCTCAAAAGTATTGTTATCTCCTACCATTGGTGCTCTATTGATTAAATACTTACGAGATACTCCTGTTCCTTCAAAATCAAACATTCCAACAAAAGCTGAACCTTCATAAATAGAGAGCAATCCCCCTATACTTTCTCTATTATCTTCTAGCCAGCTTGCATCTGCATACTTATATAATACTTCCCTATATGTTTTACCGATTACCTGACTAATGCTGGAAGTCCTCGTTCTCTTTAAAAAGGCTTCCGTACAATGAACCACTCTTCGTTCCTCGTCAAAGAGGAAAATAATATCCGGACTATTTTCTAATAATAGCTTTATATATTTTGCTTGCTTCTTTTGCTCGTCATCCAATAAATTTTTTGCAAGATACTTTCCAACCATAATTTCTCGAGATTTGGATTGTACCTCTTGTATATTTTTTAGCTGACGTTTCAGACGACTGTTTTCTCTTTCTAATTCAGCAATTCTATTGCTTAGGTCTTCTGTATCCTGTTCTCGGATCATAATCAACCCTTCCTTCTAACAATTTCCTTATTATATTAAAAAACACATGCTGTATAAGAATACGCATGACAATGATTATGTATCTTTCCTTCCTCATCATACACTGGGCAGATTTCCCCCCCTGCATACCATAAATGATAAGGCTCTTTCAACCCATGTGACTTGATTATATCCCCTTGAAATTGAATGTCCGCCCCCACAAGCAATAAGTGGGTCGCACATGGACATAAAAATACCCCCTGGTAATTTTCTATTTCACTTACTTTGCCAATGATATCTTCTGTCAGCTTAACTACATCCTCATATTCTATATCACCGATAACTATGGTTGCTTTTTCTGGCATAATTTCAGAACAAATAACATGTCCCTGCTCACTAACGCGTTGCATGCCACATATAACAGGTTTTGTTCCATCATTTAAGTCCATTGCAATTGATAATGCACTAAACACGCCCGAATCATCTGGATTAGAAATTCCTATGGAAGCTAAATAATCTAGAACTGGCATATCATTTACTTCTATAATTGTATTTCTTTTTGATTTCGTAATTATATCCTTACGTCTTTGAATATATTTTTCAGGTACTTCACTCACAAAAAACCTCGGATTAAGCTCTCCTGACATTGCAATTATTACTACCTTACTCTGAAAAACCTCATCATTGTGAATAACAAAGCACTCATTAAAATCTAATGTGTGATGAATAACTAGACTTCCATAAATAGGCACACCATCTGATATTTTGTCCAGAGTCGTTAGCATTTCTCCCGCCGCAACATCTGCAAGCATAGGGAAAAATGGAACTAATAGCTTAGGTTTATTCTCCTGTGGAAGCCTCTCACGATAAACCTTTTCTATTTCCGTTATATCAAGCGTTGCTTCATATGAAAACGTATGAAAGCTTATCTCATCGCTGGTTAAAACTGAAATAGAAAGAATCAAAGACTCTTTTCCCTCTGGTGTCATACTTGCCATCGTCGTTCCACCGACAACGTCAAAAGGCAAATGACCCGCAATAAAACCTGCAACCCCAGTTTCGATAAAATCCGAATGGCATTGCAAAAAACCTACTGTATTTTTTTGTAAGTTTTCTTCAAGCTTTAACTGGCAAAGGATATCATCAAGTGCCCACTGCATATTTTCCACTTCAAACGTATAAGCGGTTAACATTCTAAGCATATATTTCCTCCCTTAGTACATAGATTTAATCTCTAGTGTAAAATAAATAGTAAGCATTAAATCAACAATATACAATCAACATACCATAATTAGGATGTCCAATCAAGTTATTCTCCTCTTGTTATTCTGACAGTACGAAGTTTTCCTTTTATGGTTTTTTTCTGAAGCTTTTCTAAAACATAGCTACCTTTTTTATTTAAAATTTCGACATATGTAATACTTTCCCGAACATCAATAATTCCTATATCCTCAGATGTAATACCCTCTATGCTACAAATTGTTCCTACAATATCTACTGCACGCATTTTAGACTTTCTGCCACCACCAATGGAAAGACGTGTAATACTGCGTTCTAGAGACTCACCCTTTTGCGCTTTGGGTGCACTTTTTTTTCTTTGATATTCCCAAAAGGCCTTCTCTTTGGTTTTGTCCATCTTGGGAAATTCACTTAGTGGCAAGCTACATCCCATGTATTCTTCCACCATTTCTAACATTCTTTTTTCGTTGTCACAAATAAAACTTATAGCCCTTCCAGAATTTCCATTTCTTCCCGTTCTTCCAATTCGATGTACATAAGTCTCTCTCCCAGTTGGAAAATCGTAGTTAACCACCAGCGAAATATTGTCAAAGTCAATACCTCTTGCTGCTACGTCTGTAGCAATCAGATAGTGGAAGCCTCCTTTGCGAAAAGCAGACACCGTTTTTAATCTTTCCTTTTGTTCCAATTCACCATGAATCATACCACAAAAGATTCTATCTCTACGCAGCTTTTGGAAAAGTACATTCACCATTTCTCTAGTTCCGCAAAAAATCATACAGCTTTCTGGATTTTCATTTATCAAAATCTGTTTGAATATCTGATACTTTTCCTCACTGTCCACCTCATAGAGTATTTGCTCAATAA
>JAVBUZ010000139.1:0-6788 GCA_031554725.1 Lachnospiraceae bacterium | reverse complement strand
TATAGATGCAGTTCCAGATAGCTTTGTTGCATCCAAGGCAGTTACAGGAATAGAGATATTTGCATCTCCATTAAACGAAGTAGCAGTACCAGTTGCACCTCCAGACAGAGCAATAGTTCTAGCAGTAGAAAGCTTTGACGCACTTAAAACTGCCTTTTCACTATCGGAGGTATTATCTACTTTACCTAAGCCAATATTAGCTTTTGTAATATTAACAGAACCATGTCTATATTCCGTTTCTGCATCTCCTTTAACCTCTGTATATACGATACTTCCAGTACCAGGTTTATAGCCTAAGGCATTAATAACATCGTCACTACTTAGAGCATGAAATTCTGCGGCTGAACCATTTGAAATAACAAAGTTTCCTTTATTACTTGCATTTATGGTAGGAACATGGTTTCCGTGCTCAGAAGAGGCTTTACTATTTAGCTGAGTTTGAACACTAGATGTAACTCCTTTTAAATAATTAAGTTCTGCTGTTGATGTGGTAACGCCACTAAGCTTATTTATTTCTGTGGCAGTGGCGTTTAAGCCTAAATTGATCAAAGCCTGCGCGGATGATGTGGCACCTGTTCCACCTTGGGTTATAGGAACAGCAGTGTTATTACCACCTGTAATATGCCCTTCTGAATCAACAGTAAGCTGTCTGTATGTTCCTGGTGTAACTGTGCTTAAGGGATGGGTATATACATTAACTTCATTATCATTAATTTTTATATTTCCATTTGCCGTAGAGGTGGAAACCTTTGTGGCATCTACTCTAGCATGCTGTAACTGTGAGTGAGAAAGAGCAGTAGAGATATTAGCCTTATCAAAGGTGGTAACATGAATAAATCCATTACCAGTATGAGTATCTAACTCGCTTTGATTCGCTTTTTTGTGTAATGCTTCATCTAATGCATCCATTACATTTCCGCTTGCGGCAATAGCATCTTCCAACTCTTTTAAAGTGTCGAATGCGCCAGAAGCACCACCGATTAAATCATCTATTTTAGTGTCGCAGTAAGCAGTGGCTTGTTCATATACACCGACAGGTTCTGGTTCGTAACCCAATGCATTAACTACGTTTGCATGAGTTAACTCACTACGAATAGTTGCGGAGTTTTTATTTTCTACATTGCCTAAACCCACCTGACTTTTTGTTGTTTGATGAGGATTTTCAACATTAACCTTGTGGTCGGTTAGACTTTTTTCAAGAGCTTGCCCAGAGCTTCCTTCATATGCGGTACCGCTTGTTTTACCATATTTAATATATTTTGTATCAATTTGACTGTTGTTATCTAATGGGACAATGCCACTAGCAACACCAATTGTTTTTGATTCAACAAAGGTATTTTTGGCTTTGTTCTCCATATAATCATACATTTTTGAAGAGGCTATTTTATGTGTTATATCACCATCTTCAATAACTAGGACATCAGCATCATTTACCTTGGTTGTTATAGGTAAATCTTTTATAGGTATAACTCCAATTGCTTTTGCCATTATCCACCTACTTTCTTCTTATTCCACAGATATGCATTTCTCGTAGTTTACCGCATGGAATTTTCACCCATACGAAACTACCAACTGCAATATCCACTTCTAATGAGCTTGATATTGTGCGTAATTGATTTTCATAAGAGATTTGATATTTGTCATTTTCTTTTCCCCATATAACAGCAGGGAAGGTTTTATCGTATGGAAGAGCTTTAATCTTTTCATCGATTGCTGTCATTATTTTGTGTGCCATAATTTCAACAACATTGTTTACGTTTTGCATATACACCTCTACATAAAAAGAGAACCACTATAAAAAGCGGTTCTCTTACATATACTTAGTATCTTTTATTTAATGCTTGAAGCATTTTGTTGGGAAACTCCCTTACAATGGCGTTTGCTAATCCATCCACGTTTTGAACATCGTGAATATGAATATTGCCAACGCAAAATTGTGTGGGAGATGAAGCTGTGCTTAATTTATCAAAATGGGAATAATTTGGAGTATTAAAGTTACCAAATATGCTAGCATAAGGAACTAGCTTTAACGCTTCAGCTAGATTGTGGGTTTGGTCGTTATTAATGACTCCTTCACCCTGCTTTAAGATGGCAGGGACTTCACCTTGCTTTAAGCCATACTTTTGAACTAGTTTGAAGTCACTAGCAAAAGTATTTTCATCTACCATGCCGTTTGCTAATCCAGAGTGATATTTTTTGGCATCTACATAAAACTTAATGTAATATTCGGGATCGCCTTCAGCAATAAATCTGTTTAGATTTTTTGCATAATCTTTTGCTTCAGCTTCTGTATAAAAGGATGCAACACCTACCGTTTGTCCGACTCTATCTTGAACCACCCTGTAATTTTTGGATTGAGGTTGAGGCTCCTTCTTGTCACTACTGGAATCACCATTGCTGGTGTTTGCACTGCCAAGATTACCTTGCGCACCTTTTTGGGCTTGTTTAGCCGCTTCAATTTGTGCATTAGCTGATTCCCATGCCTTATTAACAATAGCATCTTGAATACTAAAGTATTCGTTTTTGAAGTCGCTAAGTATGTCTAGTCTTCCAGATAGAATTTTTGTTTCCCAATCGTCACCAAAGTGAAGGGCAGCAAGTTGATCTTCAACTGATTCAGCATAGGCAGAAGAAATATCACTCCATTGCTTTTTCAAGTCGTTATAATACGCAATTTTCTCATTATAGGATTCTATCAGCTTTGCATTATCATTCATCTGAGCATCAATTGCTATATAGTTTTCTTTGAACTCCTCAAATGAAATAAGACGACCTTCGTTAATTTGAGCTTCCCAACCAGCTCCAAACAATTGGTCAGCAGCTTGCGCGTTAACATTATTTTGGATACAAGAAGATAGGGATTCCCAGGCTGACATTTCTAGTTCATACGCAGCTATTTTCTCGTTGATAGAGTTAGCAAGTTCCGTATTATCATTTATTTGCTGATTCGTAGATATATATTTACCTTTGAAATCTTCAATATCCGCAACCCTATTTTGAAGAATAGTTGTAGAGAAGTTCTCGCCGTACATTTCCATAGCGAGCCTATCTTCTTCTAGCTTACTCCAAACACTAGATACTTCATTCCATTTGTTCTTATATTCCTCTAAAACGTTTATGGACTCTTGGAGTGCATCTTTTTCACCTTGAATGGATTTTATCAACTCTTCATTTTTAATGTCCTTCAGAGTATTCTGTGCGTTTTTGATAGCGGAATCATCGGTAGTATATTTGAAACCTTGTCCTTCCACAAAGACCTTCTTGGTACGCTGATCTTGTGCTTGCTCGAGAGCATAAAGGGCTTCTTCTTTTCTGCGAACTAAATCATAAGCGTCAGCCTCAGAGTTAATCGCATCAATCTTTTCCTGTAATAAATCCTGCTGATCGGTTAATCCCTTTATTTCATTGTCATAGACTCTATTTACGGCAGAAAGTACCTTATCATAGTTTGACAGTTCTTCATTTAGCTTGTTACTCTCAGCGTCAAGATTGTCAAGGGTTTCTTTTTGCGCATTAATTAGCTTTTGATAGTGGGAGATGAGTGCCTGGGAGGCTTCATCCATCAAAGTCTTTTGGCTACTAAGAGCATCATTTTGCTTTTCAATGGATGCAATAGAAGCGTTACAATAATCAATTTCTTTGTCAAACCTTCTTGCGATGGCTGAGAGGATCTTGTCATAAATGGATAATTGCTTTTCTAGTGTCTTTTGAACATAAGAATGATAATCCGTAGCAGAAATTTTACCATCTGCATACAAGCTATCTAGTAGAGCATTTACCGTAGAAGAGTAGTGCTTGTAATCAATAACTCCTGCATCAAGCTGTGCGTCAAGGGCGGAGATAGTGGAATCAAGGTAATCCTTGTAATAAGCCTTTAGCCCTTTGTAGATTTCTTCTTCATACTTTTGATATTCCTCTAAGGAATTTGCTTTACCACCATAGCATTTATTGTTCAGTGCTTCTAAGGAATCGTAGTATTCTTTTTGAGTGATGTAGCCCATTTCAAGGTTATGTTTGAGAAGGTTGTATTCTTTAGTAAATGTGTCCTTGAGGGAATCGGAAGAGGATGACTCAGATAATGATTTTTTTAAATCATGAATATTGTTTTTAATATTTTCTGATTCATTATCCAGAAAGCTAACTTTTGCATTGGCGGCATTCCAAACTTGGTTTGCCATTTCAGCCTTAACTCCACCCATAGCGACAACTTCATCATATAAAGCTTTTGTTGCATTATAAGCTGACTCTGTAAGAGTGCCATTAGCATAAGCAAGTTCTTGTGTAGCGAGAGTAGTATCAAGCTGCTTTATTCGTGTCAATTCCTCGGCTGCTTCCAAGTAAACACTTGCTTTTGCAGATTCCAATTTCATTAAAGATAATTGATTTAATTTGTCAGAGGACAAATCAAGTTGTCCGTTTTCATCAATAAGAGTATTAGCATATTCATCTTCTAAAGAAATAATAGAATTTATGGTTTCTATAGAATAGAAACCATTCTCTGCGTATTCCTTTGTTGCGTTGGAAACAGTTTTATATGCTTTTTCGATGTCACCAAGTGCAGTTTTAATTTTTGTTATGTCTGTTAGATTGGTGGTAATAGACTCTAAAGAAAAGGGATTGGGGATTTTACTCGGCGTTTTAGCTTGTGCATCGGCTAAATCCTCAAAATAGTGTTTAAATTCTGGCATTTCAGCTAAAGCGTTGATTACAGAATCTTTTATATCTTCTTGGGTTCCAATAAAATTATTGCTTGCTTGTGCGGTATCAATTAGACTTTGTTTAAATGTATCAAACTCTTCGGCTGTTTTGGGAATCTCATTACCCATTAAATTAGATATGATTTGTTGATTTGCAGAATTTTCGTTTACATCATCAATAGCGGAGTAATAATTATTGACAAATCCACGTAATTCCTTTTCTTTTGCAGTGATAGCATTATATAAAGAATTTTCAGACAATTCTTCTTTTGTAAAAACACCGTTTTCTACAGCTTGATCCAATGCTTCTTGTGCGGATTTGAGTTTAGCATAATTTTCTAAAATACCATCTACTGTCGAGCTATCACCAGCAAGAACAAAAGCTCCACCAGCTGTACCATATGAGCCACTATTTATAATACCCGCGTTCTGTAATTCTTTAAAAGCTTTTACAGCGTCATATCCGGAAGCATTAATTATGTTTTTACCACCCCAGAATCCGCTGCTACCAGCATTAATAAGTTCTTCTTTGTAAGCATTATAACCAGTAAGCAAATCAGCTTGCGAATCTTTCAATGCATCTAATGTTATTTGATTAATAGCTGTGCTCAAATCACCATATTTTTCAATTAGTCCATCTAACTCTGATTGCTCAATTCCAAGAGCTTTTAATAGTTCTTCTTGTGTACTCATCAAGCTATCTTTTGCAGAAGTATTCGTTTTTATCTCTTCTGATAGTTGATTATATTTATTAAGAAGTTCTGTTAAGTTTGATACTTCTTCTTTTGCGGTTTGAGCCGTTTCAATTGCTTGCGCTCTAGCTTCTTTTTTCTTGTTAATCCATTTTGAAATTCCAGAAACTAAAGCATTGATGGCAAGAGATAACCCCATACTAATTGCAGCATTTAATGCTAATGAAGCTGCTTGTAATCCAATACTTGCTAATTTTGCACTAACTAATGATTTTAGATAACCACCCATAGAGGCGTTCGTACCATTTAGACCAGCTAAATAATTTCCAAGGGCTTTATTTTGTCCGCCTATGGCATTAATATATGAATTCTGTAAATGAGTTGATTTTGTTAAGTTACCATTGTACGCTTTAAAAGCATTTTCTAATTTGTTAAAACTACTTATAGATTCGGAAGAACTGACAGATAAACTTTTAAGATTGAACACGCCATTTTTATTCTGCAAAGTTGCATTTGTTTTCTCTAAATTTTTAAGATTATCGCTTGTTGCAATTATTGTTTTATTAAATACCTTTAAATCGCCATTTATTATTTTAAATATCAAACTTTTAATATATAGCACTTTTGAAATGCTAATGACCTAACGTTCGGAATTAGGTATATAATTTATATAGATTTTATGTTATTATAAATGAATATATTTGAAAGGGGCTTTAAGTTATGAAAACAAAAAAGGTAAAAGTTATCGCATCAATGGTTGGAATAGTTATTGTAGGTGTCTTATATTTATGCTTGTTTTATAAAAATCAAAACTTCATCATAGGAGAATGGAAAGTAAATGCTTTCATTTTTGAAAATGAGAAACATTCATATGAAGAAATAGGAGAATACTATGGCATTGACACAGTAGTTGCTTATAAATATTTTTCTATTACATTTAATGAAGACAAGACGGCAAGCATTATATTGCCAACTTATCAAGAAGAGAATCCTTTAAAAGTAGTAGAGTGTGATTATAGTATAAATAACAATGTGATAACATTAGTTAATAATGATGAACGTATTGAAGCTTTTCAAATTAGCAAAGGTACTTTGCTAACTTTAGACAATACATTTTTATTTGAAGGCTGGGTATTAGAAAAAGAGCAGTAGTATATGTATTCTTCTAAAATAATTCTATATGAGTTTTTTTAAGTTACCTCCCGTGGGGGAGGCGAGAAATCTTCTTTAAGGAGATAAACAAGGGAAATCTTTTTTTGTTTTATATGCAATTAGGAGAATAAATGTCACCAGAAGAATATCCCAAAATAAAATTTGAAAGGAGTTTTCTATGGAAAAATCAAATGAATATATGCAAATATATAAGCAATATAGTGAAAAATCAGATGATGAACTATAT
>JAVBUZ010000111.1:0-17059 GCA_031554725.1 Lachnospiraceae bacterium | reverse complement strand
ATCAAAAAGAAAAATATTTTTTGGTATTTTGTTAAGTACTCTCCCTATTTTCTTTTTGGACTGATTATGATGTTTGTGTTAAATTTGCTAAGTTTATTGATAAAAACTTCAGATGTTTTTAAATTAATAATTGAAGTAGTCTGTGGCGGTATACTGTATTGTCTGTTAGTAGTTGCTTGGAATTTTATATCAAAAGATAATCTAAGTACTGTTTTTGTTCATACAATCAATAAGATTAAACAAAAGCTGAAAAAGAAACAAAATAAAACATAAAGCACAACTACTTTGTAATATAATCAAAGTTAAAGAAAGGAATGTATGTATTTAACTACAAATACATCATATAAAGGATTTAATGAAATATAAATTAAGTTTTTGTATAGGAACATACAATAGATCTGATAGAGTTTGTAAGCTCGTTAAGACAATATTATCAAACCCCAATAAGCGCTTTAATGTTGTAGTTTTAGATAACTGCTCATCAGATAATACTATATCAAAATTAAATGAGATCGCTAAATCAGATGAGCGGTTAGTTGTTGCATCAAATGACTATAATAAAGGCCCCTTATACAATTGGTTTCATTCGTTTTTATTATCTGATTCAGAATATGTATTTTATGTCAATGACAGAGATCTGATTAGTCCAGAAAGAATAGATGACTTTATTTTTTGGCTAGATGAGCAAGATGTTAGTGGAGGGATATGTGTTAGAGAAAAAGAAATCAATCAATTACTAAATACAGTAAATGAAAAAATGAAGTATATTTTTTCGGGATTACACCCTACGGGTATTTTTCTTAAACGTGAATTATTAAATGATATAAATGAAACAAATATATGTGATCAATCTAGAGTTGGGTTGTTTCCTTTTGACTTTATTTTAGCGGAGATTGCACAAAATAGTCCCATTGGTATATACTGTGGCGATATTTGGAATATTGCTGAACGAAAATACATCAATATGGTAAAATCAAAAGTGGCTACTGCTAATTCTGCTCAAGATGTTTGGTTTGCACCTAAAGAAAGAATACTTCAGTACGAAAGATATATTGAATATATTTATGGTAGTAAGTATTTTCATAAATTCAATGTTTTGTTGAAACAGAAAAAAAGATTAGTTACTGATATAACTATTAACTTTTATAGATTTAGTAATGATGAATATTTACAAAATCATTATGGTTATAGTGGCGTTTATGGAAAAAAATTTGTATTTGGGGAGGGATTAAGTCAGTTGATAGCTTATCGACACTTCGATCTAATACCTTTGTTTCTGTTAGGATGTTTAAAAATGTATTTAAAAAATAGGAGAGCGTGAGAATATGAAAGTTGTATTATTAGCAGGAGGTCATGGTACGAGAATCTCCGAAGAGTCACAGTTTAAACCTAAGCCAATGATTGAGATAGGAGGACAACCTATTTTATGGCATATTATGAAAGAGTATGCGTTCTATGGTCATACAGAGTTTATTATTTGCGCAGGATATAAGCAAGAATATATCAAAAAATGGTTTGCTGATTACTTCTTAACAAATTCCGATGTTACTTTTGATTATAATGATGGAAAAGATGAAATGACAATTCATCAAAGTCGCTGTGAACCGTGGAAAGTTACGATTGTTGATACTGCATTGAACACTATGACGGGTGGACGAATTAAAAGAGTCCAAAAGTATGTGGGCAAAGAAACCTTTTTCATGACCTATGGCGATGGTGTTTGTGATGTAGATATTAATATGCTACTTAAGTTTCATAAGGAACATGGAAAAATAGCAACATTGACTGCTGTCCTTCAGGACCAATCAAAAGGTGTTTTGAATATTGGCGGTGATAATGCGGTTAAGTCCTTCCGTGAGAAGAGTATTTCTGATGGTTCACCAATCAACGCTGGTTATATGGTACTGAATTCTGAAATATTTGATTATATTGAGGGTGATAAAACTATATTCGAAAAAGAACCACTTGAAAGATTAGCAAATGAAAGACAGCTTATGTCATATATGCATATAGGATTCTGGCAGTGTATGGATAATATGCGAGAAAAAGAAATGCTTGAGAAATTGCTCAATAATGGTAAGGCTCCTTGGAAGAAATGGGAGGATTAGTCAATGCTTGATTTTTATAAAGGTAAAAAAGTGTTAATAACTGGTCATACTGGATTTAAAGGAGTATGGCTAACAAGAATTCTTTTGAATGCAGGGGCAATTGTAACTGGATACTCATTGCTACCGCCTACTGAACCCAATATTTTTTCGATTGCCGGTATAGAAGATAAAATAAATCATATAATTGGCGATATTAGAGATTACAACCATTTATTCAAAACATTTGAAGAATTCAAACCAGAAATCGTTCTGCATTTAGCGGCACAGCCTATAGTTAGAGATAGCTATACGAATCCAGTTTATACATATGAAACAAATGTAATGGGAACCGTAAATATACTTGAATGTGTACGTAATAGTAGTTGTGTAAAGTCTTTCCTTAATGTTACAACTGATAAAGTATATCTAAATAAGGAATGGGAATGGGGGTATAGAGAAAATGAGGAACTCGATGGATTTGACCCATACTCCAACTCAAAGTCTTGCTCTGAGTTGGTAACCCATAGCTATAAGAATAGTTTTTTTTCTGATGGAGCAATTGCTATTTCCACAGCAAGAGCAGGAAATGTAGTTGGTGGCGGAGATTTTGCTAATGACAGAATCATTCCTGATTGTATTCGTGCAGCTATGAATCATGAAGACATTGTGGTTAGAAATCCGTTTTCTACAAGACCTTATCAGCATGTGCTTGAACCACTCTATGTTTATCTCATGATTGCGGCTTTACAATATCAGGATGGAAAGTATGCAGGTTATTACAATGTTGGACCGGATGAACAGGATTGTTTTCAGACGGGGGCACTTGTTGACATTTTTGTTAGATATTGGGGAGATGGATTGCAGTGGATTAACAAATTTGATGGGGGACCACATGAGGCAAATTTTCTGAAACTGGATTGTAGTAAGTTGAAGACCACATTTGGCTGGAGTCCACATTGGAATCTTGATAAAGCAATTGAGAAGGTTGTTGAATGGAGCAAGTGCTGGATTGAGGGCGGAGATGTTATCAAATGTATGGATAAGCAAATTGAAGATTTTTTGTTGAGGTAAAAGGTATTATTAAAGAAGAATTTGAAAGGACGGTGACTTGTGTGCCATTTCAGTTTAATAAGACAAATATTGAAGGACTTATAATTATTCAGCCACATATGTTTAATGATGAACGCGGACTATATAAAAAATATTATGAAAAAAACATTTATGCAGAAAATGGAATTATTTGTGATTTCACAGAGAGCAGTGACCTTTATTCAAAAAAAGGGGCTTTGAGAGGGCTACACTATCAGAACACTGATTCACAAGCAAAATTAATACATGTAATAAAAGGTGTATTGTTTGATGTTGCTGTTGATTTAAGAGAAGGTTCAAACACGTTTGGGCAGTTTCACGCAGAATTAGTAAAAGCAGAGGAACAAAAAGTTGTTTTTATACCAGAAGGGTTTGCACATGGATTTATTTCTCTAACAGATGATACAATTTTTTCTTATCAATGTTCGGGAAAATATGTTCCAGAAGCATGCGGAGGAATTAGATGGGATGATTTAGAACTTGCTATACCATGGCCGCTGAAGGAGTATGGTATAGAGAATGTAATTGCTACTGAAAAAGATAAGAATTGGCCCACATTGACAGAATATAAGAGAATGATTGGAATCAATTAATATGAAAAAAGCGATTGTAACAGGAGCAACAGGTTTTATTGGAAGATTTCTTGTAAGAGAACTGGTGAAACAGGGTGTTGATGTACTAGCTGTAATACGGAAAGATTCAAAGAATGCAGTATGCATTGATGAATTAGGTGTAAGAAAAATAGAATGTAATATAGTTAACTTTAAATATTTATCGACCATTATCAAAGATAGAGATATTGATGCTCTATTTCATATTGCTTGGCAAGGCGTTTCTGATGAGGATGCTAAAAATCAAGAAATACAACTTTTAAATCTTAATTCTACATTGGATTTGATTGATGTTTGTAATGAGTTAGGCATAAAAACATTTGTCGGATGCGGAAGTATGCATGAAGTAGAGGCACTTGTAGAGATGAGTAATGATAAGGTTGTGACTAATATGGGATTTATGTATAAAGCGGCAAAAACTGCTGCACATTGGATGGGTAAAGCAAAATGTGGAAGTTACGGGATTAGATTTTTTTGGCCGATTATAAATACGTATGGTGAAGAAGAGACATCTGCACGACTTGTAAATACAATTATTCGAAAGGTTTTTGCGGGAGAAACACCAGCTTTGTCTGCGGGCAGTCAGTATTATGATTTTGTACATGTAAGTGATGTGGCACGAGCTTTGTTTTTAATTGCAGAAAAAGGCATAAACGGAACACATTATACAATAGGTTCTGGAGAGGCAAAGCAATTGCGCGATTTTTTGGTAATTATTGGAGAAGTAGCAAATGAACTGAATGGTGGGACTAATGTTGCGTTGGGATTTGGAAAAATTACAAGTAATGTAATAGAACTCCCAAAAGATATATTTGATATAAAAAAATTAACTGAAGATACAGGATTCATTCCAAGTATATCGTTTGAAAATGGTATTAGAAGAACGGCAGAATGGATTAAAAAACAATGTAGATAAGAGCAAGAGAGTGATGCTATACATGTTTGAAGGTAGATTCTATCAAAGAGAGCGATGAAAAGAAGTAAAAACTAGAAGAAGTAAGCCTGTAAAGAAATGAATTTTGCTGGAGAAGGGGCTACGAAGTATACGGCATGATTCGCCGTTCATCCGAAGATTTAAGGGAACGCATTGGGCACTTAGAAGGGATATCGAACTTTCATCTAAAGTTTGGAGATTTGGGCGATTCTATTAGCCTTGTAAAGCTGATTGGTGAAATAAAACCTGATGAAATCTATAATCTTGCGGCACAGTCCCATGTTCAGGTTTCTTTTGATGTTCCTGAGTATACTGCTGATGTTGTTGCAACAGGGGTGTTAAGAGTTCTTGAAGCTGTCCGTATGTGTGGCTTGGAGAAGACCTGCCGTATTTACCAAGCATCTACTTCTGAACTTTACGGACTGGTCGAGGAAGTTCCACAGCGCGAAACAACCCCTTTCCATCCATATAGCCCTTACGCAGTTGCTAAGCAGTATGGATTCTGGATTGTAAAGGAATACAGAGAAGCCTATAACATGTTCTGCTGTTCTGGTATTCTATTCAATCATGAGAGCGAAAGAAGAGGAGAGACCTTCGTTACGAGAAAGATTACTCTTGCAGCTGCACGGATTGCGCAAGGTAAGCAAGATAAGCTGTATCTTGGCAATTTGGATTCACTACGTGACTGGGGTTATGCTAAGGACTATGTTGAGTGCATGTGGCTAATTCTTCAGAATGATAAGCCGGAAGACTTTGTTATTGCTACAGGTGTTCAGCATTCAGTTCGTGAGTTTGTAACTCTTTCTTTTCATCATGCAGGTATCGAAGTTGAATGGCAAGGTGAAGGCATGAACGAGAAGGGCATTAATAAGGCGACTGGAAAAGTTATCGTTGAGGTAAGCCCTGACTTTTATCGTCCAACCGATGTTGTCAACCTTTGGGGTGATCCTACCAAAGCAAAGACTGAGCTTGGATGGAATCCGACTAAGACTAGCTTTGAGGAACTTGTTGAACTTATGACAAAGCATGACATGGAAAAAGTTGCAATTGAAAGAGCTGAGGAGCATATTCGTATGAACCTTGAAGAATATCTTGAAAAAGGTATAGTAAAGTAAAATGTCCAGTAGATTATTCACAGAGAAAAAATAGAAGGTATCATAAATGATGGAAAAAGATGCAAAAATCTATGTTGCAGGACATAGAGGAATGGTAGGTTCCGCTATCGTTAGGGAGCTGGAACGTCAAGGATACCACAATATTATTACCAGAACTCATAATGAGTTAGATTTGTGCCGTCAGGCAGATGTGGAAACATTCTTTGAAAAAGAAAAACCAGAATATGTATTTCTTGCTGCGGCAAAGGTTGGCGGTATCATCGCAAACCAGGACGCATTGGCTGATTTTATGTGGTTTAATATGATTATGGAGATGAATGTTATTAATTCTGCATGGAAGAACGGTTGTAAGAAATTGGAGTTCCTTGGCAGCTCATGTATTTATCCTCGTATGGCCCCTCAGCCGATGAAGGAAGAGTGTTTGCTGACAGGTGAGCTAGAAAAGACCAATGAGGCTTATGCACTAGCTAAGATTTCTGGTCTAAAATACTGCGAGTTTCTAAACAAGCAATACGGCACGGATTATATCAGTGTTATGCCGACAAATCTATATGGTCCAAATGACAATTATCATCCCACCCATTCTCATGTTTTACCTGCCCTAATTCGCCGTTTCCATGAGGCAAAGGAAGGAGGAAAGACCGAGGTAGTCTGCTGGGGAGATGGTTCACCATTACGTGAGTTTCTTTATGTGGATGATTTGGCAAACCTTTGTGTTTTTCTGATGAACAATTACAGTGGTGACGAGGCTGTTAATGCGGGTACTGGCAAGGAGCTAACTATTAAAGAGCTGACAGAACTAGTTGCTAAGGTGGTTGGATATAGTGGCGAGATTAAGTGGGATACTACGAAACCGAATGGCACTCCAAGAAAGTTACTGGATGTGAGTAAGGCTGAGAAGATAGGTTGGAAGTATATGACGGAGTTGGAAGATGGAATTAGAGAGTCCTATAAGGATTTTTTAAATAATCCAATGAGAGCAGAACGTTAGTTGGCATGTGAGTGCTTATTAGGGTATGTGGTGCAGTTTAGCTGCATCCGTTTAACTTTATTATATGGGGAAGAATAAAATGAACATTATATTATTATCTGGTGGCTCTGGTAAGCGTTTGTGGCCGTTATCCAATGATATTAGAAGTAAGCAGTTTATCAAGATTTTCAAGCAAGAGGATGACACCTATGAGTCCATGGTGCAAAGAATGTATCGACAGATTAAGAAGGAAGATGCTGATGCAACTATAACAATTGCAACAAGTAAGTCTCAGGTTTCAGCAATTTATAATCAGCTTGGTGATGGTGTTGGAATTTCTGTAGAGCCTTGCAGAAGGGATACCTTTCCGGCGATAGCCCTAGCTACGGCATATCTGGTAGATGTGATGTGCGTTAGTCCAGAAGAGTCTGTGGTAGTTTGTCCAGTAGACCCTTATGTGGAGGACGACTATTTTTGTGCGCTAAAGGGTCTGGCTGAGCAGGCAGACAAGGGAGAGGCTAACCTTGTACTTATGGGTATTGAGCCGACTTATCCAAGCGAAAAATATGGCTATATTATTCCAGATAGTACGAAGCGTATAGCCACGGTGAAGACCTTTAAGGAAAAACCAAGTGCCCAGGTGGCAAAAGAGTACATTGCACAGGGAGCACTTTGGAATGGCGGGGTATTTGCTTACAAACTGAAATATGTTATGGAGATTGCTCACAAGTTGATTGACTTCGTGGATTATCATGATTTGTTTGCAAAATATGATACCTTAACTAAAATATCCTTTGACTATGCAGTTGTGGAAAAAGAAGACAAGATTCAGGTTCAGCGTTTTGCGGGCCAGTGGAAAGACCTTGGAACATGGAATACTCTTACTGAGGCAATGGAAGAGAATGTTGTCGGCAAAGGTGTACTGAATGAAAACTGCTCTAATGTACACATTATCAATGAGATGGATGTGCCAGTGCTTGCTATGGGGCTTCATGATGTTGTGATTTCTGCTTCACCAGAAGGAATCTTAGTGAGTGATAAAGAGCAGAGTAGCTATATAAAGCCATTTGTAGATGAGTTTGAGCAGCAAATCATGTTTGCGGAAAAGAGCTGGGGAAGCTTTAGGGTCATAGATGTGGAAGAGGCATCCATGACTATTAAGGTCACATTAAATGCTGGTCACTCCATGAACTATCACAGTCATAAGAACCGAGATGAGGTTTGGGTCGTGGTTGCTGGCGAAGGGAGAACCATCGTAGATGGCATGGAGCAGAAAGTAAAAACAGGAAACGTTATTACAATGCTTGCAGGCTGCCCACATACGATTATTGCTAAAACGCAGCTAATACTTATTGAGGTACAGCTTGGTGAAGCCATTAGTGTGTATGATAAACAGAAGCTCGAATTGTAGTTTACAGCATTGATTTGGGAAATTGGTGAGGGACAGCAATGAAGAAAAATAAATTTTACTATTTTGCCAAGCAATATATCAATCCCCAAAATGCCCGCACCCTCAGTGGTCAACTATTATAATGATATTTACATGTAGATTCGATGAAATAGTGAGGAGGAAGAGGCAATGACAATGACATATCCATTTAGAAGGTATAATTATCGTGTGGCAATTGATGGAAAAGTAGTGGGTGGATTTTCGGAAATCAGTGCACCTGACATTTCAGTGGGACCAATTGAGTACAGAGAAGGTAAATTCCCAGGAAACACGGTAGGAAAACAGCCAGGGTTAGTGAAATATGGCAATCTCACCTTGAAGTGGGGAGTGACAGAATCAATGGAACTATATAATTGGATAAAAGAGATAGAGGGGGGAACGGTTAATAGAAAAAACGTAGTAATTAGTTTACACGATGGAAATTATCAAGAACTTGCCAAATGGACTATAATCTCCGCGTGGCCAACTAAATATACAGCGTCAGACTTTAACCCATCAAACAATGAGGTAGCAATTGAGTCCCTAGAGCTTGCACATGAGGGCATAACTAGAGAAATATAAAGCAATAAGCAGCGGAAAAATGACAGTGTCAGAATCACGTTGGTAAATGTAGTGAATGAGTTCATTGTGTGAGTAAATGAAATTAAGATAAAAAAATAATTAAAAAACGAGTATGTTTTGATTTACTTTTCAATACTCATATGTTAATATACAAATAAGCAATGACTTCAAAATTCTATTATCTAAACTTCTTTAGCCTTCTTGGCTATCTTGAGAACGGAACTCTTGCTTGAATCCCAAAGAAACAGGCAGAGAGAAGGACAAGAGACTTTCTGCCACAATGCAGAAAGGAAGAAATATATGAAAGAAGAAAAAGTAACAGAAGCAGAAATAAGGCTGGATGGTTATGAACTCAATTTAAGTGATTTTGCTTTGTTTTTGTCAGTGATGCAGCAAAAAGAAGCATATGAGAATGTTCTTAGCATCATTATGGATGAGGATGACCTCATATTGGAAGAGGTAAAAGTTGAGCAGGTTGTTCTAAATAAAAGCGGAAAAAGAGCAATTCGTTTGGACGCATGGGCAATGGATAATAAGTCGCGTCAATTTAGTGCAGAGATGCAGAATGATACAGAAAGTGATGATGTTAAAAAGCGAGCTAGATATTATCAAGGCCTTTTAGACTCACCCATTCTTAAATCAGGAAAAAGAACAAGGTATAAGTATTTACCTTCTACAGTAATTATATTTATTACGCAGGAAGATATTTTTGGAAAAAACCTTGCAAAGTATACATTCACGGAGCAATGTGAAGAGATTGCAGGGTTACATTTGGAAGATGGAACACAGAAAATATTTCTTAATATGACAAGCAAGGAAGGAAGCCCAGAACTAATAAGTTTACTTCAATACATGAAAAAAACAACGCTTGATAATCCGGAAATATTGGTCAAAGACAAACGAATCGAAAAATTGAATGAAATAGTAAGTGATGTAAAACAGTCAGAAGAATGGGAGGCTGTAAGAATGAGCATTTTAGAGATTGGTCTAGAACAGGGCATAAAATTAGGCATAGAGCGTGGTATGGAACAGGGGCTTATAGAACTAGTATGTAAGAAGTTGCGTAAAGGTAAAAGTGTAATTTGCATATCGGAAGAGGTGGAGCAAGAATATGAACTGATTTCTTGCATATGTGAGATCGCAGAAATGTACGCACCGGAATATGATCAGAAGAAGGTTTATGAGGCGTTTCGCAAAAGTATAAATTTGCAGAAGTAGGAAAATAATAGCATTTTGGCAGAAGTATAGAAATACTGCCAAAATGCTATTGGTTTTTAAAATTTAAATGTATCCTTAAGTCCTACCCATTTCTGGTCCTTATCACTCAAGTTCAGCTTACTTCCATCAACTAATTGATACCCTTCCGCAGAAGCGCTACCTTCATAATCTCCAACAAGCTGTGGCCATGCGATGCCGATTTCGGGATCATTCCATGCAAGCCCTCCTTCATCTCCAGGATGATAAAAGTCTGTGCATTTGTAGCAAAATTCTGCAATGTCAGAGAGCACTAAAAATCCATGTGCGAAGCCTTCTGGGATGTAGAATTGCTTTCTGTTTTCTTCTGTAAGTTCGATACCAAACCATTTCCCATAGGTAGAAGAGTTGCTACGTAGGTCCACGGCAACATCAAATACAGCTCCCTTTATGACACGAACCAACTTGCCTTGTGGGAATTCTTTTTGAAAGTGAAGTCCACGAAGAACACCTTTTGTAGAGCAAGATTGATTATCTTGAACAAATACCATATCAAGTCCTGCTTCCTTCATATCACTTTGATTGTAAGTTTCTATAAAATATCCACGTGCATCGCCAATGACAGTAGGGGTAATGACACATAATCCTTCAATTCCACCGACATTTTTTTCAACTGTTATTTGTCCCATTTTAAAACTCCACTTCTTTTAAATATCTTTCAACCGCATCCTGCCAAGTGGGAAGAGTAGTAAAGCCATTTTCTACTAATTTTTCTTTACATAAACGACTGTTGAATGGTCTAGCAGCTTTTGACACACCATACTCTGCAGTAGTTACAGGAAGGACGGTAAGTTTATTTTCAGCATATTCATTGTGACCTTGTAAAGCAGCCTGATGAAAGATTTCTTTGGCAAAATCATACCAACTAATATATCCACCTTCGTTGGTTGCATGGTAGTAGCCATATTTTTCTGTTTCTATCATATCGACTAACAATCTTGCTAAATCAAAAGTGTACGTTGGTGCTCCGATTTGATCGTTAACAACAGTTAATTTGTCGTGGTTTGCTCCTACTTTTAACATGGTTTTGATAAAGTTGTTTCCATTCTTACCAAATACCCAGGCAATGCGGACAATAAAATATTTGTTAAGGAGTTCGGATACTGCATGCTCGCCAGCAAGCTTACTTTCGCCGTAAACATTCAGAGGGCTATAAGCCTTACAGTCAGGCTCCCAAGGCTTATCACCTTGACCATCAAACACATAGTCGGTAGAAATATACATCAATTTACAGTCTAAAGCTTTACAAACCTTTGCTATATTTTCTGTACCAACAGCATTTACTAGGTGAACCTTTTCCTTTTTATCATCATCTTCAGCCGCATCCACAGCAGTCCATGCAGCGCAGTGAATGACAGCATCAGGCTTTACATTTGATATGAATTTTTCTACAGAAGTAGCATCCGTAATATCCATTTCTTCGATATCAACACCGATAGCCTCATGATTACGTTTTTGTAATTCATTCACACAATCAAAACCAAGCTGTCCCTTAACGCCAGTTACTAATACTTTCATTTGGTTATTCCTCCATATAGATGATAGTTAGCTACTAACGGTTTGTGTACATTTTGTCGTAGTAGTTCTGATATTCGCCAGAAATAATGGTTTCCCACCATTCCTTGTTATCTAAATACCACTGGATTGTCTTTTTGATACCATCTTCAAATTTTGTTTCTGGTAACCAACCAAGCTCATTGTGGATTTTTGTTGGATCAATAGCATAGCGCATATCATGACCTTTACGGTCTGTAACATAGGTGATAAGGCTTTCAGGTTTATCGAGTGCTTTACAGATGATTTTAACGATATCAATGTTTTTCATTTCGTTATGTCCACCTACATTGTACACTTCACCAACACGTCCGTTATGGATAATTAGGTCAATAGCTTTGCAGTGGTCTTCAACATAAAGCCAATCACGAACATTTAAACCTTCTCCATATACAGGAAGCGGCTTATCTGCAAGTGCATTAGCAATCATAAGTGGAATTAATTTTTCTGGGAAATGATATGGTCCATAGTTATTGGAACAACGGCTAATAGAAATAGGAAGGCCGTAGGTTCTGTGGTAAGCCTGCACAAGAAGATCAGCACCAGCCTTTGAAGAGCTGTATGGGCTACTTGTGTGAATAGGTGTTTCTTCTGTGAAGAAGAGTTCAGGCTGGTCTAATGGAAGGTCGCCATATACTTCGTCGGTAGATACCTGATGGTAACGTTTGATGCCGTATTTGCGACATGCATCCATAAGAACAGAGGTGCCAACAATGTTGGTATCTAAAAACACCTGTGGGTTTTCAATGGAACGGTCTACATGGCTTTCAGCAGCAAAATTAACCACCATGTCAGGGTGTTCTTCTTCAAAAAGCTTGTAAATAGCATCGCGGTCTGTGATACTTTCCTTTACAAAACGGAAGTTTGGATTGTCCATAACAGGCTCTAGGGTGGAAAGGTTTCCAGCATAGGTTAAGCAGTCAAGACAGACAATGCGATAGTCAGGGTATTTGTTTAGCATGTGGAAGACAAAGTTGCTTCCGATGAATCCGGCACCGCCGGTTACGATAATGTTCATTTTTTTTCTCCTTTAATATGTGTGATTTTTAGCGTAGGACATCTAGGTATTTACCATCTAGAACATCCTTTAAATATTGGCCATATTGGTTTTTCTTTAGAACTTCATATACCGCCAGCATATCATCTTTTGAAATCCATCCATTTAGGTAGGCAATTTCTTCTAAGCAAGCAATCTTACGGTGCTGATGGTCTTCAATTGTTTTTACAAAATTGGTAGCTTCAACAAGACTTTCGTGAGTGCCAGTATCAAGCCAGGTAAAGCCTTGACCAAGAAGCTCTACGTTTAAATCTTCATTTTCGAGGTAGATACGATTAAGGTCTGTAATTTCTAATTCACCACGAGCACTTGGTTTTAGGTTCTTTGCGTAATCAACTACCTTGTTATCATAGAAGTATAGGCCAGTAACACAGTAATTGCTTTTGGGCTGTGTAGGTTTTTCTTCAATCGTAATGGCTTTACCCTCGTTATTGAATTCTACGATACCGAATCGCTCTGGGTCATCCACGTAATAGCCAAAGACAGTAGCACCTTTTCCGTCCTCTGCATTTTTAACAGCAGCATTTAGACGTTTCTTTAGTCCGTGTCCAGCAAAGATGTTGTCGCCTAAAACCATTGCAACTGTATCGTCCCCAATGAAATCAGCACCAATAATAAATGCCTGAGCAAGTCCGTCAGGACTAGGCTGCACGGCGTAAGACAGATGAATACCGAATTGACTACCATCCTTTAGTAATGCTTCAAAACGTGGTGTGTCCTGTGGTGTGGAGATAATTAAAATATCTCGGATACCTGCATTCATAAGAACTGAAAGAGGGTAGTAAATCATTGGTTTGTCATAAATAGGAAGTAACTGCTTGGAAGTTACCATCGTTAGCGGATAAAGGCGAGTACCTGAACCACCAGCTAAAATTATTCCTTTCATATTTCAACTCCTTTTTAATATATTTTCAATGTTGCATATACTTTGGTAAGTTATTTCCATTATAAAAGGTGACCCTGGGTCACCTGCAAGCTTTTTCTGCAAACTTTTTCAAAATGTTATATTTAATTCGTATTTGACCATTAAAAAACCTTTTTTCAATAACTTTTTACATAATAATAGAAGAGCTTTTGGCTCTTCTATTATTATGTAAAAAGTTATTTGCTACAAAGGAAGATTCCAGCATCCTTTGTAATATGAAATCCTTTTTGGGTTCTTTTAAGTACAAATGAACGAAAATCCTTGTAACGATTAATTAGATACTGATTTTGATTGCCATGGCAAGAAAATATATAGGATATCAAGGCTTCTTCGTTAGGAACAATTAGTTCATCATCATAATGATTTTGTCCAATGCGAGAGAAGTAAGGGGCTAATTGAGTTATGGCATTTTCTAATCCAAAGCGTTCATATAGATTTTCTGCTGATAGGACAATACGTTCATCAAAGTCTGTAACAAGCTGACGAACCTCTTTCATATGATTTTCACCATAGGTACTGCATAGAAAGGTGCCATTAGGTTTTAGAGTTCGAAATACTTCTTGACATACTCTTGAAATATCAGTGCAGTAGAAGAGAACATGATTGGCAATGATTAGGTCAAAGCTTTCATTCTCAAAAGGAATATTGTGGCAATCAAAGCTTATGTAGGAAAAACGGTTATCAGCGGAACCAATTTCTCGGCGAGCGTCACGAAGCATTCCATCTGAGATATCAGATAGGGTAATCTTAATATTGGCAGGAAGCTTATCTTGATTTATTTTCCAAAAGCTACCATCACCACAACCTATTTCAAGTATACGCATATTTTCATGAAAATGACATTGTTCAAAAATCCAAGGGAACCAACCCTGTGGATTTTGGGAATAGAGCTGATGTAAGTTAATTCGAGAAGAGATGTTGGAAGCATTTTGGTACTGATTCTTCATACTCTTTTCCATTCCAGTAAGATGAATTAAATTTAACATTTGGCTCCAGTTGATATTTTGTTGATTTTCAATAGCTTCTGTAGTATCCTGGATGGCTTTTTCAACTAATTGCATTTGCTCAATACGGTCGCGGATTAGTTTTAGTTGAATGTTTAAAGAGTCAAGCATGTAATGATAGTCTGTATCATTGATAGTCATTTCTTGAATGTCATCTAGAGAGAATCCAAGATACTTCAATAACAGAATCTGTTGCAACCTAGCAAAATCAGAGTCAGTATAAAAACGAACACCAGAATCTGTTTTAAAAGATGGCTTTAAAATATTGTGCTTGTCATAATAGCGGATGGTGCGCAGCGTGACATGTGCCATTCGTGCAAACTCGCCAGAAGAGTAGTAACCTAGTTTTTTCATGGTGATGGAATTCCTTTCCGCATGAATTAAATATTCTGGTGTTATCATATCAAGGAATTAAGGCGGATGCAATAAATTAGTTTACAAATATCAATTTCTCGTAGGCAAAAATAAGACTTAAAAACGTTTATTTGTATTTTTTATAGAATAAAGTTGAAAAGCATTGATTTAAAAATTATCATGTGATAATCTACAAATACGAATAGTTAAGATAGTAATTGAATATAACGTGTGACTCATAGATGACAAGATTACAATAAAGGTAGGTGAACAGACATGACAGATAGTGAAAAGCTTGATATAATTATTTCGGAGATATCAGGTATCAAAACTGATGTAACAGAGTTAAAGACTGATGTATCCGAGTTAAAGATGGATGTATCCGTGCTAAAGACTGATGTAGCAGAGTTAAAGACCGATGTATCCGAGTTAAAGACTGATGTATCCGAGTTAAAGACTGATGTAGCAGAGTTAAAGACCGATGTAGCAGAGTTAAAGACCGATGTAGCAGAGTTAAAGACTGATGTAGCAGAGTTAAAGACCGATGTAGCAGAGTTAAAGACCGATGTATCCGTGCTAAAGACTGATGTAGCAGAGTTAAAGACCGATGTATCCGAGTTAAAGATTGATGTATCTAAACTAAAGATGGATGTATCCGTGCTAAAGATTGATGTATCCGTGTTAAAGACTGATGTAGCAGAGTTAAAGACCGATGTATCCGTGCTAAAGACTGATGTAGCAGAACTTAAGATAGATGTATCCGTGTTAAAGACCGATGTAACAGAGTTAAAAACCGATGTATCCGAACTTAAGCAGCGAACAAAATCAATAGAATTAACGTTTGAAAATGAGATAAGAGTTAATTTGATGAGAGTGGCGGAGGGGCATCTTGACCTATCAAGAAAATTAGTTGAGGCAATCAAAATAGCAAGCAATGTAGAAGCCAAGCTGGAAACGCATGATTTAAAGATGGCATATTATGACAGTGAAAAAAATAAGCTTGCTATAAATTAAGAAATGCAAAAACAAAGAATAGTAATACGAGAAACATAAATGTAGTAGGGCATATCAGGTAGAAAGACTTGATGTGCCCTTTCAAAATATGGGTTGTGACCCAGTTGAGCGCGCAAAGCGTGCGAAATATTAACAACCCGCTATGCAGGTGCGCGGTGTTTGCTATTCAAAAAAAATCACATTTTCGCTATAATAAGGTTGTTCAAGCCAGTTTATAATGAAAGGAAAGTTGATTTTAATGGCCAATAAGGCAAATAGTTTAGGACACACCAAGTGGATGTGTAAGTACCACATAGTGTTCACTCCTAAGTATAGGAGAAAAATCATTTATTATCAATACAAAGAAAGTGTCAGAGATATCTTAAAACAACTCTGTGGATACAAAGGAGTAGAGATTACCGAAAGGGCATCTAATGCCCGACCACGTACACATGCTGGTTAGCATACCACCAAAGTTGAGTGTATCACAGTTTATGGGATATCTAAAAGGTAAAAGTGCGCTGCTGATTTTTGACCAGCACGCAAATCTAAAGTATAAGTCCGATAACAGCCCCTTATAGGGACGAGTAAACCAGCCGTTTGACGGGTGGTCATGATTAGAAAATACGTTTTGATAGAGCAATATTAAAACAATAACTTAAAAATATTAATGTATAACTTTAATGAGGTTAATATGTAAAAGAGAGTTAATATAAATAATATATATAGACAATATTGGCGCGGGATGAGGGATATTATATACTCTATATATTAAGAAAGATATCATTGAAACTGCGCGTAATATATGAGAGACGGAAGCGGAGTAAAGCATTACTGCTGTATGTGACTGACTATTGTAATTAGAATAAAGAAAATATTATGGCATTGGAGCAGAAGTATCGACCTTACAGTAGCGAAAAGCATATATATATAATACAAATGTTGAATATATACTAGTAGTTGTAAAAGGAACTAATGTGTTGGTATTTAGACATATAATATTATTCGGGATTTCTTTTGTAAAAGCTGAAAAACAAGACTATCAGTTTTTTATTGGAATAAATGTTGTAGGAAGAAGTCGTAAAAATATATAAGAAGAAC
>JAVBUZ010000246.1:0-25702 GCA_031554725.1 Lachnospiraceae bacterium | reverse complement strand
CATGTATCTGATTGCATGAATTTTTGTTTTATTATCCCTCGATTCAAAATACAATTCTTCTTTTCTCATAAAGCACCTCCGATAGTTTATCTAGTAAGTCATTGCTTTTCTTTTGTAATAAAAAATACATGGTCAAAATTTATTGACCATGTACTAATTATACACTACAAAGTGGTAATTGTTAACATATTTCTGCCCCTGCTGGCATTTCTTTTTCAGGTGTCATAAGTGCTAAGTTTCCTTCTGCATCCTCTGCACAAAGAAGCATACCTTCAGAAGTAACTCCTGCTAAAGTGGCTGGCTTTAGATTAACAAGAACCATAACCTTTTTCCCTACCATTTCCTCTGGAGAGTAGTTTGCTTTAATTCCCGAAACAATTTGCTTTACCTGACTTCCCACACGCACCTGTGAGCAAAGAAGTTTCTTTGATTTTGGTACAGCTTCGCAAGAAATAATTTCACCTACCTGAAACTGCAATTTACTAAAATCATCATAAGATATTTCTTCCTTCGCTTCTATGTCTATGACACTTGCGTCAGTTTTTGTTTCTTCGCTATCTTCTCCTGCATGCTCAGCTTCTTTTCTTGCTGCAAACATATTCTCTGCTTTTTCAATTACTTCCTTGGCATCCAAACGTGCAAATAAAATCTCAGGTGTTTCAGTCACCTTCTGTCCACTTGGATATAGACCAAAGCTTTCTAATTCTTCAAAGGTTCTTAGCTTTGCATTTAACTGCACCGAAATTTTTGCTGCTGTTTCTGGCATAAATGGCTCTAAAATAGATGCCCCAATCACAATACCTTCTACTAGGTTGTAAAGAACAGTTGCCAAACGATCCGCTTTAGCTTCGTCCTTTGCTAGTACCCAAGGTTCTGTTTCATCAATATATTTATTACAGCGCTTAAATATTGCGAAAATCTCACTCAATGCATCTGCTACACGTAGCTCTTCCATTTTTGCTGAAACCTTTTTTAGCGCTCCAGTTGCCACGCTCTTTAGCTCAGCATCAAAAGTAGCATCTGCATCTGTTAGGGCAACACCTTTATTTTCTACAACACCACTAAAGTATTTATTACTCATTGATATAGTACGATTTACTAAATTACCAAGCGTATTTGCAAGGTCAGAGTTTAGTCTTTCTACCAGCAAATCCCAAGTAATGGTTCCATCGTTTTCAAAAGGCATTTCATGTAAAACAAAGTAACGAACTGCATCCACTCCAAAGAAATCAACTAGGTCATCGGCATAGATTACATTGCCTTTTGACTTACTCATCTTTCCATCGCCCTGTAAGAGCCATGGGTGACCAAACACCTGCTTTGGAAGCTCTTCGCCTAAAGCCATTAAGAAAATAGGCCAGTAAATTGTATGGAAGCGAATAATATCCTTTCCAATCAAATGCAGCTCAGCCGGCCACATTTTTTTATACTGCTCGGTACTGTTTCCGTCTGCATCGTAACCTATACCAGTAATATAGTTCGTTAGGGCATCAAGCCAAACATAAACCACGTGTCTATCATCGAAATCTACTGGAATACCCCATTTAAAGGAGGTTCTAGATACACATAAATCTTGAAGACCTGGTAGTAAAAAGTTATTCATCATCTCATTTTTACGTGATACTGGCTGAATAAATTCTGGATGTGTATTAATGTGCTCGATAAGTCTATCTGCATATTTACTCATCTTGAAAAAGTATGCCTCTTCTTTGGCAGGAATAACCTCTCTGCCACAATCAGGGCACTTCCCATCTACAAGCTGTGACTCTGTCCAGAAGGATTCACATGGTGTACAGTAAAGACCTTCATAGGCACCCTTATAGATATCACCCTGGTTATACAGCTTTTTAAATATCTTTTGAACCTGCTTTTCATGATAATCATCTGTTGTACGGATAAACTTATCATAAGAAATATGAAGCATATCGCAAAGGTCCTGAATCACCTTTGCCACATCATCAACAAACTGCTTTGGTGTAATGCCTGCTGCCTCAGCCTTTAGCTCAATTTTTTGGCCATGCTCATCGGTTCCTGTCATAAAGAATACGTCGTATCCCTGTGCTCTTTTGTATCTAGCAATACTATCCGCAAGCACGATCTCATAATTGTTTCCAATATGAGGCTTACCTGATGTATAAGCTATGGCTGTTGTAATGTAATATTTTTGTTTTTCCATTTTGTTTTCTCCTTCCTTATTACAGAATCTGCTAAGCAGATTATTGCGCCGAGCGCGGTCACTTCTGTGGCTTCTTCCTAATCGCGCGAGTGTGCATCCTTAGCAGAGCTTTTAATTTTACAGGATGGTCTCACCTATAAAATTAAAAAAGACCCGTCTTCTCATGCTATCATCGCACAAGAAGACGAGTCTATACTCGCGTTACCACTTCTCTTTATCTGTTTTTCACAAAACAGACCTCATCAAGTGCCTACCAGCACTCTGCCGCTATAACAGGCGGAACCTGTCGCAGCCTTACCAATAAAATCTTGTTGGTTCGGTGCACTGCTCGGAAGCCATATTCCGCATGTTCTGTGTTCCATTCCTCTCAGCCAATCTGGAATGTTCTCTGTAAAACGGTTACACACGTACTCTCTTCGTCATTGCTTTTATCAATATAAGGTTAGGTTAGCACACCCTCTTCTTATTGTCAAACGCTATTTATGAGAATTTAAACCACTTTAAGTCGAAATCACAGCCTGGTAAAAATACAAATACTACCTTCATTTTTCCCTTTACTGCTTCTAATGCAAAGGTGTGCTCTACATATTCCTTTGAATGAGGAAACTCAACTAATTGATTCATCCCTTGTCCTGCTTCATCAAAAAAACGAACATGTATGGTATTATTTTCCAATGGTGTGCGACCACAAATAGTAATCTGACTAGTGCCATTTTCTCCAAAATCCATTTCATCGTATTCCAAAGAAACATTATTCCCAATTCCCTCTACTGCATCCATAGTTTTTGTATAGGTATCTCCATAAATACGATTGCACTCTAGAGCGGCTAGCTGCTGTAGTGCCTTCTCATACTTTTTAAAGGAAAATCCTTTTATAAAAAGCTTTTGGCTATGGGTAACAAAGCACACCGTGCTGATACCTCTCATTCTTCTTTTTAGCTTATAAGTCTCTTCCTGATAAACATCCCAAATACAAGGCTTTTGGTATTCTACATCAGCTAGCATTTCGCTACCCTCTTCGCCCGGTATTCCTTCCCATATTTCTAAAAAGAATTTTTGATCTGACATTGCAAAAATAGGTATGGTAATTTCATCAGAGCCATAGTCGCCAAAGTCTACTCCTTTGTAACCAATAACAGTGTCTCCTTCTTCTGCCGTTCCTACACCTCTTTGGCTATAACCACCCACATCACCAGCTGATGCATTATATAATCCACCAATAACAAAATCATATGGGTCTAAAAATGCTTCTCCAAGCCCCTTCGCCTTAAATTCTAGCTGAGATATGAGTTTCACCTTGTCTGTGCCGTTTTTAGAGGTACAACGTACACGGAAATCACCATCTCCAATGGCGGTTATTTTTGCAATGCTACAAGGCTTATGTGATTCATCCCCGTCCTTAGTCGCCACGATTGTTTCTATGGTTGCCAAATTAGAAGGTATACCCGCATCATTTACTACACTCCAGGCTACCTCTTGATCCGTAGCATCCTGTGGATACAGATATGCCTTCACACAAATCTCTTTTCTTTCTTCCGTAAATGTCTGGCTTACGCTTGCCATTTCAATTTTTCTTACTGGAATTTCTACACCTTTACCTGTAACTAGTGGCATTTCTTTATTTTCTTCATGAGCACTAATACCCGGCCTTACCTGAGCAGCAATTGCCTGTAGGGTTAAGGTTTCTGGTTCTATGTCCTCCATGATACCTATGTCTGTAACGGTAATTCCAATTGGCCCTGGCGTGGTTTTTGCCCCAATAATCGCTAGCAGCTTGCCATTAAATAATTTTCTTTTAACGCCCTTATATTGATCGTAGTCTGTGCTATCTCCATTATCTAGACCCAAAAGACGACCTGCCCCAGTAACCTTTACCCCTACATAGTCCGAAGCATTCTCCACAAGATTACCATCCTTGTCTTCCATGGCTATCTCTACAAAAACTAAATCCTCACCGTCAGCCTTTAGCCATTGCCTATCAGCTTTTAGTGTTATTCTTGCCGAATCGCCAAAAGAGGTATGCACATCCTGGGCAATTATATTTTTATTTTCATCATATGCCACCGCACGTATAGAACCTTTTTCATAAGGAACTTTGTAATGTGCTAAAAGCTCTTTTCCATGGGCATGGTCAATTTCAGTAATTCCTAAAGATTTTTCATTTACAAACACTTCTACCATTGGTGCATTTGTACAAGCTCTAACATCAATTATCTGGCCTTCATTAAAATCCCAATATGGGAAGAGTTGTACCATAGGAGCTTTTTTATAGTCTGTCCACTCCGCCTGATAAATATAAAAGCTGTCCTTGGGAAATCCGGCCGTATCTATTTGCCCAAAGTAAGAATTTTTTGTTTGATAAGGAGTTGGTTCCCCAATATAGTCATGGCCCGTCCATAAAAACTGCCCCATAGAATACTCAGCATCCCTATCTGCATAGATGCAAAATTCTGGCGACTTTGCTCCCCAGCTTGTAGTGCTATTTCCTAGGGATGAGCATTGCTCATCATCATCGGTTAAAATTGGTTGTTCAAATGGGAAATGATAAACGCCTCTACTTTGCACTACAGAAGAGGTTTCGCTTCCATAAATCACCCAGTCAGGATGTGCTTCATGATGCTTATCATATAATCTTTCCGCATAGTTATAACCTGCCATCTTAACAATGTCAGCGCATTTTTGCGCATTTTCCCATGGCATATAGTTAGAACCAATTGTTACAACTCCATTTCTTTCTGGATCATGCTCAAGTACCGCTTCCATTAGCATACGAGAAATTTCCTGTCCATGCTCGTCCGCATGGGTATCGTAAATTTCATTTCCTATGCTCCACATAATAATACTTGGATGATTTCTATCTCGGCGTACCCAACTTGCTACGTCCGTCTTTGCCCATTCTTTAAAAAAGCGAGCATAGTCAAACTCTGTTTTAGGCTTTTCCCACATGTCAAAGGCTTCTGAAACTACTAAAAATCCCATTTCGTCACAAAGGTTCATAAATTCCTTAGCTGGCATGTTATGAGAGGTTCTTATGGCATTGACACCCATTTTTTTCAGATTATTTAGCTTTCTTCTCATAGCTGCTTGGTGATAGGCTGACCCTAAGCTTCCAAGGTCATGATGCTCACAAACACCATAAAGCTTAGTTTTCTTTCCATTTAAGAAAAAGCCTTCTTCTGGGATAAACTGCGTGGTTCGAAGTCCAAAGTCTACCATTTGGACATCCTCACCAAACTTCACCTGTAATTGATAGAGATTTCTTTCTTCAAGTGACCACAAAAGTGGATTATCTATCACAAGAGCCTTACTAGACTTAGCCTGTCCGTAGGAAATGATTTCTTTTCCTTCAGCTACAACACTTTTTCCTAAAAGTACAGCATAGGAAACCTCAAACGTCTCATTTTCAGCTTTTTTATTCCATGTAAGTTCTGCCTGGGCACTTACCGTCCAAGTATTATCTGCCTCTTTTTTAGAAACTATATATATTCCATCAGAAGTAAGATAGTTTTCAGGTACTGTTTTTAACCACACATTTCGAAAAATGCCTGCCCCTGAGTACCATCTGGAATTAGGGCTTTGGTGGCGTACCTGCACCAAAATTTCATTTTCTCCTACTTGCAAAAGCTCTGTTATATCATATTCAAAAGCAGAATAGCCATACTTCCAATCCCCTGCCTTTGCTCCATTTACATATACCGAACTATTCATATAGACACCGTCAAAACGAAGAAGCTTTCTTTCCCCATTAAGACTAGCAACATTCACTTTCTTTCGATACCAACCGGTGCTACTTTCATATAAATTGCAGGTATCATAGATGAGCCAGTCATGTGGCACATCAACTCTTTTAAACTCTTCTTCGTATTTTTTCACATCTGCAATTTCAGTCTCCACAGGTGTTTTTATAAATTCCCAGTTGTCATTAAATAATAGATTTAAGCTCATTTTTCCTCATTTCCATTCTACTCGTTTACCTTTTTTAGATTAACTAGCCTTATCCCATTGTTTTACTCTCTATTATTTTAGTGATTTTTCGTAGAAGCACAACCGACTATTTTGCACTTCTTATGTGTTATTTTGTTCACTTTTTGAAAGCTTCTTAGCAATACCATAAACAAATATAGCATCTGCCACACCTAAAATGATACCTCCAAGGATATCCGTAGGATAATGCACAAACAAATACATTCTAGAAAAAGCAATTAATCCGGCAAAAGCTAGGGCGGCAATTCCCGCCTTACGATAGTGCAAGAAAATAACTGTCGCAGCTGTAAAACTATTTAGGGTATGTCCGGAAGGAAAAGAAAACTCGCTTGGCTCCTTTATTAATAGCTTTACCGAGGTATCCACTGTAAATGGTCTACCTCTGCCAATTATATTTTTCAAAAGAATATTTCCAAGTACAAAGGACAAGGCCATAGCTCCCAGCATAATTCCGCCACATCTACGTGTTTTTGTAAAGCAAAGTAGTATTAGCGCAATTACAATCCAAATAATACCACTATTTCCTAGTGCAGATACCCCTATCATAATTGGGCTTAGCCAATCCGTATGCATCCCCTGAATCATGTGTAAAATTCCAATTTCCATTTTCTCTCCTTTTTCAACATAGTTTTCATTACTACTTGTTGATTTATTTTTTCTTTACATATAGACATCATTACTTTTTTGTATTAAAATATATCTCAATAAAACATTGAGAGGTTAAAATCATGAATTATCAAATTGTTACTGATGGTTCCTGCGATTTACCAGTGGAACTTACATCCCAAAAAAATTTAACTGTAGTACCATTTTATGTATCCTTTGATAGCACTACTTATCAAAAAGAACTCGTTGAAATCGGCATCCGTGACTTCTATAAGGAAATGGTTAATCATCCAAAGACATTTCCTAAATCCTCTATGCCTTCTGTGCAGGACTATATAGATGCCTTTGCGCCTATTGTTGAAGCTGGCGATGCCATTATTTGTATTTGTATTACAACAAAGTTTAGCGGCTCCATGCAGTCTGCGCTGGGTGCAAGGGATTTAATTCTAGAGTCTTCACCGGAAGCTCAAATTACGGTTATCGATGCTACTGTTAATACTGTTTTACAAGGTCTACTTGTTTTAGAAGCAGTAAAAATGCGTGATGCGGGCCTTTCATATGAAGATACCATTCGTAATATTGAACGTATCAAGTCCACCGGCCGAATCTTCTTTACCGTAGGAAACATGGAATATCTACAGCATGGTGGACGCATTGGTAAATTATCTGGACTTGCAGGCTCTGTTCTTGGAATCAAGCCCCTTATTACATTAAAAGAGGGTGAAATTTTCCCTTCTGGCATTTGTCGAAGCCGTAGCAAATCTATGGAAAAGGTTATCCAGCTATTAACGGATTATTTTAAAGAATTTAATGCTACCCCTTCTGATTATTCCCTTGCTATTGGCTTTGGATACGACTATGAAGAAGCAAAAGCATTCCGCGACCAGGTAGTAGAGAAATTAAAGGATACTTACCCATTATCTGCCGATGATTTGCCACTTTATCAAATTGGTGCCACCATCTCAGTTCATACAGGTCCGTATCCTCTAGGTATTGGTATCATAAAAAAATATGACGCTTAATATATTATTTTTTCATTAGATTCAAAAATTCTTTTACGTTAAACTCAATATCATCTTTAAATACTGCCGAACCAGCCACAATAACGTTAGCACCTGCCTCAAGGACAGTGCTAACGTTTCCTTTATGTATGCCACCGTCTACTTGTATATCTATATCACGTCCACTTTCCTTTACAATTTTATGCATCTGACGCACCTTATCGGTACAGTAATCAATATAGGATTGTCCACCAAAGCCAGGTTCCACCGTCATAATCAGTATCATTTCTAATTTATCAAGATATGGTACAATTTCCTCAACTGAAGTTCCCGGTTTTACGGAAAGTCCTGCCTTTAGTCCTTTTGCATGAATATAATCTAAGGTTTCTTCTATTTTGTCTGTAGCCTCTACGTGAAAGGTGATAATATCTGCACCACAATCAGCAAACTCATCAATATATCTTTCTGGTTTTTCAATCATAAGATGTACATCAAAAACTCTCTTAGTAGCGCTTCTGATGGATTTGATAACTGGCATTCCGTAAGAAATCGATGGCACAAATAAGCCGTCCATAACATCAATGTGTATGTACTGCGCTCCTGCCATATCTACTGCCTTAATTTGTTCTCCCAGCTTTGTAAAGTCCGCTGCTAATATCGATGGTGATAAAATATTCATTGTTATTCTCTTTCCTCTTTAATTTCTTTTACCGCTTGTTCTAGTGCTTCCATCTCCTTCACATAGCCTTTCACAAGCTTGCCCATATAAAGACTAGCTATAAAATCTGAAATACCACTAAATAGAAGGCCTGCACCTATCATCATAAATAGTATCTTTACTGCTTCTATTGGCGCCATAAGTAATATTGCACCAAAAATGATATTCACAATTGCTAGTATGAAAAATATTAATCCATTTCCCTGACCCATACGTCTTATATCGATGGTATGTTGCAATTTTCTAATGCCACTGAATACTACTAATATTCCAAGGATAGAAGGAATTAGGGTAATAATTAAATCTGCTTTGTATAGCACAAAGGCTCCTAAAAGTATAATCGTCATACCCGTAACAAAGTCATTTCGATAATAATTCTTCTCTGCGTCTCTAAAAAGGTATACTAGCACACTAAACACACCAATTACAATACCTGTAATACCAACAATATAGCAAAGTGTTCTCGCAGTTGCTTCTGGAAAGACCAGCAAAATAGCACCCATAATCACATACGCCATTGAGCTTAATAAAGATTGCCATTTCAACTCTTTAAATGTATTCATAATTTTTCTACCTTCCTATCTAGCTTTCTTACGTCTAAGATACTATTAAGGCAGCTCGTAAGTCAATACATCTACAGAAATTTCCCCCAAGGCAAAGGCGCCATCTTTATGATATACTACTGGTGCCTTCATTATCATATCGTCATCATAAATAACGCTCACCTGCTCATCTACCACTATTCCGATGCGTGCCTCCAGCATCCATGTTCCCCCTTCTTCTGTATAACTCATAAAATCTCCTATCCAAATCCTCTTAAAGGTATAGATATCCCTTGAAGTATCCTCAGGAAGGTGAAGTTTTTTTCCAGTATTTGCTCCATCTACAAAGATTTCAATTTGGCGTGTTTCTTTATCATAAATACCAGTAACTCTATCTAACTGCTTAGACATGTCTTCATCCGTAAATTCCTTTATAACGAGGCTTTCATTTTCCACCTCTAGCATATAAACCTGCTCTATGGCAACACCCGTTCCAGCCCCAACCAGCATGCGGAAGGAATATTCCAAATCTCCATCCTGATCATAGTCCGCTTGAAAGATTTCAGGTAAAGTACGAGTCCACCATGACATCAAAATGGGATAGACCTTGTCCCCTTCTCTAAGCACCATGCCGTCACAACCGTATAAACCGTACAGTGCTACGTCCTGTCCTTCCATTTTATGCAGTAAAACAAACTTATTATCTAGATATAACCAATCCTCGTTGGTATAGTCTGGCTCCCTGGTTACAGAGATTAATTCCTCTGCTTTAACCTCAGAAATGTATTTTTTCACCCAATTAAGACTATCGATTATGTCGTCACTTGGCACTCCATCTGGAAACCAATAAAATCCCATTCTGCCATCCCCCGCAATTGGCACACTTTGTCGCATAGAATAATTTATATGCGTGCCATCTGCAAAGGTATATCTAACATAAACCTCACCATCTTGCACCCCTACCTTTTCGCTTTTTCCACCATCCAAGTGAAGAAGCAGTGGCAACGCTGTTTCTGGTTCCTCTAGGCCCTTAAACAGGAAGGAACTACTTAACAGCCCCTTTTCCTGTAATTTTTGTCCTATTCCCCAGTCTTCTCCTGTGGCCTCAATACTGATATAGTAAATGATTCCCATTCGTTCTGCTTGCTCTGCGCTGGTCACGCTCTCATAGGCCTCTTCTACCTCCTTAGACACATAAATCACCATGTCACGTACTCGTAGGCTTGCAAAGGTTTTATAGAAGGTCACGAAATAATTTTCATCCACAGTATAATAGGTAAAATCCACCTCATAATCTACTGGTTCAAAATTAATACTGGAAATATATGAATACCCAGCCGCCGCATCCCTTTTCATGCTTTTCAAATCACTGGCGCTATTTATTTTTCCTTCACTTACTAGGCGCTCCTGCCAACGTGTAAAGTACTCCTCATTCATTTGCTCTAGGGAATCATAGACTATTACATCTTGGTCAAATTCCTTTGTTTCTTCCTGCACCTCCACCAAGTCGTCATTTTTAGGAGACTCCTGTCTTGGATTCGTAGCTAGGCAAATAGCTGCAAGGCAGATAATCACAAGTATTCCTACCGTTATATAGATAGGCTTCTTTTTATATTTTAAAATATTTTTTATACGACTTTCTGTGTTACTCTCCCCAAATGCTGTAGGAAAGAACAAGCCACTCTTATTCATAGAAAAGTGTAAGAGCGTCTGGGCATATTCCTTTCTTACATCCTCTTCCATTTGAGACATAACATATTCATCGCATGCCATCTCTATATCCTTTTGGAAAAATATCATACTAATCCAAACGAAGGGATTCCACCAATGAATAGATAGCGCTAAAAACGAAAGAATCTTTAACAGATTATCCCTTCTTCGAACATGTGCTTTTTCATGGAGCAAAATAAACTCATATTCCTTTTCGCTTATCCCAGCACGAAACTGGGTCGGCAAATATATGTCTGGTAAAAATATCCCAAAAACCATAGGAGAGTTGATTTCAGAGCTTTCCCTTAATCCCTCATCACAAATGGTTGCTCTTTTTAGCTTCTTTCTTATACCTATATATTGGCACACCCCAATGGTTAGAAAAATTAACGTTCCTATTGCCCATAACGCACTAGCACCTAGCATTATACTATCAGCTAGTGAAAACCCCAAAAGATAAGTTGTCGGCAATTTTTCATCTGGAACATCCAACCTTATATAAGTAGTTTCATCATTTTCTTCTATATTGAAATCCGTAATACTTAAGCCTCCTGCAAGAGCTGGCTCTTCCAACGGCCCTACCTTTTGATTTTTATCTGCTGCAATGGGTTCTGTCTCTGGTAATACAATGACTTCCGCATTTTTAGCCCACCAGCTAGCTGGTATTGGGCCCTCTATGGTAATAGGGCACAAGAGGCGAAACAATACTACCATCCATAAAATGCACATGTATTTTTTTGGCGCCTTACGAAAAAGTAGTCTAAGCAGTAAAACTACTAATATTACCAAAGAAGCCGTTTGGCAAAACATCAAAGCACTGGGTAAATATTTATATACCATCATTTTGTAGCCTCCTTTATCATATTGGCTATTCTATCTGCCTCATCCACGGTCAATTTTCTATCCTGCAAAAATGCAGCAAAAAAATCCGGCAGAGAACCGCCGAAGGACTTATTTAAAAGTGCTTCGCTCTCATACCGGATTACCTGTTCTTTTTTAACGCATGCTTTGACTATTGCATTCTCATTAATAGCTGCCTGCTTATCTATTAGCTTTTTTAGCATCGTATAGGAGGTGGATTTCTTCCATCCTAATTTCTCCAAGCAAAGCTTTGTTAGTTCTGTTGAATTAACGGGCTCTTTTTCCCAAATAATGTCCATTAGGCGAAATTCGCTCTCACTTAAATCTATTGTTTTCTCCACGGCACCCTCCTTCGGTCTATATGTATAGACCTGTTACATATAGTCTATAACCGTAGACCTTCATTGTCAAGTGCTTTTCGCTGCTGCCTTTACATCTTGCTTTAGCTTCTCCCATTCATCCGCGTTGTCGGCATAATATAAAGGGCATTTCTTTCCGCCGCAATCATAATGACGTAAAATATCCTCTTCCGTTAAATTATAGGTGTCTATTAGCCACCTTAAAAGCTTAATTAAGGACTCATAGGTTGGTTCAGTAAAAGAACCATCCTTCTCTAAGTAGCAGCACTCAATGGAAATGGAATCCTCATTTCTTGTCTGCACGGCATATGCCATTTCATTAAGAGGAATACAATTAATGATTTCACCCTCATATCCAATAATAAAATGTGCACTAGCTGACGTCTCGTGGTTGTCCTTTAGATTTTCAAAATAGCTACGATTCTGTTTTCCACTTGTTCCAGGATTTGCTGTGTAGTGTACAAAAATGCTCTTTACCTCATTTAGCGGAGTACCTGGGCGGGAATAATCATTCACTGTTAAATAATCCGTCTTCCAGGTTGGATAGTCGCCTGTTCTTCCTGCTACGCCTTGCTCAACATTATTACTCCCCACGGGTGCTATTGTCTCCTGGGCTGCTTTTTTCTTTGAGATAAGTCCGTGCAAAAAGAGTAAGGCAAGCATTACGCACAAAAGAATAGTAAGTATTTGCCTTGAATAGCTTTTTCTTTTCTTTCTTTTTCGATTAATTGGCCTCTGGTTTGTAGGTTTAGGTTGCACGCGCCTAGGCATCTCATAAATTGGTGACTTATAGCCTTGTGGTTGCCTTGGCTGTGGCTGTCTTGGCTGTAGTTGCCTGGGCTGTGGCTGTCTTGGCCTTGTGGGGCTCGTTCGAACTTGATTTTGAGGCCTCCTTTGTGTGGAAGGTCTATTAAAATCCGCTAAATCCAGCTTTATGTCTGTACTATTTGATGTATTTCTCTTTTGCATAAAAAAATCCCCGTTCCTCATGTAATGATACATTCAAATTAAGACTAACTGATATCCAAGTTATATCATAATTTCATCATAGTTGTATCATAGCATGAAAAAAACGGGGAAACTTTAGTTTTTTCTTAAGATTAAACGAATGCTTTTACAGAACGGTATACACCTTCTGCATCTAAACCATATTTTTCAATCAAGGCTGCTGCTGAGCCTGATTCACCAAATACGTCCTGCATACCAATTTTCTTAACTGGAGTAGGCATTTTCTCAGATAAGCAATCACATACTGCACTTCCAAGTCCACCGATTACAGAGTGTTCTTCTACAGTAACTACTTTTCCAGTCTTTTTAGCACTTGCAAGAATTAATTCTTCATCTAAAGGCTTAATTGTACAGATATTAACAACTTCAGCACTAATGCCATCTGCTGCTAATTTTTCCGCTGCACCAATTGCGCTATCTACACAGATACCAGTAGCAACAATCGTTACGTCAGTACCTTCACGTACAACGGTTCCTTTTCCAATTTCAAATTTATATTCTGGATTGTCATTAATTACAGGCACTGCTGCACGTCCAAAACGAATATAAACAGGTCCATCATATTCTAATGATGCGCGAACTGCTGCACGAGCCTCTACATCATCAGAAGGGCACATTACTACCATACCTGGAATGGTTCTCATAAGTGCTAAATCTTCGTTACACTGGTGTGTTGCACCATCTTCACCTACAGTAATACCTGCATGAGTAGCGCCGATTTTAACATTTAATCTTGGATAGCCTACAGAGTTACGAACCTGCTCAAAAGCACGTCCTGCTGCAAACATTGCAAAGGAGCTAACAAAAGGAATCATACCAATTGTTGCCATACCTGCTGCAATACCAACCATGTTACATTCTGCAATACCACAATCTATATGTCTGTCTGGATAAGCTTTTTTAAAGATACCTGTTTTTGTAGCAGCTGCCAAATCAGCATCTAAAACTACTAGGTTGGGATATTCTGTTGCAAGCTCAGTTAGCGCATTACCATAGCTATCTCTAGTTGCAATTTTTTTAACTGTATCTGCCATTATTTGTCACCTGCTTTCTCTAACTGCTGAGCGATTTTGTCTAAATCTGCCATAGCAACTGCATATTCATCATCGTTAGGTGCTTTACCATGCCATTCGCAATCGTTCTCCATGAAAGAAACGCCTTTTCCTTTTAAGCTATGCATTACGATAGCAGTAGGCATTCCTTTGGTTTCCTTTGCTTCTTTAAATGCTGCACGAATTTCATCAAAATCATGAGCATTTACATTAATTACATGGAAGTTGAAAGCTTCAAACTTTTTATCAATAGGATAAGGAGAGCAAACCTTGTCAATTGGTCCGTCAATCTGCAAACCATTATTATCTATAATTACACATAGGTTATCTAATTTTCTATGTCCTGCAAACATTGCTGCTTCCCATACCTGGCCTTCTTCAATTTCGCCATCGCCAAGTACTGTATAAACACGAAAATCTTTATTTTCCATTCTTGCCGCTAATGCCATTCCCACTGCTGCAGATACACCCTGTCCTAAAGAACCTGATGACATATCAACGCCTGGGATATGAATGCATGGATGTCCCTGTAGGTAGGAACCTAATTTACGTAGTGTTTTTAAATCTTCTACTGGGAAAAATCCTCTATTCGCAAGTGTCGAATAAAGTCCAGGTGCTGTATGACCTTTTGATAATACAAACCTGTCACGGTTTTCCATATTTGGATTTTCAGGATCAATGTTCATTTCTTCAAAATATAAGAATGTAAACATATCTGCAGCGGAAAGTGATCCGCCTGGATGACCTGCTTTGGCACTGTAAACAGCTGTCACAATCCCTTTACGAACTTCATTCGCATGTTTTTGCAGTTCTAAATTGTTCATTATTTTTCCTCCATTAACTCTTTTCCTTAACATAGGACACCTTTTAGGCACCATATACTCTAGCACAAAAGCTCTTTCTCGTCCATAGAATAGCAAAAACTGATAAGTTTTTCGCTCTTATTGCTCACTTTGGCCATAGTAGGCATTTGCACCGTGTTTTCTATAGTAATGTTTATCCTGTAACTCCTGAGGTGCCGGCTGCACTGTAGGGCAAATGCTTTCAGCACGATATGCCATTTTTGCCACCTCTTCTAATACAACCGCATTATGAACTGCCTCTGTAGGTGTTTTACCCCAGGAAAACGGTCCATGGTTTTTGCATAATACCGCTGGCACTGCCATAGGATCTTTATTTAATCTTGCAAACTCATTCACAATTAGATGACCTGTGTTTTCTTCATAGGCATCTTCTATTTCTTCTTCTGTAAGACATCTGAGGCATGGTACCTCTCCATAGATGTAATCTGCATGCGTGGTTCCATAGCAAGGAATGGATCTTCCTGCTTGTGCCCAGCTTGTTGCATAGGAAGAATGGGTATGCACTACTCCGCCAATCTTTGGAAATGCCTTGTATAGCTCTAGGTGAGTTGCTGTATCGGAAGATGGATTATATTTTCCCTCTATCTTGTTTCCTTCTAAGTCCATAACTACCATGTCTTCTGGAGTTAGCTTCTCATAATCAACACCGCTTGGTTTTATGACAAATAATCCCTTTTCTCTATCTATTCCACTTACGTTTCCCCAAGTAAAGGTAACTAAACCATATTTGGGTAAATCCATATTTGCTTCATAAACTTGTTTTTTTAATTCTTCTAGCATATTTTTTCTCCCTCTCTACGTTTTTCTATTTTAAGGAAGCTACCGCTGCTTTTTCAACAGGAAGTCCATCTATGTATCTTTGTGTAAATTCTTCAAAACCTTTTACATCCGCAGCTTCTGGAGCCATAGTTTCGCCACTTTCACCCTTAAAAACGCTCTTTCCTAGGTACTGTGCTAGGCTTTCATTTTCTGCCTTATTTGCCATATAGGAAGCTAAAAGAGCAATACCCCAAGCGCCACCTTCTCCTGCTGTCTCCATAACAGTTACAGGTACATTCATAGCTGCTGCCATAACCTTTTGTCCTACACCCTTTGTTTTAAATAAACCACCATGACCAAAAATCTGATCTAACTTAACATCTTCTGATTTCAGTAAAATGTCCATACCAATTTTTAATGCTCCTAGTGCACTAAACAGGTGAACTCTCATAAAGTTTGCTAACGTAAACTTACTATTTGTTTCTCTAACAAATAATGGTCTTCCTTCTTCTAAGCCTGTGATATTTTCTCCCGAAAAATAGCCATAAGATAACAGACCACCACAGTCCGCATCGCCTTCTAAGGCTTTACGATATAAGGTGCCATATAGTTTGTTAGAATCCGCTTCTACACCAAAGGCTTCTGCAAATTCTCCAAAAAGAGAAACCCATGCATTTAAGTCTGAGGTACAGTTATTTGCATGAACCATCGCTACAGGGCTACCATCTGGGGTAGTTACCATATCTATTTCAGGGTAAACCTTAGAAAGTGCTTTTTCTAAAACAATCATTGCAAAAACGCTAGTTCCTGCAGATACATTTCCTGTTCTCTTTGCAACACTATTTGTTGCTACCATGCCTGTTCCTGCATCACCCTCTGGAGGACACATAGGAATTCCAGCCTTTAGACTGCCTGTCACATCTAGTAGTTTGGCGCCTTCTTCAGTTAATGCTCCAGCACTTTCACCAGCGACTAGCACCTTAGGAATAACGTCCTCAAGCTTAAAGCTAACACCCTTTGCCTGAATTTCATTATTAAACTTTGTAACCATTTCTTTGTCATAGTCATTTATTGTTGAATCGATTGGGAAAACTCCTGATGCTTCACCAACACCAAGCACCTTTTCACCCGTTAGTTTCCAGTGAATATATCCTGCTAGAGTTGTAAAGAAAGCAATATCCTTTACATGTGCTTCTTGATTTAAAATAGCCTGATATAAATGTGCAATACTCCATCTTTGAGGAATGTTAAATTGGAAGAGGTCTGTTAGCTTATCTGCTGCCTCACCTGTAATACTGTTTCTCCAAGTACGGAAAGGAACTAATAGCTCACCCTTGCTGTCAAAAGCCATATAGCCGTGCATCATTCCACTAAAACCAATGCTTCCAATATTTTCCAGAGCAACACCATATTGCTTCTTAACGTCTTCTACTAAATCCTTATAGCAATCCTGTAGTCCACTCCATATATCATCAAGGCTATAGGTCCAAACACCATTCTCATATTTATTTTCCCAAGTATGGCTTCCTGATGCTATTGGTGTATTATCCTCACCAACTAACACTGCCTTAATTCTTGTAGAACCAAATTCAATACCTAGAGCTGTTTTTCCACTTAAAATACATTCCTTCACCATAATAATCCTCCAATATTATATTCTTTCTCTATTTGTTTTGCTTTTGATTGAAATAATATACTTAATTTTAAACCAAATATAGCACAATTCCTTTTACACTTCAATTATGTTTTTTACACATTCCAGCGTATTTCTATTATTTTTTCGGCAGTTCTTTCATATATATGTAAAAATCCAAAAGAGACTTTGTCATGTCACATTTATCATTAAAAAGAAAAGGTATTATCCTTTTAGGTGCTTTGTTACTTTTTTCTTTATTAGTTTCTTATTTTTTCCTTTATGATTCCCCTAAAACTAACTTTGAAGAAGTAGAAAATCTCATTTTTCAAGAAGAAATGCTTTCCAATACACTAAATATGCACTTTACCTTAGCATATCCCGAAAACTTCGGTATTTCAAGCTATAATCCTACTCTTCCTTGCTACTCACAAAATGAAAGGCTCTCTTCTGCCGCTACCCTTCAAAAATACATATCCACCCTATCCTCAATAGCTCAGGATTCCCTAAATGCTACAGATAGTTATACTTATACTCTACTTACCCGTTATTTGAAAAATGCATCACAAGGTCACAACTACATTTATTACGATGAGCCGCTTTCTCCTGCCGCTGGAATGCAGTCGCAACTCCCCATCCTTCTTGCCGAATACGCCTTTCGTTCCCAAACTGATGTGGAAGATTACTTGTCTATTTTAGACCAAACTGATGATTACTTTGCATCCCTTGTTACCTTTGAAAAAGAAAAGAGGGATGCCGGCTTACTCCAAGCTGATAGTAGCCTAAAAAAAGTAATCGAGCAATGCGACCGCATACTTTCAAAATCTGAATTAGCCTCGGGTAACCATTTTTTGCAAACTACCTTTAGTGAACGCATTGATGCTCTTGTAAAGTCTCAGATACTTTCCGAAGAAGAGGCTGAAAAATTTAAAGTGGAAAATAATCGCTTATTGACCACCATTATGCAGCCTGCTTATGAAAGTCTAGCCGATGAGCTATTTCTCTTAACCGGTGATGGCACCTCTACTCCCCATGGCTTAGCCACCTTACCTGATGGAAAAAGTTATTATTCTTATTTAGTGCAAACAACTACTGGCTCTGATCTTTCCATCGATGAAATTAAAAATCTTCTTTATCCTAGCTTTGAAAGAGAATATGAGGCTTTACACTCACTCTTAAATGCCAAACCAAATGCCGTGGAGATGTGGAACCTATATATAAATGATGCTTCTCTTCCCTACTTAAATGCTGAGGATATGATTTTAGATTTAAAAGACCGTATGAAGAGTGATTTTCCTTCTCTTCCCTCAGAAGCCTCTCCAAACTACCTCTTAAAATCCGTCAGTCAAAGTCTAGAGAAGTACAGTGCGCCCGCTTACTATTTAACACCTCCACTAGATGATCCTAATCACAATATCATTTATGTAAACCAAAAAGATTCGCCTTCTGGCTTAGTATTATATACCACCCTCGCTCACGAGGGATATCCAGGCCATCTTTATCAGTCTGTTTATCATCAACTCTTTATGCAAGAGGATAGTATTCACCCTGTAAGGGAGGTTCTTTGGTATGGAGGGTATATGGAAGGCTGGGCCCTCTATGTAGAATTTCTCTCCTTCGACTATGCCAAGTCGCTTGCCATCGAAAAGGGGCTACCTGACGCAGCTTTTTCCTATGAAATAGAAAAGCATAACCGCAATATGCAGTTATGCCTATACTCTCTTTTAGATATTTCTATCCACTATGACAATGCTTCCTTTGAAGAGATCTCACACGTTCTAGAAGCCTTTGGTATTACCACTCCCGAAACTGCCAGAGCCGTATACGATTATATTGCTGAAGAGCCTGCCAATTATCTTAAATACTATCTAGGCTATTTAGAAATTTTACGTTTAAAAGAAAAGGCAATATCTCTTTGGGGTAATGACTACTCAGATCTTCGTTTTCATCAATTTGTACTAGAAAATGGTCCTGCTGATTTTAAAACCTTACAAGAGGCTTTAGCTTCTACAGCTTCTTCTGCTCTTCCTTAAAAAACTGGTGTAAGTTACTTAAGGCTCTTTCTAATACAATTTGCTCTTCCTGCGTTAGACCATCCATAATTGAGGTAACCATTTTTTCATGGAATACCTGATGCTCCAGATATGCACTACGGCCCTCCTCAGTTAAGGAGACCAAAACTACCCTTCTATCCTCTTCACTTCTGGTTCGCTCCACCAGTCCTTTTTTAACCAGGGCATTTACAGAAATTGTGAGCGTTCCAGTAGTGACCATAAGAGATTTTGCAACTGTGGTCATATTTTTAGGCATACCAATGCCAATAGCTTCTATGACATGCATGTCATTAACAGTCATTTCCTTTTGGCTACTTGCTTTAATCGTTTGCTCTTCAATTGCGTTAATATTTCGAAACAATCTTACAAGAACTTCATTTAATGCTGCCTTAATGCTCACGCCTCTTCCTCCATCATTCGTTCTAAATATCCTCTATCCCAAAGCAATATTTTAAGCTTCTTTGCTGCCTCTACAGCAGGTGCCGTAAAATATTGATTTGTCAAAACTGCCCCTACCATGCAATCGTAATAGTCCTTACCCGCATAGGCTTCTTGTACTGCCTTCACGCCTACGGGTGCAGAGTAGCGTTTGCACTGCACTGCATAGGTCACTCCATCCTTTTCTGCCAAAATATCAATGCCATAATCTCCGCTTGCTTTTGTAACCTCTACGCCAACAAATCCTCTTTTTGATAGAAGATCCGCACAGAAATACTCAAAGTCATGACCCTCCATTTCATCAAGCTTGCTTGGTTTTCTGGTGCCCAGCCTTTGAACAAAATATATGATGGCAATGCCTATCACTATAATAAGTAATATTATAACCATAATTAACATTATTTTTTCCATGTTTTCATTTTATCATACTTGACGAATGTTTTGCCACTAGAATATTTTTAAAATCAAAGTACCTTGATTTGACAAAGCCTCTTTCTAGTTCTATACTTTAAAATTGTTCATTTGCAAGTGACTTAGTCAGAAAGGAAGCGCCCTTATGGAGCATTTATTTTTTAGCTTGAACGCTACTATACCCGTTTTTTTGATTATGGTTTTAGGATATATTCTTAGACAAAGAAAAGTCATTGATGAGCCGTTTACAAAAGCTCTCAATTCCTTTAATTTCAAGGTTACTTTGCCTGTTTTACTTTTTCATGACATAGCAAGCTCTGATTTTTTTGCTGTCTGGGACACTCATTATGTGCTCTTTTGTTTCGTTTCTACATTGCTATGTATCATTATTATTTGGATTTTTTCTTCCATTTTTTACAAGGACAAGGATTCCCTTGGAGAGTTTATACAGGCCTCCTATCGAAGTAGTGCCGCAGTTCTTGGCATTGCCTTTATACAAAATATATACGGAAACTCTGGTATGACACCCCTTATGATTATTGGCTCCGTTCCTTTATACAATATTGTAGCTGTTTTAGTGCTTTCCTTCACTGGTCCAAATCAAAAGAAGCTTACGAAAGCCACCGTTAAAAGGTCACTTCTTGACATCATTACTAACCCAATAATTATAGGTATTTTACTAGGTATGGCAGCTTCCCTTCTACCAATTACCTTCCCGACTATCCTTATAAAAACGGTTCAAAATGTAGCTGTTCTTGCCACCCCTTTAGCTTTAATTGGCTTGGGTGCTGGGTTTGAAGGAAGGGAAGCCTTAAAGCAAATTAAGCCTACTATTTTTTCTTCACTTATAAAATTAGTAATCCAGCCTGCTATAGTTGTACCACTAGCCATCCTTTTAGGCTTTAGAAACGAAATGCTTGTGGCAATCCTTGTTATGCTAGCCTCTCCTACTACTGCAAGCTGCTATATCATGGCAAAAAATATGGGGCATAAAGGTACTCTTACTTCCAGTGTTGTGGTTGCAACCACCTTCTTTAGCTCGGTTACCTTAACCTTCTTTTTATTTATACTAAAGGCTGGGGGATACATTTAACTGTATCAGCTCCCAGCCCCTTTTTACTTCATTTCCATATCTATAGATATTTTGTTGCTTCCAGCCTCTATTTTACCAACACTTCCAGTCACCAAAGGCATCATTGGAGCCAAATGTCCCAGATCTATATCCATAACAATTGGAACATTGTATTTCCCAATTACCCCTAAAACTGCTTCGTATGCATCTAATCCCATCATTTCCTGACCGTAGCATAGAGGTCTGCCAATTAAAAATCCTCTCGCCTTTTTAAACCAGCCCGCATGCTCCATTTGCCACATAGCCCGTCTAATAGACATAGGGTTTAAGTCACAGCATTCCAAAAACCACACGACGCCGTCTTCCTTATATCTCTCATTAAACTCTTCCACTTTATCATAGCTTGTTCCTAGAAGATTCACTAAGCAATCCACACAACCACCTAAAAGACGACCTGAAAAGGCGATATCTTCTTTGTTTTCCTCGCTACCAATATATGTTTTCATTTCAAGCTGCTGAGTTGTATTGTATGGTACTAATGGATTCTCCTCATTTTTTAAGGATTCTAATTCCCACATCCCATAGCTTTCTACCCTTTGCTTTTTACCTTCTAGTAGCTCCATGGCATCCTTCAGGGACTTATGCCACGGCTCCATTCCAAAGGAGGCGGCGCAAGGTCCATATATGGATGCTGTATCGCACAAGGTTGTCAGCAAAAAAGTCATATTGGTATTGTCAGAATAACCCATGAACCATTTTGGCGTACTTTGACTTATGCCTTCAAAATCAACGTAATCTAAAATTTCGCACATAAGCTCACCGCCTCCACAGGAAATCAAACAGTCATTTTCTTCACTCTGGTAATACTGTGTAAGCTCCTGCCCGCATCTTTCAGGTGTATTACTAATTCCAATTCCATTTAGTGCATATACATTTGGTCCCAAATCCAACCTATATCCCATTTCCTTCCACTTCTTTTGAGCGTTTAGGAATGCAGCTTTATATGGTTCTATAGCACAGCCAAAAGAGGGAGCTACAAAACCAATGGTTCCTTCATCTTTTAAAAACTTAGGATATCTCATATTCTTGTCCTTATCTTAATTACTTTTTTCTAGCTCTGAAGTACAATGCGCACACTTCGTTGCCTCGACTGGAATTTCAGACAAACAGTATGGACATTTTTTTGTAGTAGGAGCAGCAGCTTCCTCTTCTGGTTTCTTCACCAATTTTGAAGAAACATTGTTCATCACTTTTACCAAACAAAAAATTACTAGTGCCATTAAAAAGAAATTAATTACTGCCGTAACCAAGTTCCCATAATGAAGTATTGGAGCATTCTCCCCACTTCCCATTTTTAAAGACCATTCAGTAAAATCAATGCCGCCTGTTACCAAGCTAACTACTGGCATGATTACGTCAGATACCATCGAAGATATAATTGACTGGAAGGCACCACCAATAATAACACCGACTGCTAAATCCATTACATTTCCGCGACTAATAAACTCTTTAAATTCTGCTACAAATCCTTTTTTTGCCATGATTTTTCCTCTTTTTTATTTTGAATATACATCATAGCACTTATTATATCACAAAAAATTGATTCTAGCCATTACCGCCACTGGTTTAGGGGGAACTAAACATTAAGTTTACAAAATTACATATATAGTGTTTTTGCTACCAATCTCTTGTATATCACTACCGTAGCGACACTAATCAAAACCACCACAAACAGTTGAATCCATACATAAACATCAAGTAATAAAGCTGTCAGGATGTAAAATACAAATACCGAAACAAATCCTGTTCCTATCGTAGCAAGAACGGCAGCAGACTGCTTAACCGCCTGGTATTCACTGGTCCAGTCATATTTCGGAAACTTCAAGTCAAAGGACAACCCGACAACTGAAATAAATACCGAGAACAACAAAGGTATTAAAAATAATAAAGAGGTCTCCATTATACTGGTTTGAAAACTGACTGCCATTAGCAAGCAGCTTACCAATATCGAAGGAACAAGGTAGGTAAGACTCACCGCTATTTTAGAATTAAAAATCACCTTTGCGGGAACAGGAGCTGAGCACATCAGCCATCTACTTTTCCCTTCCAACGAAATTGAGCATGGCGTGCTGGATGACATTGCAACAAGTAATGTAACAATCCAAGGTGCCATTGGTTTAATCCACGTCATTATATCTGGAAATTCCATTACGGCACCTATTTGCTCAATATCAACAAACAAAAATGTGACCGCAAGTGCAAGCAATAACACTGCACCAATACAAGTGTTCATTACATATATGGGCGTGGATATTAAACGGCGTAATTCTTTTTTGTATAATGCAACAAACGGTGTTGCGGTTTTAAGCGTTCCCAAACGGTAATTCCCCTTTGATTGTACCGAAAACAAAGCGGAATTTATCTTGTTATAAAATGCCGATAGCAGAATCACAAAAAGCGCGCTTGCTCCAACAGAAATGATTGCAAATTGTGCGAAACTACCCCAATCATTATTTGCCAAAGCACTGGTGTACAATTTGGCTACTGGATAAATGTTGTACACACTCTGTACTGCTGAAGCGACAAGCGCTGTCAACATTGCTTCCTCCTGAGGAATCGCAAATGAGCCAACTAATAATGTTAAAATTGCTGCTGTACTTAATACGATGGTCACCAGATTTTTATAACGAAAACGTACTGATATGGCAGTAATAACCGCTCCCACCACCATAGAAATTATCATCGGTAATAATGATGCCAAAAACAAAGATAAAACCATCATGCACCAAACAGATAGTGATACATTGTATGTTATTCCATATACAATGATAGACGGAAGCATGATTACACCAGATATTAAAAAGTTCATGGAGTAAACAGATAGCAGCCGACTTATGATAACTGTTGAACTTTTTACAGGAAGTGACATCACCATATCATAGTCCTTGAATCCAAAAAGAACGCCGTTACTTTTAAGAAAAGTTATAACCAGCGTACAAGCAGCACACACTACCAGAATAAGTGGAGGCAAAACATCTGCCATGCCCAAATATGCACAAGCAATCGCCATTCCCGCGCTGTAACCAATCATCATGATAACAACGAATAACATTAACACACCCATTGAAATCATTCGACGCTTTTCTTTTTTATCATTTGTATGAAGGACACGGTTGATGTTGAAAAAGCCAAGCAGTTGTATTTTTAGTAACAGCCAGCACTTATTCATTTCCCGCCACCTCCATAAATACGCTTTCAAGACTCTTATCACCACGTACTTCTTCCGTTATGCCACTTGCAATCAACTTTCCGTCTTTTATAATCGCAATTTTGTTGCATAATTTTTCAGCCACTTCCAAAACATGTGTGGAAAAGAAAATTGCACTACCGCCATCGCATAATTCTCGCATCCTGCTTTTTAATTGAAATGAAGCCACTGGGTCAAGACCTACAAAAGGCTCGTCTAATACCATCAACTTGGGTTGGTGAATAAACGCTGCAATAAGAGCAAGCTTCTGGCGCATTCCGTGGGAATAGGATGAAATTAAATCCCCGAGGTTACCCGTTAGCTCAAAGCTATCCGCGTACTGTTTTATTCTACCTTCTCGTTCTGCTTTGGTGACATTAAACATGTCACCTATATAATTCAAATACTGTATACCTGTCAAGTAATCATACAAATCCGGATTGTCAGGAATATATGCCGTAATGGATTTACACAATATGGATTCCTTCTTAACAGAATGGCCGTCAATGAAAATCTCACCACCTTCAAAATCCATAACGCCTACAGCCGCTCGAATTGTAGTTGTCTTTCCCGCACCATTATGTCCGATAAAACCATAAATATCACCTGACTGCACGGTAATACTTAGCTTATCTACAGCCTTTTTCCCACCAGAATATGTTTTTGATAAATCCTTAATTTCTAAAATGTTACTCATAAGTTTTCCTCTCATCTTCTAAAGAAGCATTGTCATCTTTTATTGGGTTACAATCTTGGATTAGTTCACGACAAAGCTGACAATACGGATTAAGGTCATCCCCAACCGTATACCAAGTATGCAGAGTCTCATCATAATCTTCCATACCTTATTTATTATACACTAACATTATATTTTTGAACAAAAAAATTGAGATTTACTTCATTTTGCAAGCAAACCTCAATTCCTTTTAAAACTTTTTAACACCTAAATATATATTCAAATATAACGTTAATTCCCTACATATGCAAGATTTCCGCTTTTTCGTGTTTGCACTGGGAGATATTCCAAGTATTCACTCTTTGTACGTTCTGGCAATGAGGACCAAACGCGATGCTGTATTTCCTTTGTAGCATCATCTGGGAAGTAGATATCCCCTCCTACCACATTTACTTCGCCTTCAAAGACTAGAAACGATACTTCATTCGTTTTTGTATAATCATCACGTCTAAATGTTAAAATAAAATTAGAA
>JAVBUZ010000189.1:0-5368 GCA_031554725.1 Lachnospiraceae bacterium | reverse complement strand
TTTTCTCTAATATCTCTTGGCTTTGTTTTTCTAGGAGCTTTGCCTCTTGTTTTTTTTGTAGCTCATCCAAATATTGAAAAATAGGCAGCTGATTCTCATAGTATCTACTTAGCTTTTCTTGTTCTTCCTCTAAAACACCTTTTTCCCTTTCTAAAAGCTCCAGTGCTTTTTGGCTTTCTTCCTCGTTTTTATATAGTTCTAGAACCCTTGCTTCTACCTGTCCAACGGCATCCGCACTTTTTGCCCTTTTAAGCTCACGCTCCTTTTCTTCTATTTCCTTGGCTCTAAGCTTAAGCTCTTCTAACTTGGTGGTTACCTCACCAAGTTGAATAAGCTTTTGATTGTTTTCTTTTTCTCGCTCCATTTGCTTTAAAAGCTCACCAAGCTGGAGTTCCACTTGTTCATACTCCCTATGTATATTTATATAATCTGCCTTTAGGCTTTCGCTTATTCCCTCTAGTGCAATTGTAATTTCTTTATAATTCCAATTGTCTACCTCAGTCAACGCCATCAAACTTGAGTATTTCCCGCTTGCTATTAAGAGACGTATATCCTCATCCAGCTTAAACATATGCTCATTCACTTTGGCATATAAAGCACTTGCTTTAGCTCGCAGACTATAGGTAAACTTTTCATAAATTCCCGTTCCAAAGATTTCTCTAAAAATGGTGGCCTTTTCTTTTGGCTTTGCCATCAAAAGACGTGCAAATTCCCCCTGGGCTATCATGGTAATTTGCTTAAACTGGCTATAATCCAGGGCTAGTATTTCTTCTATCTTTTGACCCACTTCTTTGGTTCCCTCGATAATTTTTCCATCAGGCATAAATAGAACTGCATTTTCCTTTTCCTTGGTAAAGGCATCCTTATCCGATTTTTTCTTCTTCGGACGAAGATATTCTGGATTTCTAACAATACGGTATCGCTTATCTGCATGAGTCATTTCTAGCTCTACGAAGGTCGCTGTATCTTCTTTTGCAAAATCACTTCTCACACTATTTTTTTCGCGCACCTCTCCGCTTAAATCACCGTATAGTGCATAGGTAATTGCATCAAAAATGGTGGTCTTTCCTGCTCCAGTAGCACCCGTTATTAAAAAGAGACCACGATTGTTAAATCTGGAAAAATCTATTTCTTCCTTTTCTTTATAGGGACCCCAGCCACTTATAATAAGCTTACATGGTTTCATCTTCGCCTGCCCCCTTCTTTTCTAGCTTCCGCTGCCGCTTTTTGGACAGCCTCAAGCCTAAATTCATCTAACTTATCTCCCTTTACCATTTCATAAAACTCTCCAAAAAGCTCCTCAATGCTTTTTTCTTTCATAGAGGCTTGTACACTAGAGCTTACTTCACCCTGTCCTTGCTTTCTCTCCAATACAATTTGCATAACATTGGGGTACGCGCTTCTAAGCGAGCCAATTGGGTCCATTAGCTCTACCTCATCTGTTAGGATTGCTTGGATATAATCCTTTGAATCGGCTGCCATAACCACCGATGGCTCCAAGAGCTCCGCTAATTTTCCTTTAATGACACGCATGTCGTGAAGTGGCTCTAATTCCCGCATTTCCACGCTAATTTCACCTTTGACTCCCATGGTCACCAAGTTAATATACTTATTTCCCTTGGCTTCTGAAAAGGAATACTTCACAGGAGAGCCACTATAGTATATATGACCCTCTCCAATTTTTTGATATTTATGAATATGACCAAGAGCTACATAATCAAAGCCTCCAAATATAGAAGCCGAAACATTGTCTAGACCTCCCACATTTACGCTACTTTCCGAATCTGACAGCTGTGGCATTTCTCCATTACTGCCTGTCACAAAAAAGTGAGTCAACAGTACATTCCTCTCTTTTTTATTGAAATCAGCTTCCAAGCCCGCTATTTTTTTGGCTACTGCTTCGCCACTTGAGCTTGCATCCACATGGGCTGGCTTAAAAAAAGGCAGACAAAAAAAGTTTACTTTTCCAGCCTCATCTTCAAGAGTAACTCTTCTTACTTCCTCCTCATAGGTTCCTGCAATATAAAGTCCTTGCTTCTCCAATATCTTATTAGCAAAGGATACTCTTTCTGGCGAATCATGATTTCCGCTAATCATGATAACTGCAATTTTTTTAGCAAGAAGGCTGGTAAGAAATTTATCCAATACCTCTACAGCCTCTGCTGCTGGTATGGAGCGATCATAGATATCTCCTGCTATGAGCAAAGCATCCACCTTCTCTGCTACCGCTATAGTCTCTATCTGCTTAAGCACGTATTTTTGATCCTCAAGCATTGAAAACTCATTTACATTTTTTCCTATATGCAAATCCCCAGTATGTAAAAACTTCATAATCGACCTCACTTCTAGCCAAAAGACGCGACCCAAAAAGGTCGCGCCAATAAATTTTATTCTATTCTTACTTAATTACATGTATCCAGCCCTTTGGTGCTTCAATTCTACCCATCTGAATGCCTGTTAGGGTATCATATAGCTTCTGAATCGTTGTTCCCATTTCAGTCATACCACTTGGTAAGCAGATTTCTCTACCATGGTCAACAATTTTTCCTACTGGCGAAATAACTGCTGCTGTTCCGCATAGTCCACACTCTGCCATATCATCAAGTTCAGAAACAAAAACTTCTCTTTCTTCTACTTCTAATCCAAGGTATTCTTTTGCTACGTATAGTAAAGAACGTCTTGTAATAGATGGTAAAATACTGTCTGACTTTGGAGTTACTACCTTGCCATCTTTTGTTACAAACAAGAAGTTTGCTCCGCCAGTTTCTTCTACCTTTGTTCTAGTCTGTGGATCTAAATACATATTTTCATCAAAACCTGCACGGTGCGCAGACTGAATTGCATGTAAGCTCATTGCATAATTGAGGCCTGCTTTAATATGGCCTGTACCATTTGGAGCCGCACGATCAAAATCACTGATACAAATAGTAAGAGGCTTAACGCCACCTTTAAAGTATGGCCCAACTGGTGTAGCAAATATTCTGAACTGATACTCCTGTGCTGGCTTAACACCGATTACAGGGCTACTACCAAACATATAAGGACGTAGGTATAAGGTTGCACCTGATCCATAAGGTGGTACAAACGCTTCATTGGCCGCTACTACTTGATTCACTGCATCTACAAAGCGTTCCTTTGGAAATGCTGGCATTTCTAGGCGAAGTGCCGAATCTACCATACGTTCTGCATTTAAGTCAGGACGGAAGGTTACAATATGTCCATCGTCCGTTGTATAAGCTTTTAAACCTTCAAAAATCGTCTGTGCGTATTGTAAAACGCCTGCACATTCGCTAATGACCAACATAGAATCGCTGACAAGTGCACCGTCATCCCATACACCATCCTTAAAATTAGAAACATATCTTTTTTCTGTTTCTACATAGCCGAATCCTAGGTTTGCCCAATCAATGTTTTTCTTTTCCATTACATTCATCCTTCCTTAGCGTAATATGCGCAATCTCAAATATTTTTCTATTCATTATTAACCTTTTTCCCATAATTGTCAACAATTCTGTCAATTAAGTGTTAAATTATTTTGTTCTTTCGTATTTTAAGAATTGATAAGTAATGTCAAAATAAACTTGTTCATCACTATCTGCTGTAATATACCACTCAGGGTCAGTCTCTAAATTAGGGAAAAAGCTGTCTGCCTCATAACTATGGTCAATTTTGGTAACATGAGCCACCTGACAATAAGGTAACATCTGTTTATATACACTATCTCCACCAATAATATAAATATCCTCGTCCGCATACTTCTTTAGTTCTTCTAACAACTCTTCAATGGAATGAACCACAATGGCGTCCTTGACGGTATAGCTTGGATTAGAGGATAAAATAATGTTAGTTCTATTTTTTAATGGCAAGCCCTGAGGAAAGGTCTCTAAGGTCTTACGTCCAAGAACCACTACTTTTCCGGTGGTTTCTTCTCTAAAATGCTTATGATCATTGGGAATACGAATCAGTAATTCATTTTTATTTCCTATCGCCCAATTTTCATCTACTGCAACAATTAAATTCATCTTTTATGTGCTCCTCTCAAAACCTATCTTACTTACAATATCCTTAGATAGCAATTGGTATATTTTCAATCTGTGGTCCGGTAACATAATTTTCTACTTTTACATCATCTTTTGTAAATTCATAAAAATCCTTCACCTCAGGATTTAGCCAAAAAGTCGGTGCCGGGTAGCTTTCTCTGGTAATAAGCTCTTTAATAATTGGAATGTGTCTATCATAAATATGAGCATCGGCAATGACATGAACAAGCTCTCCTACCTTCATATCACAGACCTGCGCAAGCATATGCACAAGAACTGAATACTGCACCACATTCCAATTATTTGCTGCTAATACATCCTGAGAACGCTGATTTAAAACAGCATTGAGTGTCAGCTTATCTTCTCCTGGTTTTTGCGTTACATTAAAAGTCATACTGTAAGCACATGGGTATAGATTCATTTCATGTAAATCCTGATGTACATATATATTGGTCATAATACGACGGCTAAAAGGATTGTTTTTTAAATCGTAGATTACTCTATCAATTTGATCCATCATCCCTTCCTTATATTGATGCTTTACCCCCATTTGATAGCCATAGGCTTTTCCAATGGAGCCATTTTCGTCTGCCCATTCATCCCATATATTACTGTGTAAGTCATTGATGTTATTGGACTTTTGCTGCCATATCCATAGAATCTCATCGGTAGCAGACTTTAGGGCTGTCTTTCTTAATGTTATAATTGGAAATTCCTTTGATAAATCATAGCGATTTACTACACCAAACTTTTTTACTGTGTAGGCACTGGTGCCGTCCTCCCAATGTGGACGAACCTTTTCGCCTTCTGTACTAGTACCATTTTCCAATATGTCCTTACACATATCAATAAATATTTTATCCGCTAAACTCATGCTTTCTTTTATCTCCTTACATATCGTATTTGTCACAAAGGGAAATGATTTGATCTGCGAACTTTGCCAAATCCTTATTGGCCCCGTTTTCATTTTTCTTAATTACGGCCAGCAAGCGATTCCCAGCTGCCAAGAGACGAGCATAAACCCCATTGGCAATCTTCTCTTTTTTCTTTAACAATATCGGCTCAGCTTCATACTCAAGCTTGCCACTTTCTAAATTAAATACCGTTCCACTATAAGGTGCATATGCCTTTATGCCATGCTCTACCATTAAGCACTCCACAAAGGAGGTACAAACCTCATCCTCTCCGTGAACAACAAATACCTTACGTGGCTTTTCTGTAAAGCCTTTAATCCATTCTATTAGTCCATCCTTATCTGCATGGCCGCTTAAGCCTGCAAGCTTAATAATATTAGCCCTTACTTCTATTGGCTCGCCAAAAAGCTTTAC
>JAVBUZ010000202.1:0-4363 GCA_031554725.1 Lachnospiraceae bacterium | reverse complement strand
CTCAGTGGATATTGGATCATGCGGCAGATATTTTAGAAAACGATACCAAAGAGAATGCAGTGCTATGGGCATACTATTTATACTTAACTACTTTAATTAGTAAGGATAATGACTACATTGACAGAATGACCTTAGAGGTTGAGAAGTTATACAAGCAAAATCGTGGAGAATGGCGAATTGCTTGGTTACTTTTGTATTTGTCAGAAGAGTTTGGAAGAAGCGCTTCCAAAAAGCTACTCTTTTTAGAAGAACAGTTTAATCGTGGCTGTCGAAGTCCTATTTTATACATAGAAGCCCTATTATTAATCAATATGAATCCAGCGCTTTTAATGAAGCTAGGAAGCTTTGAACGTCAAATACTTCTTTTTGCGGCAAAGCAGGAATGCTTATTAGAAGATGTGATTTTTCAAGCGGTTTACCTAATCCAAAAGCTACGAGAATATTCAGATACCGTGTATCGTTTCTTAATCGCTTGTTATGCTCAAAAGCCTAGTGAGGCGGTACTGCGTGAGATATGTACCTTACTCATTAAGGGAAACAAGATAGGCGATGAATACTTTAAATGGTATAAAGAGGGCGTGGAAAAAGAACTGCGTATTACAAGGCTGTATGAATATTATATGATGTCCATAGACCTAAATTATACAGGGGCACTTGCTAAAATGGTGACCATGTATTTTGCGTACCAAAGTAATTTGGACTATGAGAGAACGGCCTTCCTTTATGCGTATGTATACCGAAACAAGGAACAGAACTCAGAGCTATATACGAATTATAGAGAGAGCATAGAGCAGTTTATGCATGAACAGATAAGAAAAGGAAGGATCAATAGAGACCTTGCTTATCTATATAGAAACGCTCTGGAGCCATATATGATTACAGAGGAAGTAGCAACTGGACTTTCTAGATTATTATTTGTAAATCTAATACAGGTATCTCAAAAAAATATAAGGCAGGTAGTAGTATATCAAACAGCTGCAAATGTGGAATATACCTATCCTGTAATTGATGGTAGGGCCTTTGTTCCATTATTTGGCAATCAAACAACAATTCTTTTTGAAGATTCTAGTAGAAATCGATATGCAAGTAGTATTTCTCATACCATTGAGAAGCTAATGATACCAGGAAAGCTTGCAAGAAGTCTTGCCCCACTGGCCCAGCAAGAAATAGGCTATGACGTGTTTGTATGTATGCAAAATGGGGAATTAGAGGAGATTACAGAAGAAAATGAAAGTCGTTTCCTGCGTCTTGTACAAGCAGATGTTATTGCTGAGGAGTATAAGCAGAGAATCAGAACAAAGCTTTTACACTATTACTATGAAAATGACAAAATGCAAGAGCTTGATTGGTTTTTGGAAGCGCTGGATATAGAGACATTACCTGTAAAGGAAAGAAATGATGCCCTGCGCTATATGCTTCTTCGGGATATGAAAGAGAAGGCATATGATTTTATTGTGAAAAACGGTCCTAACCATATAGAACCTAAGGTGATACTTCGAATATGTACTCAGGTTCTAGGAGAAATGGAGCAAGTAGAAGATCAAAGCATGCTAGCGTTACTTATGTATGCATTTCGTCATGGAAAGCATGATGCTGGAAGCTTAACCTATCTAGGCAAATATTATGAGGGCATGACCAAGGAGCTACGTGATATTTGGAAAGCTTCTGTGGAACAAGGAGTAGATACGTACGAGCTTTCAGAGCGACTAATCATCCAAATGTTATTTTCGGGAGCGTATATTGGCGAAAAGGTTCAGATTTTTAGTTCCTACGTCAATGCAGGGGGTGATAATGCAATTGTGACAGCTTTTCTAGCCCAGTGTGCTTATGATTATTTTGTAAAGGAGAAGGTAACTCAGGCCTTTGTTTTTGACGAAATCTATCGTATGTACCAAAAAGGTGAAGAACTAACGTTAGTATTAAAGCTTGCATATATAAAATATTATGCAGAAAACAAAGAAAAGATGAAAGAAGAAATAAAGACAGTATTAGTCGAACTAATTAATTCTTTGGTCAATGAGCGAATTTATCTAAAGATGTTCAATGAATTTACCGCTTTAGAAGAAACCTTTGAGCGCTTTACGGACAAGACCATTGTTGAATATAAGGCACATCCAAACGCAAAGGCAATGCTCCACTATGTAATCGCACGTGGAACAGAAGAAGAGTCAGAATACCATACAGAGGAGATGCAACCCATTTTTGGTGGCGTGTGTATAAAAAACTTTGTGCTCTTTTTTGGAGAAAGCTTACAATACTACATTGTGGAAGAAATGAATGAGGTGGGACAGCTTACAGAAAGTGGTGCCATTCAGAAGAGTGATATTAATAGTCAGCTTGCAGAAGGAAAGTTTAATCTAATCAATGACATTGCAATTGCAACTACTTTGCAGGATTATTCTACCGTAGATGATTTGCTGGAAGAATATTACTACAAGGACTACATACAAGAACGAATATTCACGATGTTATGATACCATGAAATGCGGAGTAATCCGTGGGTATCATGCTAGCATGGAGAAGGAGAGGGACGCTTGGCAGGAAGGCTAGATTTTTTAGAAAAATTAAATAGTGAAAAATTTCTGATTGGATATGATTTGGGAAATAAGTATTCTCAAATTAGCTATTGCCCTTATGGTGCCAGCACGCCAGAGACTATTTCGATGGTTGCGGGAAGCGAGATATATAATATCCCTACGGTTTTGTGTAAGCGAAAAGGAATGAATCAGTGGTTTTACGGCAAAGAGGCAATGAAGCAGGCAAGTGAAGGCGATGGAACACTAGTAGAAGGGTTGATAACCTTGGCAAAAGATGGTGAATCAGTGCTGGTAGAGGGAGAGGAATTTGATCCGATTGCGCTCCTTGCGCTATACATAAAGCGAAGTCTAGCCTTAGTATCCATGGTAGCTTCTTTAGACAAAGTAGGCGGAATCATGTTTACCTGCGACAACCTAGATAGGCGAATGGTAGAGGTTCTTAACAAAGCAGTAGCAAATCTAGGAATAAAAACACAAAATATTTATTTTCAGGGACATGTAGAGAGCATTTATTCGTATAATATTTATCAACCCATGAATCTATGGCAACATCAGGTGCTTGTTACCGAGTATGGGGAAGAGGGGATAAAGACCTATCGCATGGAATGTAATAGAAGAACAACGCCCAACGTAGTTTTTATTGATGAAGAAACCCATCCATTTCGTAGCTTTTCCACAGTTCCAGCAGATGAGCAGCAAAAGCAAAGGGTCTATGAGGACATGGATCAAAAGTTTTTAAGCTTGATGGAGGAGGTATGTGATGGGAGGCTTATATCTTCTATCTATCTGATTGGAGACGATTTTACAGACAACTGGATGAAGGAAACTCTTAAGTTTTTATGCAAAAACAGAAGAGTCTTTCAAGGAAACAATTTATATAGTAAAGGTGCTTGCTATAGCATTTTAGAGAAAATGATTATGAGTGAAATGGGCAAGCAGCATGTTTTCTTAGGAAATGAAAAGCTAAAGGCCAACATTGGAATGAAGGTGGTTCGCCGAGGAATTGACTCATATTTTGCGCTGCTAGATGCAGGCGTGAACTGGTTTGAAGCAAACAATGAATTTGAGTTCATATTAGAATCGGGAGATTCTTTTATGGTCTTGGTTACGCCATTAAATGGTAAGGATGTGGAAATGGTAGAGGTGAACTTAAATGGGCTGCCAGCTAGGCCCGAGAGAACTACGAGACTTTACCTACAAGTGGACATGATTAGTGAGAATAAGGTGCAGCTTAGAATTGAGGACAAAGGCTTTGGGGAGATTTTTCCAGCCACTCATACTAAGTGGAGAGAAATATTAGAATTATAAAGGAGATTTTCCATGGGAAGAGCGATTCTGTTATGCGGAAATGATGCTAAAACTCCATATCGTATAAAAAATCCAAATGTGTTTGTATATTCTATTGAAGAATTATGCTACATTTTACAGGAAAATGCCTTTCTTTTAGATAGTGATATTATGGATAAGAAAATGATAAATTGGATTTCTAGTGAATGTGGGCTAAAAGAGCTTGCAGAGCAGCTATATCCTTTTATCAATCAAAAAGGAACGGTTAGTTCTTTTGTGCTTACGATTTTAGAATATGTGGGATACTATGAAAGAGAAGCTCTTAGAAATGTTGAAGTGCTGATGAAACAAAGTGCCAACTTAAGTATCTACGAAAAAATGAAAAATCGAGTAGATTATATTGTGGAAAATGGAAAGCATGATGAAGCCCTTCGAGAATACGATGTGTTATTATCGAAGCTTCCAAAAGAAGAGATAGAGCTTAGAGCCAAGATTATTCATAATAAGGGTGTGGTTTTAGCAAAAATGTTTCTTTTTGG
>JAVBUZ010000066.1:0-6055 GCA_031554725.1 Lachnospiraceae bacterium | reverse complement strand
ATTTCTGAATCACAGGAACGTATGGCAGTAGTTGTTGATCCTAAGGATGTTGATACCTTCTTAGGCTATGCAGCAGAAGAAAACCTTGAGGCTGTTGTTGTAGCTAATGTTACAAAAGAGCCAAGACTTGTTCTAAAATGGAGAGGAAATGATATTGTAAATATTTCCAGAGCCTTCTTAGATACCAATGGTGCACATCAGGAAACCACAGTAGTAGTAGATATTCCATCACAGGAAGATAATTACTTTGATAAATATTCCAATAAAGCAGTTGAGGCAGCAGTTGAAGCTGGAGATGCAAAAACAGCATGGGTAACCTTGCTTAATGATTTAAATGTATGTTCTCAAAAGGGTCTTGTAGAAATGTTTGATGCTTCTATTGGTACCGGTAGCGTATTTATGCCATACGGCGGAAAATATCAGCTAACTGAGACACAGGCAATGGTTGCAAAGCTACCTGTTCTTAGAGGAAAAACAGATACAGTAACCATGATGAGCTATGGCTTTGATCCATATTTATCATCTTGGAGCCCATACCATGGAGCTGTTTATGCAGTGACAGAATCTATGGCTAAAATTGTAGCAAATGGTGGAGATTACAAGAAAATCCGCTTTACCTTCCAGGAATACTTTAGAAGAATGACAGCTGATGCAAGTCGTTGGAGCCAGCCTTTTGCAGCACTCTTAGGAGCTTATGATGCACAGATTGGATTTGGCCTACCTTCCATTGGTGGTAAGGATTCTATGTCTGGAACCTTCAATGATATCGACGTTCCTCCTACCTTAGTTTCTTTTGCAGTGGATATTGCAAAAGCAGGTGACATTGTTTCACCAGAGCTTAAGGCAGCAGGTAACAAGCTTGTAAGATTTAAACTTGAAAAAGATGATTATGATATCCCTGTATATGAAAAGGTTATGGAAATGTATGATTCCATCCTTGCATTAATGCAGAAAAAAGCAATTGTTTCCGCATATGCAGTTGACTCAAATGGTGTGGCAGCAGCGATTGCAAAAATGGCATTTGGTAATAAGCTAGGTGTTGCCTTAAATGAAGAGCTTAGTCTAAGTGATCTATTTACCAATGGTTTAGCTGATATTGTAGCAGAAATTGCAAATGACAAGCTAGAGGTATTAGAGGAAAGCGAGATTGCTTACCAAGAGTTAGGTGTTGTTACAGAGGAAGCAGCTTTTGTTTATGGAGATGTTAAGATTGAACTTGAGGATGCATTAAAATCTTGGAGCTCAAAGCTTGAAAAGGTATTCCCTACAAAAGCAGTAAAAGATGTAACACCAGTAGCAAGCAATACTTATAAAGCAGACAGCATTTATGTTTGTAAATCAAAAATAGCAAAACCGACCGTATTTATACCGGTATTTCCAGGTACAAACTGTGAATATGATAGCCAGCTTGCTTTCGAGCGTGCAGGTGCTAACGTGATTACTAAGGTATTCAAAAACTTAACCGCGGAGGATATCAGAGCTTCTGTTGGCGAATTTGAAGCAGCAATTAACAAATCACAGATTATCATGTTCCCAGGCGGATTCTCAGCAGGTGATGAACCAGACGGAAGTGCAAAATTCTTTGCAACAGCCTTCCAGAATGAGAAAATGAAAGAAGCGGTTATGAAGCTTCTGAACGAAAGAGATGGTCTTGCACTTGGTATCTGTAACGGTTTCCAAGCCCTTATCAAATTAGGCTTAGTACCTTACGGTGAAATTGTTGGACAGAAGGAAGATTCACCAACCCTAACCTTCAACACCATTAACAGACATATATCTAAGATGGTTTATACAAAAGTTGTTTCCAATAAATCCCCATGGCTTCAGGGTGCTGAGCTTGGCGGAACCTATTGTACACCAGCTTCCCACGGAGAAGGACGTTTTGTTGCTCCGAAAGAATGGATTGACAAGCTATTTGCTAATGGTCAGGTTGCAACACAGTATGCTGACCTAAATGGCAATGTTTCTATGGATGAAGAATGGAATATCAATGGTTCTTATGTAGCGATTGAAGGTATTACCTCTCCAGACGGAAGATGCTTAGGTAAGATGGCACATGCGGAAAGAAGAAATTCTTCTGTAGCAATCAATATCTACGGAGAACAGGATTTGAAGATATTTGAATCTGGTGTGGAATATTTTAAGTAAAATGTGTCCTTTTCAAGACGAGAGCCAATCATAATTTTTAATTAATTGACATAAAAATAGTTAGTGTGTATAATAATAGTAAGTAGATAGATTGATTCTATCTTGGTCGGGTGAGTTCCTACCATATAAGTGGAAATCTTTAAACTCAGGAGAGTTCCTGCCGTATAAGTGGAAAATTTAAAACTCAGGAGAGTCCCTACCGTATAAGTGGGAATCTTTAAACTCGGAAAAGATGAGAGAAAAATCTCATCTTTTTCTTTTTATAACAAAGGAAAAACAAATGGAAAAACTAGAACTATATAATGTTTCAGATAAGTACATTGAATACTTGAGAAAAACTGAAAAGAATGTTTATTCAAATAAAGAAGAGCAAAGAATACATATGCGAAAGTATCTTGGCGTAGTCTTTAGAATTGGGGTGTACAATTATTACATTCCCTTATCTTCACCTAAGAAGGGGGATTACATTGATGTTAATGGTACAAAGCAAATAAGAAAAAGTACATTGACCATTATTAGAATTGTATCTGAAAATTCTACAGGAGAAAAAGAATTAAAAGGAACATTGCGTATAAGTAATATGATTCCAGTACCAGACATTGAATTAATCTTATACGATATTGAGAATGAATCGGATAGCAGATATAAGGATTTAATACAAAAAGAGCTTATTTTTATCAGAAAAAATAGAAAGAAAATTTTTAAAAATGCTGAGATTGTATATAAACAAAAGAAATTAGGAGAAGTTACAGCAGGCTATATGGATGCGGTTCTAGATTTTGAAAAGCTTGAAAAACTTTATAACAGTTATACCACATAGCGTTTTTTTGAGTCAGAATAGGAGAACGTATGAAATGCAGAGGTGGGAATGCATCTTTGTCAAGATGAGAGCCAAAAAGTGTTGTGTTAATAGCACTTCTTGGCTTCTTTCTAGTTAAATGATTTATATTTTGTGATGCTGGTTAGTGAAGGATTTCGTGGAAAGATACCAGTGATAATTGATGTAAGGAAACATTTGAAGTAATAAAGATATCTTAAAGTATTATTTTAAAATTTTGAAGTAAAATATGATATAGGGCTTTGATATTAGAAAATGAATATGAAAGCCTTTTGTGTTGCATTATCTTTAGGTTTTTCTTATAATAAAATTATATTAATCCATGGCGTAAGGGAGATAGAATGCGGAAAAAAAAGATAGAAATCATAAAACCTAATAGCGCCCGTAGGGAATGGTACAAGCTTGATTTGTCAGCGATTGTATATCCAACTCTCCAGAGAAAGGATTTTTCGTCGGTGTATCGCTTGTCAGTAATCTTAAAGGAAGACATTAATCCGCAGATACTTCAGCAAGCAGTAGATATGGCACTTCCACGTTTTCCAACCTATAAGGCAGCAATACGTAAGGGTGTATTTTGGCGATATCTTGAGCCAAACAATAGACCTGGTCCTTTTGTGCAAGAGGATATTAAAAATCCTTGTATGCCCATGCCATTTAAGTCCAATAATCGTTATCTGATAAGGGTATATTATTATGGAAAAAGAATATCCCTTGAGGCACACCATAGCTTAGGTGATGGCTCTGGCGGAATGTGCGTGTTGCAGACCATAACAGCAGTCTATCTGAGACTATTAGGACATGAAATTGATAATGGTGGCTATGTGCTTGATATAAAGGAAGAGCCGGATGCAGGTGAGCTAGAAGATGCATACATGAAATATGCCAATGCGAAGGTGAAACCTCCAAGACCAGGGGAAAAGACATTTAGAGTTCGCGGAACAAAGGAGCCTTTTTATACACTAAATATTATTGATGGAATTATGTCTGTATCAGAGGTTATGGCGGTTGCTAAGAAGTATAAAGCAACTATAACAGAATACTTAAATGCAGTGCTATTATATGCTCTTTTGCAAAAGCAGGAGAATGATTGGCATTTAAGACTTCGTCCTGTTAGAATTGCCATGCCAGTAAACCTCAGAAGATTTTTCCCATCTAAGACACTTAGAAATTTTATTACCATGATTTATCCAGGAGTAGATCCAAGGCTAGGTGAATACACCTTTGAGGAAATTGTAACCCATGTGCATAATTATATGCGCTATCATATAAATGAGAAATTTTTGCGTGGTGATATTACTACCAATGCAGCAACCCAGTACAATCCAATTATTAGGGTGACCCCACTTTTTCTAAAGGATTTAGTGGTTAGAACCTTCTACACCAAGGTGCAGGATAAAAACTCATCGGCAGGTCTAACCAATATGGGAGCCATGCAGCTACCGGAAAATATGAAACAGTACATTGAACGTGTGGATATTTATATGGGACAGCCTTTTTCATCTAGAACAAATTGTGCCATTATCAGTTTTGAGGATATTCTAACGATTAATTTTGCGAGTAGCATTATAGAAGCAGATGTGGAGCGATATTTCTTTAGAAAATTAGTAAGTGATGGTATTCACGTAAAAATTGAAAGTAATCGTGAAATACCAGAGGAAGAGTAAAAAGGAGGAGTAGCATGTCATTTTGCGTAAATTGTGGTGTGGAATTGGATGAAACCTTAGGCGATTGTCCTTTATGCAATACACCTGTAATAAATCCAAGTGAGCTTGAAAAAGCGAAGAAAAATCCAAGCTTTCCTAAGGATAAGGGGCAAGTGGAGGTAGTAAAAAGAAAAGATTTAGGCATACTTATGTCTATCGTGGCAGCAGCAACTGCAGGCACCTGTGGTCTGCTAAACTTGCTTGTATATAATAGTAGTGCATGGTCATTAACCATTATTGGAGCCTGTGCCTTGATATGGGTAATGCTTGTTCCGGTGGTTATTTATACAAAGCTATCAGTTTATGTAGCACTATTACTTGATTTTTTAATGGTAGCAGTATACTTGTATTTGATAACCTATATCACACCCTCCCAAGATTGGTTCTGGGGGCTTGCACTTCCAATTACAGGAGTAATTACAGTGCTGGCAGTAATGATTGCATTTTGTGTTAGAAAGCTACCAATGAGCTTCTTGGCAGGCGCTCTATATGTATTTACTGCCCTTGGACTATTTTGCATCAGTGTTGAAATGCTGGTTCGGAGATATGTAAATAGCGGCATAAGGCTTACATGGTCGGCCGTAGTATTAACAGTATGCGTAATTATTGACATTACAATTATTACCCTGCTATCTAGAAAGAGACTTAGAAACGAAGTAAGAAGAAGACTTCATTTTTAGGGGAAGGTGATAAGCTATGTCAAGTATTTTAGTAATTGAAGATGACAAGACAATAAATAATCTGCTTTGTAGCATATTTAACCAAAATGATTTTAAGTGTGACAGCGCAGAAAATGGGATTGATGGGCTAGCGAAGGCAATGAAAAATGAGTATAGTATTATACTCATGGATTTAATGTTGCCGTTTAAAACGGGTGAAGAGGTTTTGCGTGAAATACGCAAAACGAAGAGCACACCGGTGGTAGTTCTTTCTGCCAAAAGCGAGACCTATAATCGAATAGAGCTGCTTAAATTGGGAGCAGATGACTTTATTACAAAGCCTTTTGATATAGACGAAGTGATACTGCGAATACAAGCCATTCTCCGCAGAACTAAAATACAGGAACAACAGGAAACTTGCTTTCGTGGGCTTAGGTTAAACCATGAGTCGAAGCGAGTTTTTGTGCATGATAATGAAATTGTATGTACAGTCACTGAATATTCGATACTAGAGCTTTTGCTTAAAAACCCATCTAAAATCTTTTCAAAAAGAAATTTATTTGAAAGTGTATTAGGCGAAAGCTATTTAAGTGATGATAATACCATGAATGTACATATAAGCAATTTGCGCAAAAAGATCGGACAGTTTACGGATGAAAAGTACATTGAAACTGTATATGGAATGGGATATCGGTTAATAAATTAAG
>JAVBUZ010000131.1:0-7564 GCA_031554725.1 Lachnospiraceae bacterium | reverse complement strand
GATAGCGTAAACTTACTGTAGGATTTAATTGGGCAGAGATGTCCCTTGATGTGTTTCAGATTTACTTTCTGTTTACACTATATCTACTTTTTCTTTTCTTTACAATCCCCAAATATGATTTTTAAAATACGCTATCTTTTTTACCTGTGGGTATGGTATGCTGTGCGTCATTCTCTCCACATAGCGTTGTTCATCATTTAGTTTTTTTCTTTCGGCTTGAAACATCTTACTGCTCATATAGATTCCTTCCTCTGCACCCACTACCGCTGGTAGTTCCCGGTTTTGCATTCTCACTAAATCTAACATATTTCCTTGGTTTGCTTTATAGATTCTCAGCTTTGACATTTGATGCACTCCATGCTTACTCCACCCAAGTGGTCTTGAACTCATTCTATCCGCATAAATGTGACTTACATGTCCTTCTGCGCTACAACCAACCTGTATTTCTTGATTCTTAAGGCCTTGCATGATTCCATCCCAATGACCTATGATATAATTCATACTGGACTCCACCTTTTTTCGTTGGGTTTCAGATTCCGTTACATTTAAAATCTTCTCAAACGTCCTCTGTGCCATCCGCTTGGTTTTGCTGTGGATAGCATGATAGAGTTCACTTCTTGCATCTTCCGCAGAATCCAATAAGTGTGATGTGGCTGTAATGATGTATTTCTGCATATGAAATTTATCTAACACAAAAGTAGCTCCTGCAATCCATTTGCGACCACTTTTAATCCAAGGAGCTCCATCTCCATTAATATAAATGTGCTTTATTGTTGATACATCATAAGTTGCCTGTATATACTCATATATTTCACGCCAAAACTGCTCGACTCCTGTTGTACCTTCATATAGACCACCAAAGTATTTCGGATTTACAAGTTTATGTCGCTTACCTTTAGGTGCCTCTGACTCTACACCCTCATACACATATGCAAGTTTTGGCATACTGGTATTACTTCGTGGTTTTTTGATATCACCCTTGGTCTCTAAATATTGCAGGGAAACGTGGTCTCCGTCTGCATCAATATAAAGGTACTCCACCTGTTTCTTTACTTTTTTTACTTTGGTATCTGGGTAAAACTTCAAATCATGTATCTTATTTTTTACTGTTTGCTTGCTTACCGTATCTAAAAGGCTTACTTTTAAGCCACCCTTTCGGTAACTGCTGTCTACAGCCTCTTCTAACAGCTGAGCCTCGGCATCCTCGGTCATCCTTACATGACTTTCTAGTCCCATGATTCGATCTAGGAGATATTCACAGGTTCCTGTATTTTTATTCTTAAATAACGTTTTATGATAGCTAACCGTTCCCAGGCTAGTAATCAACGATGTCTTATCACATCTACTGATAACCCAGTATTTCTTTCGATATCCACTTGCTCTTAACTCATCATCCATGCTTTCAAAGGTCTCTGTTATCAGATCCAACCCTAGCTGAACCACACTTTCTGTAATACCATAAATGAACTCCGCTTGCTTTTCTGGATCCTTCATAAAACTTTCTAAAACTTTTCCTAATTTTTTTACCCCAACTTCTTCAAACTGTTGTATACTTTTAATCATAGAGAACACCTATCCTTTGTATTTGATTTTTCTTAGCAGCTTAATCTTAACACAAAGTGGTGTTCTCTTTTTATTTATTCAATTAATATCCTACAAAAACTTTACGCTAGCATTTATTTATAATATTATTTGACTTTGAAATGCGTGGTGTGCATAAATAAATATAGGTGCTACTTAGTACGGTAGGACGGTCATCCTCCATCAGAGAGTACAAGCTCTGTTTTGATAGAAACCTTTCGGGGAATCTGCGAGAGGAGGTATTTGGACGCATGATAACAATTTCACTACAATCAGTATATTACATAGTAGCAATCGCAAGTATTATTTGTGGTGCTGCGTATAAACTAGGTTATGAAAATGGAAAAAATGCAAAAAAATAACTGTCCGAGCCTGGAAACTTGACAGTTACTTTTTGTAGTCATTTAATTTCAGGGCGACCGTTCTGCTTTACGGTAGCACTTTTATAAAAATATTATATGATATGTTTCTTTTTGTGTCAATGCAGTTTATTTATCATTTGCGATGTTTATACTTGTAGATTACAGTAATATGAAGGTATAATATTACTGTTTCATTAGAAAATGTTAATAAGGCTGTCCGAAGGAACTTTACTTCTTGTATAGCATCATGAAGGTATTCTAATGAACAATAACTTAACCTTATTTAAAGCTAGGAGAAAAAGAAAATGGCAAACAAAACCCTTATCGTAGTAGATATGCAAAACGATTTTATAGATGGCTCTCTAGGAACCAAGGAAGCTCGGGCAATAGTAGAAAACGTAAAAAAGAAAATTGCGCAGTACCAAGACCGTGGTGATGAAATTATATTTACTAGAGATACCCATAAAGAAAATTATCTTGAAACTAGTGAAGGAAAGAACTTACCTGTAGAGCACTGTATTTTAGGTACAGACGGTTGGAACATAGCAGAAGGTTTGGAGGTTCCAGGATGTAAGTACATTGACAAACCAACCTTTGGCTTTGTAGATTGGAAGGATATGTCTTTTGATGAAATTGAATTGGTAGGTCTTTGCACAGACATCTGTGTAGTATCAAATGCACTGATTTTAAAAGCAACTTTTCCAGATGTGCCAATTAGCGTGGATGGAAGTTGCTGTGCTGGGGTAACACCAAGTACACATGCGGCAGCTTTAGAAACTATGAAAATGTGTCAGATTAATGTGAAATAGAAAGAGGTAAATTATGCGAGTTGGAATGGGATATGACGTTCACAAGTTAGTGGAAGATAGAGATTTAATTGTTGGAGGAGTAAAGATTCCTTATGAGAAAGGCTTACTGGGCCATTCGGATGCAGATGTGCTTTTACATGCTATTTCGGATGCACTTTTGGGTGCAGCAGCTTTAGGCGATATTGGCAAGCATTTTCCAGATACAGATCCCGCCTATAAAGGTGCTTCTTCGATAAAGCTTTTAGAACAAGTGGGAAAGCTTTTGGAAGAGAATAGCTATCTGATTGAAAATATTGATGCAACAATTATTGCGCAGGCACCAAAGATGCGTCCATACATTGATACTATGCGTCAAAATGTTGCTGATGCCCTAGGCATTGATATTATGCAGGTAAATATTAAGGCAACCACGGAAGAAGGCTTAGGCTTTACTGGAAGTGGAGAAGGAATATCTTCACAAGCGATTTGCATGCTAACAAGCCCATATAATCTATATTCAGATGACGTTACAGCAGATAAATGTGCAGGCTGTTCAGGATGTTCAAAATCCTGAGTGGAACATGGAAAAGTGTTGACAAAGAGCGCTCTTTTGCATATGATGTGATATATGAAGAAGTCTATAAAATAGAAGCATTGAGCAAAGAGAGTATTCTATAGAAAAATAACAGAGAGAGATTGCCAGCGGCTGAAAGCGTCTTGATTGGAATATAGAAGAAGTGCATTTGTGAGCTGATTATGGGAAACCTATATGAAGGGATAGTATCATAATCCGTACCCCGCGTTAAGGGATTAAGTGAGAGGCCTAAAGCCTCTAACAAGAGTGGAACCGCGGATAAATTCGTCTCTTTTGAGAGAATTTATCCTTTTTTAATGGAGGTTTACAATGGGATTTGTAAGCAATATAAAAGAAGAAATACGTGTTATAAGAGAAAGAGATCCAGCAATACACTCCTCCTTGGAAGTGTTTTTGTATCCAAGCTTCAAGGTGATGCTACATTATCGAATGGCACACAAGCTCTATAAAAGTGGGCATTATTTTTTGGCTAGGTGGGTATCACAGCGTGGAGTAAGAAAGACAGGAATAGAGATTCATCCAGGTGCACAAATTGGAAAAGGATTTTTTATTGATCACGGAAATGGCGTAATTATAGGCGAGACCGCTATAATTGGAAATAATGTAACCTTATATCAAGGGGTAACCCTTGGAGGAACGGGTAAAGAACATGGAAAGAGACATCCGACCATAGAAGACAATGTTATGATTAGTGCGGGAGCGAAGGTGTTAGGATCCTTTACTATAGGTGCCAACTCAAAGATTGGAGCTGGAAGTGTAGTTTTGGAAGAGGTTCCTCCAAATTCTACCGTGGTGGGTGTTCCGGGTAGAGTTGTAAAAAGAAATAACAAGTCACTAACATATGAGGAAATGAATCAGGTAGATTTGCCTGATCCAGTAAAAGAAGACTTGTCTTGTTTGCAGCATGAAAATGCTGAGCTTACCAATCGAGTATTGGAGCTGGAGGCTAACATGAAGCAAATGCTTAAGAAAGTAGAAATGCAAAAGGATGGAGAATAGGAAAATGAAAATATATAATACCTTGACAAAGAAAAAAGAGGACTTTATTCCCTTAGAGCCTGGCAAAGTAAAAATGTATGTATGCGGTCCTACCGTGTACAATTTGATTCACATCGGAAACGCAAGACCGATGATTGTCTTTGACACCGTACGCCGTTATATGGAGTATAAAGGGCTGGAAGTAAACTATGTATCAAACTTTACAGATGTGGATGATAAAATTATTAAAAAGGCTGTAGAAGAAGGTGTAGAAGCTTCTGTTATTTCTCAGCGCTATATTGAAGAATGCAAAAAGGATATGGCAGCATTAAATGTTAAGCCAGCAACCATGCATCCATTAGCCACAGAAGAAATATGTGGTATGCTAGATATGATAGGTGACCTAATAGAAAAAGGTTATGCTTATGCAGCAGAAGATGGAACGGTATATTTTAGAACCAGAAGCTTTAAAGAGTATGGAAAATTATCACATAAAAATCTAGATGATTTGCAAGGTGGAAATCGTTCCTTGTTAGTATCGGGAGAACATCAAAAAGAGGATTCCTTAGACTTTGTTTTGTGGAAGCCTAAAAAAGATGGCGAGCCTTATTGGGAATCTCCATGGTGCAATGGACGTCCAGGCTGGCATATTGAATGTTCTGTTATGAGCAAAAAATATCTTGGCGAACAAATCGATATCCATGCGGGGGGAGAGGATTTAGTATTCCCACATCATGAAAATGAGATTGCACAGTCAGAGGCAGCAAATGGTAAAGAATTTGCTAAGTATTGGATGCACAATGCTTTTTTGAATATTGATAATAAAAAGATGTCAAAATCTTTAGGAAACTTCTTTACAGTAAGAGATATTGCAGAAAAGTATGATCTTCAGATTTTACGCTTTTTCATGCTTTCGGCTCATTATAGAAGTCAGCTCAATTTTAGTGCAGAGCTGATGGATGCGGCAAAAAATGGCTATGAGCGTATTCTTACAAGCGTTGAGAATCTAAAATATTTATTAGCAGAGTCTACGGTGGATGTGTTAACGGAAAGCGAAGGTGAAATGCTTGTGGAGGCAAATAGCTTCGTAACAAAGTTTGAAGAAGCTATGGAAGATGACTTTAATACAGCAGACGCCTTATCTGCTATTTTTGAATTAGTAAAATACACGAATACACAAGCAGACTCTAAAAAGAGCAAGGAATTTTTACAAGAGCTTTTAAATAAGATAAAGGTCTTAGCAGATATTTGTGGCTTAGTAGTAGAAAAGCAAGCGGAAATTTTAGACACGGATATTGAAGAGCTAATCAAACAGCGTCAGGAGGCTAGAAAGGAAAGAAATTTCCAAAGAGCAGATGAGATTCGTGACGAGTTACTCGCAAAAGGTATTGTATTGGAAGATACACGTGAGGGCGTAAAGTGGAAAAGAGCTTAAGTCTTTTAAATCAGATTAAAGAAACATTTTCATGTGAGAAGGTGGATGTGCGAGCATATTCACCTTTAACCCTTGCATATATTGGCGATAGCATTTATGATTTAATTATTCGTACAGTGGTGGTAGAAAGAGCCAATCAGGCCGCTAACCAATTACATAAGAAGACCACAAGGTATGTAAAGGCCGAGACACAAGCAAGCATGGCAGAAGCTGTTTTCGACCTTCTTACAGACGAAGAGCAAGCGGTATATAAAAGAGGAAGAAATGCCAAATCCTATACATCAGCGAAAAATGCATCAATCGGTGATTACCGAAAGGCGACAGGTTTTGAGGCTTTGTTGGGATATTTATATTTACAGGATAACATGGAAAGAGTGCTAGAAATAGTGGTACTAGCCATAGAAAAGGTTCAGATGGACATATAGTGCCACCTGCAGAAAAGAGGAAGAATGGGTTATCAGGAATTAACAATCGAAGGAAGAAATGCGGTAATGGAAGCGTATCGCGCAGGAAAGCCTATCGATAAGATATTTATTTTAGATGGTTGTCAGGATGGTTCCATCAATAGTATTAAAAGAGAAGCAAAAAAACATGATACCTTAATTAAATATGTAGAAAAGGAACGCTTGGATCAAATGTCAGAGACTGGCAAGCATCAGGGTGTTATTGCATATGCGGCGGCATATGAGTATGCAGAGGTAGAGGATATTTTAGCTTTGGCTAAGGAAAAGGGTGAAGCGCCATTTATCTTTATCTTAGATAACATTGAGGATCCACATAATTTGGGTGCTATTATACGTACAGCCAATCTTGCAGGAGCGCATGGGGTTATTATTCCCAAGAATAGAGCCGTAGGTTTAACTGCTTCGGTAGCTAGAACTTCAGCAGGTGCATTAAATTATACACCGGTAGCCAAGGTTACAAACATTACAAAAACAATTGAAGAGCTTAAAAAAGAAGGTCTATGGTTTGTCTGCGCAGATATGGGCGGGACAACTATGTATCAGCTGAACTTAAAGGGACCAATTGGTCTTGTAATTGGAAACGAAGGGGATGGAGTAAGCCGCTTGGTAAAAGAGAATTGTGATATGATTGCATCAATACCAATGAAGGGTGATATTGATTCTTTAAATGCTTCTGTAGCAGCAGGCGTACTAGCATATGAGATTGTAAGACAACGTTTATTATAAGAGAAGTGTAAAGGATAGGAAATGCATGGATAAAAGCTATGATACTATATCGGATGAAGTGCTAATTGATCGCATCCGTGATGGTGAAGACAGCATAACTGAATATATCATGAACAAATATAAGAATCTGGTTCGTAAAAAAGCTAACACCATGTATATTCTAGGTGCAGACAGCGAGGATTTGATTCAAGAGGGCATGATAGGCTTGTTTAAAGCAATCAAGGACTATGATGCGGGACGCGATGCAAGCTTTTATACCTTTGCAGATCTTTGTATCAGCAGACAAATATATAAGGCGGTACAGGCATCTAGAAGGCAAAAGCATTATCCCCTTAATTCTTATATTTCCTTATATAGCAGTAACAATACCTTGGAGGGTGGAGAAGAAGAGGAATTGTTAGACTTACTTTCTGGAAAAGAAGAACAGAATCCAGAAGAGCTTTTTATTGGAAAGGAAGCACTTGAGGATTTGGAAAAGAAAATTGAGCAGGAGCTTAGTGGCTTTGAAAATGAAGTTTTAGATTTATATATTATAGGACTAAGCTATGTGCAGATTGCAAAGATACTTGGCAGAGATGAAAAGGCAACAGATAATGCTCTGCAACGAATAAAGTCAAAGATTAAAAAAATAATAA
>JAVBUZ010000095.1:0-58141 GCA_031554725.1 Lachnospiraceae bacterium | reverse complement strand
CGTTGCAAAAGGCGGAAGGTGCTTATGATAAGTTACTGGATGCAAAAGAGGATGCAGAAACAAACTTAGATCTATTTGAAAAAAGCATTGGCGATGGATATTTCTACGCATCAAGTAACGGAACTATTTTAATGACAAGTTACCGAGCAGGCGGTTACTTACAGAGCGATAGTATGGTAGTGGCATATAGCAATAAAGAAGAAGTAACAGTAACGGTATCTGTAAGTCAGGATGACATTGCTTCCTTAAGTGTGGGAGACAGCGCAGTAGCAACCGTATCTGGCTACGGTACCTATCAGGGGACTATACAAAAAATTAATCCAGTCACCTCTTCAGATAGTCGTACTTCTGTAACCTATGATGTAACAGTGTTGCTTGATGGCGATGTGAGTGCTCTTTCCGCAAATCTGACGACAACTGTGGTATTTGGAATGGGAGGTAGTCAATAGATGAAAAAGAAAAAACTAATTCTTATTATTGCAGCCTTTGCTTGTTTGATTTTTGCGGCAACCTATACCGTTTTTATCCAGCCATTACTTCAAACGGAAAAATGGGCATATAAGGAAAACACTGTTATTCGCGGAAATTTAACCTTGGGAGTAACGGAAAGTGGTTCTCTAGAATATGGAGTTAACAGTCAGACATATGACTTGAATTTAACGGTTAGCACGGATGATGATGATGATGACGATGAAGAAGAAACTACACAAAAATACCTTAAGGTAGAAGAGGTCTATGTCGCTTCTGGTCAAAGAATTTCAGAAGGGGAAGCCATTGTAAAATTTACACAGGATAGTGTTAGCAGTGTGCGTAAGCTGTTGGAATCGGCACTTACAGATGCACAGGTGGCATACTCGGAAGCACAATCAGAATATAATCTGTCCTTATTACAAGCAAAGTTAAATTATCAGTCGGAGCAGGTAAGTGGAAAGTATGCTAAGTCAATTTACACTAACTCCTATCAAGCGGTAGCAGATTCCATAAGTGAAAGCCTGGTAGATATAGAAAGCTTAAAAAATAAAAGAGGGTCTCTACAAGAAAGCTACGAGACAGCACAAGAAAATTATCAGGATGCACTAGAGGCATATGAAACAGCGAAAGCAAACTTAAATAACACGGATGTAAGCAACATTCACATATATGTTTCTACGCAAACCCAGTACCTAAATGCGAAATCTCAGTATGAGTCAGCACTTTCAAGGATGGAGCAGGCAGAAAAGAGCATAGCTAGTAATGAAGAACAAATAGAAAGCTTGGAAAAACAGGTAAATCAAGCATCTGCTAAAAAGAGCATTGAGCAAATGGAAACAAAGCAAACCTATGAGAGTGATTTGCTTACAGGGGAAATTGCAGAAGTAGAATATACAGCAGAGCTTGAGAGTTTAAAGGAAGAGCTAACAGAGGCAGAGGAAGAACTAAACGAAGTGAAAGAACAAGTAGAGGCATTTGAAGAGTTCGTAGGCTTGGATGGTATCGTCTATGCAAAAGGAAGTGGTATTGTTACAGAAGTAGGATATGCAGTAGGCGATACACTTGTAAGAAGTGGGAATTTAGTTTCCTACGCACCAGAAGCAAATATGACTATTTCCGTTGATGTTTCACAAGAAGATATTATTACCCTAGAAGTAGGTGATAGTGTAAAAATAGAGTTTAGTGCATATGAAGATGAGATATATGAGGGAGTTATTACCTCGATTGTAACAACAAATACATCTGATAGCTCTGCTACGGTAAGCTACCCAGTTACCATAAGCGTGCTTGGTGATACAGCTAAGCTTTATGGTGGAATGACAGCAAATATAACCTTCGTAACGGAAGAAAAAGAAGATGTACTCTATATCTCCAAGAAAGCCATTATAGATGAAAATGGAAAAAAATATGTTTACGTAGATAGTGCCTTTGGAAAGAAAGAGCTAAAGGAAGTAAAAACAGGATTAAGCAATGGTGTTTATATTGAAATTACAGAAGGCTTAGAAGAAGGCGATACGGTTTATATTGCAAGCAAAGTAAGTAATGAGGCAGATGCCACGAATGCGGAGCAAGTAGAAACCAGTGGCGCTGTGACAGAAAGCAGTAGTCAGCAAACGGGAGGATTTGGTAATTGGCAAGGTGGTGACATGCCAACAAGCTTCCCTAATATGGGAGGTATGCCTTGATGAAAGACAAAATAATAAATTATATAATAAAGCATCTTCCTATTTGCATTGGGGGAGTGGCAGGACTGTTACTGATAGTAATTATTATTGCTCTTGTTTCCACAAAAGATACTCAGGAAACGGTATATAGAGAAACAGAAGCTGTGCGTGGAGATTTAACCGTAGGTATTTCGGAAAGCGGAACCGTAGATATTGGAACAATAGATCAAGAGCTAGAGCTAGATATTAGTGCACTAGTACGAAACTCATCTACAGGAAGTTCAAGTGGTTCAAATAACTCTAATAATAGTCAAGGTATGGGTGGAGCCATGGGTGGCGGTATGGATATGTTCAGTCAAATATTTGACTTTGCTTCCCAAGGAAATAATGAGCAAACGACCACAGACAGCAGCGACTTAGAAGTTGCAGAGGTGGTAGTATCTGTAGGCCAACAAGTGAAAGAGGGAGATACCCTATATATTTTGACAGAGGAAAGTGTTTCGGAAATCAAAGAGCGTTTAGAATCAGATGTAGAGAAAGCATATGCCGATTTGGAGTCGGTTTATGCTCAGCAAAAGCAGTCTAAGCTTAGTGCTCAGCATAATTATGATTCCAGTGTAGCCTATGGTTCTTATGCACAGACAGAATATAATACAACAATTTCTAACTTAGAAAATGCCGTAACAACGAAAGAAAAAGAATTGGAAATTGCAAAACAAGAATTAGAGGTTTATGAAAGCAGATTAACACAGGCAAAGGAAGACTTAGAAGCTGCTAACCAAGCATATGCAAATGCAACGTGGAGCGCTAACAGTATAAACAAAAATGAAGGCACCTATCTATATACACAGTATGAATCTTTAAAGACACAGGCAAAGTCTTCTGTTTCAACATTAGAAAGAACGGTAGAAGAGCTGGAAAACAATGTAGAGAAGTCACAAAGTAGTATTTCAACGCTAGAATCTGAGGTAAAAAAGGCTAAGAGAGATTTAGCACTTGGTAAATTAACGGCAAGAGAGACTTTTGATTTAAGAAATCTTGCACTAAATACTGCAGAAGAGACCTATGACATTGCAATATCATATTTAGAGGAAGATGCAGCGGAGCAGGAAGAAACTTATGCCGATGCAAAAGAAAGATGGGAGCAGTTTACTTCGCAAATTGAGGGTAATGCAATCTGTGCACAGTATAGTGGTGTGGTAACTGATGTATACCTAGAAGTAGGCGATACCTTGAATACAGGAAGCTCTTTGATTACCCTTTATGATTTAGATGAAGTTAGTATGACCGTATCCGTTTCTTCGGATGATATGACAGATATTTATGAAGGTGCAGCAGCAAATATAGTATTTACTGCTTATCCAGATGAAGTATTTACAGGGGTGGTAACAGAGATTTCAGATGCGGTTACAAGTAGCAGTGGTTCTGTTGGCTATTCTGTAACTGTCACATTACAGGGTGATGTAAGTGGTCTATATCAAGGAATGACAGGAGAAATAACCTTTATCACAAAGGAAACAAAGGAAGTTTTATATGTTTCTAATCGTGCAATTACTAGAAAAGGTAACAAGTCCTATGTAAAAGTGAAAGATAGTAATGGAAACACAAAAACACAGGAAGTAACCACTGGATTTTCGGATGGTGTCAATGTAGAAATAAAGGAAGGTCTTTCAGAAGGTGATATTGTGCTGATAGAAAGTAAGGTGACCAATTAATGAAACTATCAGAATTATTTCGATTGGTTTGGCTAAACCTATCTCAAAACAAATTTAAAGTTATCCTTACCTCTATTGGTATTGTGGTTGGTACGGCAACTATCATGATGGTAATTGCCATTGGTACCGGCGGAAAAGAAGAGGTTGCAGAGCAGTTTAAAAACCTAAATGCAGGGGCAATAGATATTTCATACGAGTCTGCTAATTCCTCAAATAATCGGGGAACATCTATGATGGCTACCTTTAGTGTGGGTGGTTTTGGAGGTAATCGGGGAGGTAACAGCTCAAGGTCTATGTCACCACCAAGTGGTGGGTTTTCTATGGATGCGGGAGGCGGTGGTATGTTTTTCTTTGGTGACAGTAGCGACGAAAGTAGTCGTATGAATCAGGAAAGCATAACCCTTAGCACCGATGACATGGAGGATTTGCAGGTTTTTGTTCCTAATGTTCAGGATGCAACAATTTCTTATTCTACGAGTGCCTCTATAGAGGGTGGTGACTTGGAAGCGTCTGCTTACTATACGGTGGCAGGGGTGAAGAGCAACTATTCGGATATGAGTAACTTAAAACTTTCTATCGGTGATTTTCTTACAGAGGAAAACGATGAAAGCAAAGAAAAAGTATGTGTATTAGGATATTCCATTGCAAAGGAAATATTTGGTAGTGCCTACGATGCTTGCGATGAAGTTATATATATTGACAACAGACCTTATGTGGTAGTAGGTGTACTAAGCGAAATGGGAACGGTGGCATCAGGCATTAGTCCAGACACAGCAATTTTTATTCCTTATGAAACGGGAATAAAATATATTACCGGAAGTAGCATCAGCCCTACCATATCTGTAATTGCAAATGATGTAAATCAGGTAGATGAGGTAATAAGTAATGTAAAAACAGTATTGCTTGATTCTTATCCCAATGCTGACTTTACAATATCTGATGCGGGAAGCAAGATGGAAGCGGCATCGGCATCTAATGAAACCTTGACCTTACTATTAATAGCAATGGCAGTCATTGTATTTATTGTTGGTGGTATCGGTATTATGAATGTACTCTTTGTTTCCGTAAAAGAGCGTACCAATGAGATTGGTATTTTGAAGGCACTTGGATGTACAAGAAGGGATATTATGCTTGAGTTTTTATTTGAAGCAGCATGCATGAGCCTTGTGGGTGCTATCATTGGTGTCCTTGCTGCACTTGGAATTACGCCAATCATTGAATCCTTCTCCGTGCGAGTAGAGCTATCAGTGAGCGGTGCCATACTTTCTCTATTATTTGGCGTAATCACGGGGTCTGTTTTTGGATTCTATCCCGCATATAAGGCATCTAGATTAGTACCAGTTATTGCATTAAATCAAGAATAAAAGTCACGGGGAAAGAGAGGATAAAATGAAAAAAATAATCATTTCAAAAAGGAAAATAATTATTTTCTCCGTGGCTGCCATAATAGCATTAGGTGGTGCCTATACAGTATGGAGAATAAATACGGTAAGTGCGGATACAGGAGTTAGTATTTCGGCTGGATTTGGAGAAGAGGTGGTTTATGCACAGCTAACTGCTGTTAGAGGAAATGAAATCAGCTATCAGCTTGCAAATAAAAATGAGCAGACCACAGATAGTACAACAACTTTAGACCAGGCGGGAACAGAAAAACAAAGCTTTCAAAGAGGTGATAGACCTGATAGAAGTCAGATGACTGGAGACATGCCAAGTATGGACGGGATGCCTGACATGAGTAGTATGCCAGACATGAGTAATATGCCGGATATGGGTAGCATGCAGGGCATGGAGAACATGCCAAGTATGGATGGAATGCCAGACATGAGTAGTATGCCAAGTATGACATTTAGCGCGAGCGTGCAAACAGCAGAGGATGGATTTACATATAATAATGAGACATACATTTTGACAGAAGAAGAGATGACAGAGCTAATTCCGGTAGGAACACCAGTGACTACGAAGCTTGGAACTGTAACAACCTTTTCAAGATTGGCAGCAGGTGATTCTATTGCAATTATTAGAAACACATCTACTGGTGAAATTACAGCTGTATATATCATTGCATAGAAAAGGAGATATTACATGATTACCATGAAGAATATAAATAAGGGTTACATGCTGGGAGAAGAAAAGCTTCCCATTCTAAATGACATCAACTTTTCTGTGAAGAAGGGTGAATATGTGGCAATTCTAGGTCCATCTGGCTCAGGAAAAACTACATTAATGAATATTATAGGCTGTATGGATACCATGGACAGTGGAGAATATTGGCTGGATGGTATGGGCATCCATGATACCAAGGAAGATGACTTAACAGAAGTAAGAAATAAAAAGATAGGATTTATCTTTCAAAATTATCAGCTAATTCCAACCTATAATATTATGCAAAATATAACTATGCCACTTCTTATGAGAGGCATGAGCCATAAGGAGGCGGAAGAAGCTTGTATAGATACAATACGTCTTTTGGGACTAGACCATAGACTAGGACATAAACCAAACGAGTTATCCGGCGGTCAAAAGCAGAGGGTATCTATTGCGAGGGCACTAGTTGGAAATCCAGCCATACTTTTGGCAGATGAACCCACAGGAGCACTAGATTCCTCTAGTGGAAAGGACGTATTAAAATTATTTTCTGAGCTAAATGAAATGGGAAACACCATTGTTATGATTACTCATGATATGAATGTTGCTCAGTCAGCCAAACGAGTTGTAAAAATCATTGATGGAAGAATAGAAGAATAGCAAATTATTAAATTTTTATGTATTAAAGTCAGACTATTGATATTGAATAAAAAATATGTTATCATTCGTATCAATATTTTAGAAAGAGGTGACTTGGTACATGGACGACAGTGATAGTGAGACTAGTAAGCAAATTTTAGCCACTCCATGTAGTATTATGAATATATAGAGGTATAGTCTGTACGAACGAATACAGACTATACCTTTTTGTGATTTATAATACTATTAACGTTTGACAAATGGAGGAATTTTATTATTATGGTTGGACCTATTATTTTACAAATTGTTTTGATTTTTTTAAATGCAACTTTTGCAAGTGCAGAGATAGCTGTTATTTCAATGAATGAAACAAAGCTGAAGATGTTGGCATCTGAGGGAGATACACGTGCAATTAAGTTGACTACACTTACACAGCAGCCAGCGCGATTTTTAGCAACTATTCAGGTGGCAATAACATTGGCGGGACTTTTGGGTAGTGCTTTTGCAGCAGAAAACTTTGCTGATCCATTAGTTGTATGGCTACTTGGCATAGGAGTTCCAATTTCTGAGGGGATACTCAAGTCTATTTCGGTATTTTTGATTACACTTATTCTTGCATACTTTAGTTTGGTATTTGGTGAGCTTGTGCCAAAACGTATTGCAATGAAGAAGGCGGAAAGTATGGCACTTGGAATGTCCGGAATTTTGACTACTGTTTCTGTTATATTTAAGCCCTTAGTTGCGTTACTAACCATATCAACAAATACCATTCTTCGAATGATGGGTATTGACCCTAACGAGGATGATGATAAGGTAACGGAAGAAGAAATCCGTATGCTTCTTGCGGCAGGAAAAGAGCAGGGAACGATTGATACACAAGAGAATGAAATGATTCAGAATATTTTTGAATTTAATGATACATTAGTAGATGAAATCTGTACCCATCGTATTGATGTTGTAAGCTTAAGCTTGCTTGATGAAATGAGCGAGTGGGAAGAGACTATCTATAATAGCAGACATACATATTATCCTGTATGCAAAGAAAGCACGGATGATATTATAGGCGTACTTGATACCAAGGATTATTTCCGCGCCAAGGATAAGTCTATGGAATATATTTTGGAGAATACAGTGGATAAGCCATATTTTATACCAGAGAGTATGAAGGCTAATGTGCTGTTCCAAAATATGAAAAAATTGAGAGTTTACTTTGCAATCATCATAGATGAGTACGGCGGTATGTCGGGAATTATTACACTTCATGATTTAATGGAGGCCTTAGTGGGTGATTTGTATGATCAGGAGGAAGAAATTCAGCCAGATGATATCATTTTACTTGAAGAAAAGAAATGGCAAATTCAAGGCTCGGCTGATTTGGAGCTGGTTGCCAGGGAGCTTAAGGTTTCTTTTCCAACCGAGAAGTATGATACTTTTAGCGGTTTCATATGTGGTCTGATAGGCAGGGTACCTAATAATAATGAGGTCTTTGAATGTGAATATAAAGGATTGAAAATAGATGTAAAGGCCGTTATGAACCATAGAGTTGATTATGCGGTTGTTGAGGGAACAGCGGAGTAATTAGACTTTGGAACATACTAATGGTATAATTATTACGAAAAGTTGCCAATAATGGCAAAAAATCGTAGTGGAGGTAAAAGGGATGATTTATACTATTACATTTAATCCAGCCCTAGATTATACAGTAGCAGTGGATAATTTTCAGCTAGGAATGACTAACCGCACGAAGGAAGAAATTGTACTACCAGGTGGTAAAGGTATTAATGTTTCTGTTGTTCTAAATAATCTAGGGTTTGAAAATATAGCATTAGGTTTTATTGCAGGCTTTAGTGGTGAAGAAATAAAAAATGAAATGGCAAGAAGAGGCTGTAAAACAGACTTTATCACCCTATCAAAAGGAATGAGCCGTATCAATGTAAAGCTAAGTAACATTGAAGGCACGGAAATTAATGGGATGGGGCCTCATATTGATAGAGAAAATATAGATGAGCTATTGAAAAAATTGGATGATTTACATGCAGGGGATGTATTAGTCTTGGCAGGAAGTATTCCAGATAGTATAGACGCTACCATTTATAGTGAAATAATGACAAGGATGTCAGAAAAGAAAATCTTGATTGTAGTGGATGCAGTAAAGGACTTGCTTTTAAATGTTCTTGATAAAAAACCTTTTTTAATAAAACCAAATCACCATGAATTAGGCGAGATTTTTGGTGTGACAATAAAAACCAAAGAAGAAGCAGCTATTTATGCAAAGAAACTAAAAGAAAAGGGTGCAGTCAATGTTTTGGTTTCTTTAGCAGGAGAAGGAGCTATTTTGGTAACAGAAAATGGTGAGGTTTTGGAAAGCCAAGCTCCAAAAGGAGATCTAATAAATGCAGTAGGAGCAGGTGATTCTATGGTAGCAGGATTTCTTGCAGGCTGGCTTAGCAGTAAGGATTATGAAAAGGCGTTTCAAATGGGCTTAGCGGCAGGTAGTGCTAGTGCTTTCTCAAAAGAGTTGGCAAGGAAAGAAGAAGTAATAGCACTAATGAAGCAGTTGTAGGATGGGCCAAAGATGAAGGAGCAAAGATATGCTGACATTTCAAGGGAAAAGTGTATTTGGTGGAATTGCTATAGGTAACATACATGTTTTACAAATGGATAAGTATAAGGTTGAAAAAATTGATGTAGAAAATATACAGGCAGAGCTTGAGAGATTCCACATGTCTCAAAGGCAGGCCAGTAAGCAGCTTGAGGGGATTTACCAAAACGCAGTCTTGAAACTAGGTGAAGCGGAGGCTTCTATTTTTGAAATACATAAAATGCTTCTCTATGATACTCAGTATGTAGAATTTATTGAAAGCAAGATTTGCTTAGAAAAAGTAAATGCAGAATATGCTGTAAAGGCAGCAGGAGAATATTTTTATCAGTTGTTTTCTAACATGGAAGATGACTATATGCGAGAAAGAGCAGCAGATATTAGAGACATTTCAGCAAGAATATTAGGAATTATGATAGGGAGAAATAATGAGTCCCTTATCCTTGAGGAACCAGCAATCATAGTGGCAGAGGATTTATTACCTAGCCAAACCGTACAGCTGGATGAAAAGAAGGTGCTTGCCTTTGTAACTAGGCAGGGTTCTGTAAATTCTCATACAGCCATACTTGCAAGAACCATGAATATTCCTGCATTAGTTAGATGTGATATAGAAATAGAAAAGCTAAATGGTAGTGTAGGTATAGTAGATGGTACCGATGGAATGTTTTATGTAGAACCAGATGATAACTGCTTAGAGCAAATGAAGAATAAGCAGAAGGAAGAAGAACAGAATAAAGTGGATTTACAAGCTATGCGCGGGAAACCAAGTGTAACGGCAGACGGAAAAAAAATAAAGCTTTATGCCAATATCGGTGGTATTAAGGATTTGGATAAGGTGCTTGAAAATGATGCGGAGGGTATTGGCCTATTTCGTAGTGAGTTTCTATATTTAGGAAGAGAAGATTATCCTACAGAAGAAGAGCAATTCATAGCATATAAAACGGTAGCAGAAGCCATGGAAGAAAAAGAGGTAATTATCCGTACCTTAGACATTGGTGCAGATAAAAAGGCAGACTACTTTTGCCTAGAACATGAGGAAAATCCTGCAATGGGCTACCGTGCTATTCGTATTTGTTTGGCAAGACCAGAGATATTTAAAACCCAGCTTCGGGCGCTACTTAGAGCAAGCGCTTATGGGAATATTGCCATTATGTATCCCATGATTATTTCCGTAGAGGAAGTAAGGCAGATAAAAAAGCTTGTGCTCGAGGTTAAAGCTCAGCTTGATGAAGTAGGAATTAGTTACGGGTCTGTAAAACAGGGTATTATGATTGAAACACCAGCAGCAGTTATGGTGAGTGAAGAGTTGGCAAAGGAAGTAGATTTTTTCAGCATAGGAACGAATGACCTAACGCAGTACACCCTAGCTGTTGACAGACAGAACCCAAGATTAGATGATTATTATGATAGCTATCACCCAGCTATTTTTAAAATGATTCAGATGGTAGTGGATAGTGCTCATAAAGCGGGTATTCCAGTGGGTATCTGCGGGGAGCTCGGTGGAGACGAGAAACTGATGGCTACATTTTTAGAAATGGGTGTGGATGAGCTTTCAGTGGCACCAGCGAGGATATTGCCACTAAGAAAATTAATTCGGGAAATGTAGTAAAATTTTAAAAAATACAATTGACGTTTTTCCCTCAATATGCTATATTGCAAATTGTATGGAAAGCGGATTTTGGTAGTCTTCCATGCAAATATTTTTGACCACTTTCTAGGATAGTAATAGAAGGTTGAGGCCATACGGACAGCCGGGTCAACTGCCGATTGGCAACGTCTTAGTTGCTTTATTGATTGAGTTAAAAGCTCAAATTTTATAAGTTGGTTACTATAAACCAGTGCTGATGCACATCTAACTTGTGAAACGGTCAATAAGAGTAGTAAAAGTAAAATATTTGCTATATAGACTCTAAACCAAATATCTGTTTTTTTATTTATCTAATTTAACATAAAAAAGGTGGAAGCAACCTAGAGTGGGGTGTTTCAGCCTGTTCGTTAAATGCGAAAATAAAAATGATAAAGATATGACAAGCAAGTGATGATTAGTGTCGCTTGCTTTTTTATTGTATAGGGAATTATGGAGGATTATCATGAAAGAAAAAATGAAATTGTACGGTTTTAAAAATTTAACAAAAACCTTAAGTTTTAATATTTATGATGTGTGTTATGCAAAGACCCAACGTGAGCAGCAGGATTACATTGCTTACATTGATGAACAATATAACTCAGAACGTTTGACCAAAATCCTTACAGACGTCACTGATATGATTGGCGCCACTGTACTGAATATTTCAAGCCAGGACTACGAACCACAGGGCTCATCTGTGACTATTTTGATTGCAGAAGAATCTATGGTACCTGCTGGAGATACCACTGTTGCTCATTTGGACAAGAGTCATATTACGGTGCACACCTATCCTGAATATCATCCAGAAACTTGCTTGGCGACTTTCCGAGTGGATATTGATGTTGCTACTTGTGGAGAGATTACACCACTTTCTACCTTGGATTATCTGATTGGTTCCTTTGATTCAGATATTATTACCATGGACTATCGAGTTCGCGGCTTTACAAGGGATGTGGCGGGTAAAAAGCTATTTAATGACCATCATATAACCTCTATTCAAGAATATATAGATGAAGAAACCTTGCGTAGATATGATGCAGTAGATATAAATGTGTATGAATCCAACATTTTTCATACAAAGATGCTGATTAAAGAAATAGATTTACAAAATTATCTCTTTAATAGTGATGTATATGAATTAGCACCTAAAAAGAGATTAGAGATTACAGACAATCTTAGAAAAGAAATGATAGAAATTTTTAGTGGAAGAAATATTTTCTAGATTAAGGGATATGTAACTGGAGGGCTAACATGAAGGGATATTCACAGGATAGAGCGCCGGTATATGAAGCGTTAGAGAGTTTTCGTAAAAATAGAATAGTACCCTTTGATGTGCCTGGTCATAAAAGAGGAAGAGGTAATCCGGAATTAGTAGAATTATTAGGACAGCAATGTGTAGGCCTTGATGTGAATTCTCAAAAGTGCCTTGATAACCTATGCCATCCGGTATCTGTAATTAAGGATGCAGAGCAACTAGCGGCAGAAGCTTTCGGTGCAGAATATGCTTTTTTAATGGTTGGAGGAACTACATCTTCCGTGCAGAGTATGGTGCTAAGCGTTAGCAAAAAGGGTGATAAGATTATTCTACCTAGAAATGTTCATCGAAGCGTGATTAATGCTCTTGTTTTAAATGGAGCGATTCCAGTATATGTGAATCCAGAGATGGATCAGGAACTAGGAATTGCCTTAGGCATGAAGGTATCTCAAGTGGAGAAGGCAATTCGTGAGAATCCAGATGCAGTTGCGGTACTAGTTAATAATCCAACCTACTATGGAATTTGTTCTGACTTAAAGAGCATTGTTACCTTAGCTCATGAAAACGACATGAAGGTTTTGGTAGATGAGGCTCATGGCACCCATTTTTATTTTGGAGAAGATATGCCGATTTCAGCTATGGCAGCTGGCGCAGACCTAGCCTCTGTGAGCATGCATAAGTCTGGCGGAAGCCTAACTCAAAGCTCCTTCTTGCTAGTAGGTAAAGGTGTAAACGCAGGCTATGTAAGGCAAATTATTAATTTAACCCAAACCACAAGTGCTTCTTATCTTTTGCTAGCAAGCTTAGACATTTCAAGACGGAACCTTGCTCTTCGGGGAAAAGAAGAATTTGCCAAGGTTAGAAAACTTGCTGAATACGCCCGTATTGAAATTAACAAGATAGGTGGCTATTATGCTTACTCTACCGATTTAATTAATGGCGACAGTATCTATGATTTTGATACAACAAAGCTTACAGTTAATACACTTGATCTAGGACTAGCAGGAATCGAGGTATATGACATTCTTAGGGATGAATATGATATACAGTTAGAGCTAGGAGACATTGCCAATGTGCTTGCCTATATTTCCATTGGAGATAGGGAAAGAGAAACAGAGCGTCTTGTTAGCGCACTTGCAGAAATAAAGCGAAAGTACAGTAAGGATTCTACCAAGATGTACACTCAGGAATATATTGATCCTAAGGTGGTGGTTTCACCCCAGCAGGCTTTCTATGCTGAAAAGGAATCCCTCCCACTTATGGAAACGGCAGGAAGGGTATGTAGTGAGTTTGTTATGTGCTACCCACCTGGAATACCAATACTAGCTCCCGGGGAGCAAATTACAGCGGATATTTTAGAATATATTCAGTATGCCAAGGAAAAAGGCTGCTCCATGACTGGACCTGAGGATGAGAAAATTGAACGCTTAAATGTACTTAAGGAAGTATGGTTTTAGTTTATAAATAGGAGAGTGAATCAATGGAATTATGGTTTTCAGAGCCCCATACCCCCCATGTAAAATTGTCAATTAGAGTTGATAAGCAGCTTTATAGTGGGCAAAGTGATTTTCAAAGAATTGATGTATTTGAATCAAAGGAGTTTGGAAGATTTCTGACCTTAGATGGTTTTATGATGCTAACGGAAAAGGATGAATTCATTTATCATGAGATGATTACCCATATACCTATGGCAGTTCATCCTAATGCTAAAAATATTTTAGTTATTGGTGCCGGGGATGGTGGAGTAATCAGGGAATTGACTAGATATGAAAAGATTGAACATATAGATATGGTGGAAATAGACCCTCTTGTAGTAGAGGTATGTAAAAAGTATCTGCCACAAACAGCTTGCCGTTTTGATGACAAGCGTGTCACTATTCATTATGAAGATGGACTGCGCTTTATTCGTTCCAAAGAAAATGAATATGACCTGATTATTGTGGATTCTACAGATCCATTTGGACCAGGGGAAGGACTTTTTACCAAGGAGTTTTATGGAAATTGCAATAAAGCCTTAAAAGAAGACGGTATAATGGTAAACCAGCATGAAAGTCCATTTTATACAGAGGATGCCATTGCTTGTCAGCGTGCTCATAAAAGAATCGTGGAAAGCTTTCCAATTAGTCGCGTATATCAGGTGCATATACCTACTTATCCATCAGGACATTGGTTGTTTGGATTTGCGTCTAAAAAATATCACCCAGTCCATGACTATGATGGAATTGCTTGGAAGATGTTAGGACTAAATACGAAATACTATACGCCTAAAATTCACGAAGGCTGTTTTTCACTACCAGCCTACGTAGAAGAACTGCTAAGAGAAGTTGAGTAGGATATAAATAGAAAATAAATAAAAGATAAATCGGGAGGAATATACAGTGGGAAAAATTTTAATTATAGGCTGCGGCGGTGTAGCAGGAGTAGCTATCGCAAAATGTGCACAAAATGCAGAAGTATTTGATGAAATATGTATTGCTAGCAGAACCGTTAGCAAATGTGAAGAGGTGAAAGAAAAATTACAAGGAACAACAACTGCAAAAATTAGCACCTATCAGGTGGATGCTGACAATGTAGATGAATTAGTTGCTCTAATACAGAAGGTGCAGCCAAAGGCGGTGCTTAACTTGGCACTTCCTTATCAGGATTTAACGATAATGGATGCTTGTCTTGCCACAAAGGTTCATTACATTGATACAGCAAATTATGAAGCTGAAAACACCGACGACCCTGAGTGGAGAGCTATCTATGAGGCTCGTTGTAAGGAGAAGGGATTTACCGCATACTTTGATTATTCTTGGCAGTGGGATTATCAGGAAAGATTCAAGGAAGCAGGAATTATGGCACTACTTGGAACAGGCTTTGATCCTGGTGTAACCAGTGTTTATTCTGCATATGCTCTAAAGCATTATTTTGATGAAATTAATTATATTGATATCTTAGACTGTAATGGTGGCGACCATGGATATCCATTTGCAACCAACTTTAACCCAGAAATTAACCTTAGAGAAGTTTCTGCTAATGGCTCTTATTGGGAAGATGGTAAGTGGGTTGAAACTGAGCCAATGGAAATAAAGAGAGAATACAATTTTGACCAAGTTGGAATGAAGGACATGTATCTTCTTCACCATGAAGAAATTGAGTCTTTGGCAAAAAATATTCCAGGGGTAAAAAGAATTCGTTTCTTTATGACCTTTGGACAAAGCTATTTAACACATATGAAGTGCTTAGAAAATGTAGGAATGCTATCTACATCACCCATAAATTTTGACGGTAAAGAAATTGTGCCAATTCAGTTCTTAAAGGCAATGCTACCTGATCCAGCATCCCTAGGACCAAGAACAGTAGGTAAAACCAATATTGGCTGTATCTTTACTGGTAAAAAGGATGGCGTAGAAAAATCTATTTATATTTATAATGTATGTGACCATCAGGAGTGCTTTAAAGAGGTTGGCTCTCAGGCAATTTCTTATACCACTGGAGTACCAGCAATGATTGGTGCCATGATGGTTATGAAAGAAGAATGGTTAAAACCAGGTGTATTTAATGTAGAAGAATTTGATCCAGATCCATACATGGAAGCCTTAAATAAATGGGGACTTCCTTGGGTTGTAGAAGAAAATCCTGTATTGGTTGAATAGAAACGGTTTAGAAAAGAGGACATATGCAGTTTACTGATTTGCCAACACCCTGCTATGTGGTGGATGAAGCACTCATTGAAAACAACTTAAAAATTCTAAAGAATGTTATGGATAAAACGGGAGCAAAGATTTTATTAGCTCAAAAAGCTTTTTCCATGTATGAAGTATATCCTCTTATCGGAAAGTATCTCTCTGGTGCCACTGCTAGTGGTTTACATGAAGCGAGACTTTGTGCAGAAGAAATGCCAAAAGGCTCTGAAAATCATGTGTTTTCACCAGCATTTAAGGAAGATGAGTTTGACGAAGTTTTAAGCTACTCTGACCATATAGTGTTCAATTCCTTTCGCCAAGTGGGCTTGTTTGGAGCGAAAGCAAAGGTAGCGGGAAAAAGCATCGGACTACGTATAAACCCTGAATGTTCTACTCAAGAAGGTCATGAGATATATGATCCTTGTGCGAAGGGCTCTAGACTAGGAGTAACTCTAGCTAATTTTGAGCTTGCACTGGAAAATGAAGGTGAAGCTCTTTTGGAATTGTTGGATGGATTACACTTTCATACCTTGTGTGAACAGGATGCGGATGACTTAGAGACAACCTTAAAGGCTGTGGAGGAAAAATTTGGTAGATGGTTGCCACAGATGAAATGGATAAATTTTGGTGGCGGTCACCATATTACCAGGGATGACTACCAGATGGATATCTTAGAACGATGCATTAAGCGTATGCAGGAACAATATGACCTGATTGTTTATTTAGAACCCGGCGAAGCGGTTGCCCTTAGAGCAGGTTTTTTGGTAACAAAGGTTTTAGAGATAATACACAATGATATAGATATTGCGATTTTGGATACCTCTGCGGCATGCCATATGCCGGATGTACTTGAGATGCCATATCGTCCACCTCTTATGGGAAGTGGCGAAGCAGGCAAAAAAACATTTACCTATCGCTTAGCAGGACCTACCTGTTTGGCAGGGGATGTGATTGGAGATTACTCCTTTGATAAGGCATTAGTGGAAGGGGATACCTTGATTTTCGAGGATATGGCTATTTATTCCATGGTAAAAAATAATACCTTTAATGGAATGCCATTACCTGCAATTGCTTTAAAAGAAAAAAATGGAGCTTATAGGTTAATAAAAGAATTTGGTTACGATGAGTTTAAGCGTAGACTTTAGATAATGTCCAGAAAGGAATAGAGTGTAGGATGAAAATTATAGGAGATACTACCCCAAGAGAAGATGGGTTTCGCATGCCAGCGGAATATGAACCACACCAAGGTTGTATTCTTATTTTTCCTGAGCGTTCTGATTCCTGGCAATATGGTGCTTATGCGGCAAGAAAAGCATTTGTAGAAGTAGTTGAAGCCATTGCCGAATCTGAAAAGGTTACAGTATGTGCTAGTGCAAAGCAATATGATAACGCTAGAGCGTTACTTCCAGAGCATGTAAGGGTGGTGGAAATGTCCTCCAATGACTCTTGGGCCAGAGATTATGCTCCTACCTTTGTTATAAATGACAGGGGGGAGATGAGAGGAATTGATTGGGGCTTTAATGCTTGGGGAGGACTAGAGGATGGGCTCTATTTTCCTTGGGATAAGGATAACCAAATGGCAAGAAAGCTTTGTGACCTTTTTGATACAGATGTTTATAATGCCAGAGAGTTTATTTTAGAGGGTGGCTCTATCCATGTGGATGGTGAGGGAACCGCCATGGTAACGGAAAGCTGTCTTTTAAGTGAAGGAAGAAATCCACAGATGTCAAAAGAAGAAATTGAGGAAAAACTAAAGGCTTTTCTCAATGTAGAAAAGATAATATGGCTTCCTTGTGGAATATTCCAGGATGAAACCAACGAGCATGTGGATAACATCTGTGCGTTTACAGCTCCAGCAAACGTGGTGCTTGCATGGACAGAGGATAAAAATGACCCGCAGTATGAGATGTCATTAAAGTCTTTAAAGGTTTTAGAAAAGGAAACGGATGCAAAGGGGAGAAAAATACAGGTTCACAAATTACCTTTACCAACTCCCGTGACAATAAATAGTAAGGAGTGTGAAGGATTGGACGCTTGTTGGGACGAGCCAACTCGTACACCGGGAGAGAGACTTGCTGCCTCCTACGTGAACTTTTATATAGCAAATAAGGCGGTGGTAATGCCAGGCTTTCATGATCCAAAGGATGCAGAGGCAAAAGCAATTTTACAAGGATTGTTTCCGGATAGAAAGATTGTGCAAATCTACGCAAGAGATATCCTCATTGGTGGAGGAAATATTCATTGCATTACACAACAGATTCCAGCGGTTTAGGAGGATTAAGATGAGAAATGTTACGGTGGCAGCTATTCAAATGTACTGTAATCAAAGCAGAGAAGAAAATATTAAAGCAGCAGATAGACTTGTAAGGGAAGCCGCAAGTAAAGGTGCTCAAATAATTTTACTACCAGAGCTATTTGAAACATGGTATTTCTGTCAAGAAAAGAACTATGAATTATACAAGCTGGCAACTACCTTGGAAGAAAATCCAGCAATCAACTTGCTAAAGGAAACAGCAAGAGAATTAGGCGTAGTTCTTCCTATTAGCTTTTATGAGAAAGCAGGAAATACCACATATAACACGGTCGCAGTAATTGATGCGGATGGTAGCGTTTTAGGCATATATAGAAAGACACATATACCAGATGACCATTTTTATCAGGAGAAATTTTATTTTACACCTGGAGACACGGGCTTTAAGGTTTGGAATACCAAATATGGAAAAATAGGTGTAGGTATTTGCTGGGATCAGTGGTTTCCAGAAGCGGCTAGATGTATGGCTCTTGAGGGTGCAGAAATGCTATTTTATCCTACAGCAATAGGCTCAGAACCTATTTTAGAGAGTGATAGTATGCCTCACTGGAGAAGATGTATGCAGGGACATGCAGGAAGTAATATTATGCCTGTTATTGCCGCTAATAGAATTGGGATAGAGGAAGTAACGCCATCGGAGGATAATAATCATCAAAAATCTGCTTTAAGCTTTTATGGATCTTCTTTTATTAGTAGCGAGACAGGAGAGCTTCTTGAAAGTGCAGATAGAGAAACGGAAAGCATACTTTTGCATGAATTTGATTTAGATGCCATTAGTGATATGAGAATGAGCTGGGGAGTTTTTCGAGATAGACGACCTGAAACATATAAAGGGATAACTGGCTAACTAACCAGATATCCCTTATTTTTTAACTCGTCCTTTATAAGCTGAAGTGCTTTTTCGGAAGGTGCAGATATTAGATGGTAGTGATACTCATCGGTAAGTGCTGATAGGGATTTGCTCGGGCTTTTTTTAGCTCTTGCAACAAAATCCTTGGCATCATCCATGTTTTGAATCACTAAATCTATCTGAATCTGTCCATATAATTCATGGTCCACTGAAACGTTAAGCATATTGCCGCCTAACTCTACTATAGCTTGCATCTCTTCTAAAATCTGTTCAGATGTGTGCTTTACATAAATAATAGCCTTGCAGGATTTGTCATCTTTATGAGAGTGAAATAATACATATCCCTTATTCGTGGAAAGAATGTCTCTATTTTCTGCACGAAGCAGTGCAATGTCTTGCACAATAACCTGCCTGCTTACGCCAAACCTTCTAGCAATTTCAGTGCCAGAGATGGGTAAGCCTTCCGTTTCTAATAAATGTATAATTGCTTTTCGTCTTTGAATTCCGTCTAACAAAAAAAGTGCCTCCTAATTAGATTCATATTTATAACCTAATTATAGTTTCTACTCTTGCTTAAACGCAAGCGTTCTTTTAACATAATATAACTATCTAAGCCAGGAACCTTATTATTTAGTCGACAACCATATACAATATTGCCATTTTCTAATTCGTGTTTGCGTACAACAATACCTATTAAATAAAAATTATATTTTTCTTTATTCTCATCCACCAAGTCATCTAGCATCAGATGAATGGTTGTTCCAATTTCATATTCAACAGTAGAATCATATGGTAAGATGGAAAAACCAGTATTACTAATATCTTTTATGGTAGCTTCCTGTGTGTGTTTCTCCAATCCAATCTGTACCACTGCGGGGAGACCAATAAAGCAACGAAAGGCACCACGGCGATTAAACTGTTGACTAGGAGTTATGGAGGAAATATAGTAATAATAAGAGTTATTATCTTGCTTATAGGTTTCTATTTCAACGTTTTGAAAAATATGTGGCTTTGAATCTGGAAAAGCTACTACTAAATTAGTAAGCACGGCTCCGGAATGAAAAGAAACCACTTTGTTTTTTCTTAAAATGGGTGCTAAACAAATGGCATGCTTTTTAGGAAGAACTTCTAGAATCTTAGTAGGAAATTCTAATTGTTCTGAGTTAATATTAACTTGAATTGTTATACTTTGTTCTGGATTTAGTTCTTCTAGCTTCATTTGCCCACACCTTTCAAATTATTTGTAGATAGTTGTGTTTTTTTCTAGTACCTTAGTACCTAATTTTCACACAAATATAGAATAGCCTAAAAAAGGAAAGAGGTCAATTAGAAAAACAACAATTTTTAACAAAAATTAGCAAAATTAGAATAAAAACTATTAAAAGTTAATAGTTTCATATAAAATGTAGTGGTTGCATATGGAAAAAAAGGAGATAGCAGATGCATTTTAAAGAGGCAAAACATATACTTTCACCAAAAAACGGTATGAACTTGTATAGAGGCTGTACTCATGGCTGCATTTATTGTGATAGTAGGAGCACTTGTTATCAAATAAATCATTCATTTGAAGATATAGAGGTAAAATCAAATGCGATAGAACTATTGGAATATGAATTAAGACACAAGCGTAAACGCTGCATGATTGGGACGGGAGCAATGACAGATCCTTACTTACATGCGGAGCTAGAATTAGAGCACACTAGAAAAAGCGTGGAGTTAATAGAAAAATATGGGTTTGGGGTTGCGGTTCAGACAAAATCAAATAGAATCCTTAGAGATATTGATTTATATGATAAAATAAATCAAAAAACAAAAGCGGTTGTACAGATGACGCTAACAACATATGATGAGAGCTTATGTAAGATTTTAGAGCCCAATGTATCTACCACGAAAGAGCGTGTAGAAGTGCTTAATATTTGTAGGGATAGAAATATACCAACGGTGGTTTGGATGACCCCGATTTTGCCTTTTCTTAATGATACAGAGGAAAATCTATATGGCTTGCTAGAATATTGTATAGAAGCAAAAATATATGGCATTATTACTTGGGGATTTGGCGTGACACTTAGAGATGGTGATAGAGAATATTTCTATAAGAAACTAGATGAGCATTTTCCAGGCTTAAAAGAAAAGTATATTCGTACCTATGGGAATGCCTATGAGCTTTATAGTGAAAAAAATAAGAAATTAATGGAGATTTTAAGGACGGAATGTAATAAGCACAATATTGTGTTGGGAAATAAGGTATTTGATTATCTGTGGGAGTTTGAGGAAAAAGACTGTGGTGAACAATTGAGTTTATTCTAAATATTTAATAGGTGAAGGAGTAGTGTCATGAATGAGCATGAAGTAGCTAGAAAAATTGAGGAACAAATTAATTCCGTATTCGTGGGGAAAGAGACATTGATTACGAATTTGCTGATAGCACTATTTGCAGGTGGTCATATTTTATTAGAGGATGTTCCGGGAGTTGGAAAAACAACCCTAGCAAAAGCATTGGCTAGTGTTATGGATTGCAGCTTTGGAAGAATACAATTTACTCCAGACACCTTGCCGGGAGATATCGTTGGAGTTTCGGTCTACAATATGAAAAGCGGTGAGTTTGAATTTAGACAGGGCGTTGTTATGAACCAGATTCTATTAGCCGATGAAATCAATCGAACCTCACCTAAAACGCAGGCAAGTCTTCTAGAGGCAATGGAAGAGAGGCAGGTTACGGTAGATGGAGCATGCTATCCTTTGGAAGCGCCATTTATGGTAATTGCCACTCAAAATCCAATTGAATTTTTAGGTACATATCCTCTGCCAGAGGCACAATTGGATAGATTTTTTATGAAATTATCAATTGGATATCCAAACCAAGCGGAAGCAATTCGTCTCGCAAATTTATTTTTAGAAGAAAAAACGGTAAAGGTATTACAACCAATTTGTGAAAGCAGTGACATCCTAAAGATTCAAGAAAAAGTAAAAACCATTAAGCTTCATCCAGATTTAATTGCCTATACTTCGGAGATTATTGAGGCAACAAGAAAGGAAGAGAGATTTGTCCTAGGAGCCAGTCCGAGAGCCATGCTAGCAATGCTACGTGGGGCACAAGCATCAGCATTTTTGGCGGACAGAGATTATTGCACTCCGGATGATATTAAAAAGGTGGCGGAACCAATTTTAGCGCATCGCTTAGTATTAACAACGGAAGCCAGACTTAAGAAAACTGAGGTTGGACAAATCTTAAAATCAGTTATCCTAAAGGTGAAGGTTCCAATTGTAAAGGAGTAGCCCAAATGTGGAAACATCGAATCATATGGCTTGAGATTTGGATTATTTCGTTGATTATAATAAGCTTTTACGGAGGGGTAGTCAGCTACCTGTTCTTTTATTGTGTGACCCTTATTCCTGTTATTTCTATTTTATATTTAGGATTTGTATTTGCCCGATTTCGGATTTATCAGCAGGTGGTCGCTAAAAATGTTACAACAGATGAGAAGATTCCATATCAGTTTGTTTTGCAAAATGAAGACTTTGTTGTTTATACAAGTATTGGAGTAAGGCTATTTGAAGACTTCTCATATGTAGAACAGCTACCAGGGCAGAGCGAGTATCGACTGTTTCCAGGTGAAAGAGTACAATTTGATACCAATCTAATTTGCAAGTACAGAGGAGAATATAAGGTTGGCATTGAAAAAATAATAATTACTGATTTTTTTAAGTTATTTCGTTTTGTATACAAAGTTCCCTTTTATATGAAGGCAACGGTCCGTCCCAAAATCGTTAGCTTACAACAACTGGCAGGAATTCCAGATATACAAGTAATTATTGAACAGGAAAATGTATATGAAAAGACAGAACCTGATGTTTTAACAAGGGAATATATTCAGGGCGATTCTTTGAAAAGGATTAATTGGAAGGTATCTGCTAGGGAAAAGGCACTAAAAACAAGATTATATACAGGTGCACAAAAGAATGATATTTCTATTTTGTTAGATTTACAGCGCTTAGATGACGCGGAAAAAATATATCTTCCCAAAGAAAATAAAGTACTAGAGGTTGCAATTGCATTACTTCACTTCTTTTCTTCACGAAACATAGGCGTTCATATTTTTTATCAAAATCCACAGCTAATGGAGCGACACGTTACGAATATGGGACAGTTTGAGATAGTGTATGAGGAATTGTCAGCGGTTCCTTTTGAAATAAATAAGAACTTTTGCAACTTGTTAGAAGAGTTTCAAGTCATGTCCCAGGCAAATATTATTATGTGGGTAGTTGCAAGAATAGATAATGATATATTTACAAGAGCTATGGAAGCGTCCGATGGTGGGAAATTGGTTGTCTTGTATGTTATTACGGAAAATGATATTCAAGAATATATGGCGCAAACAAATATGCGTTTGATCATTGTACAGGTAGGAATGGAACAGCGGCTAGAAGATATAATGTAGAGTTTAAAATGGGGGAAAGGGGAAATATGAAGAAGCTTATTAGTGGACAGTCCGGGTATCGCTTTGTGCTTTATCTACTCGTGAATCTAGTTGTTATAACATCAATAGCCCTTTATATACAGCAATTTTTAACAGAAGATGCTATTATAAAAAGCTGGTATATTATTGGCATTGCGGTGGCAATTGGAGTTGTCGCTGAAGTAATTCAAATAATAAAAGGAAAAGGAGTATTGCTACTTCTTCTTTTATTGTTGTCCAGCTTTCTCATTTTACTTTGGGGTAACTTTCTTGAAAATATGTTGGAGTTAATCAGTCAGACGTGCAAATTCTGGTTTTTAGGAAGGATATCTGATGAGATAAATTTGATTGGTTGCTTGCTTGTCACAGAGGTATTTGCCAGCTTTATAATAGTAGTCTTAACTCATTATTTGGTTCGTTCTTTTTGGATTCGTCAGATAACAGCTGTTGGAAATGCTTTGTGGCTTGTGGCACTACTTAATTTAACACAGGAGGAGGCTTTTCAAAATATTGCTGAGAGTAATATACTCCGGATGGGTATTATAGCAGCGATGCTTTATATATTGCTGATATTGCTGGAATGGATACAGAAGGAGGATATAGCTCGGATAACCGTATATCTATTGCCTTTTCTCTTGACCTTTCTTTTTCTTTTTTCAATAATACCAACGAGGAGTGAACCTTATTCTTGGGGGTTTGTTACTAGATTACATAATAATACAAAAGAATTAATTTTTTCGATTTCTACAGGAATCGGTAATTGGACTGGGTTAAAAAAAGATGATTTCTCGATGTCTTTCACAGGATTGTCTGAAAAGCCTAAAATAGGAGGCGGCGTCCAGCAAGAGGACAAGGCGGTTATGAAAGTTGAATCAAGTAGTCATTTGATAACAAATATGTATCTGATTGGCGGTGTTTATGATACCTTTGAAAATCGTATTTGGAGTAATAGTGGTAAAGACGATAGAACAGAATGTGACTTGGATTATCAAGAAACAGTATATGCTGCATGGAGATATGATAAAGAGAATATAGAAGGGTATCTACGGCCAGCGTATTTACACATATTTTATGATCACTTTAATACCAAGTATTTATTTTATCCGGCCAAGAGTAGCTTGGTAAAGAGCGTAGGAGATGATAAGATTAGCGTTTTAGGAGATATGGTATTGTTTAAGGACTATGCAGAGGCAGATGCAGAATATACAGTTCGATATATGCAAATGAACTTGGATGAGCCTCATTTTTATGAGTTCCTTAAACAAGAAAGGAACTATGTGTATGACCCTAAGGCGAAACTGAGTGATGAAGCGGCTACGGAGATTAACAAGCTTTTAGATAAGTATCACCCGATAATGAATGCTACTGAGAAACGGTTTTATGAGAATACGCAAAAAATTTATGATATTTATTTACAGGAGCCAGATATTAGTGAACGGGTCAAAGCTTATATTGATCGGTTAACGGCAGGATGTACGGATGATATCGATAAATTAAAAATGATAGAAGCACTTTTACAACAGTATACATATACAATGACTCCTGAGGAAATTCCAAAGGATGAGGATTTTTTGGAATACTTTCTCCTTGAAAGCAAAGAGGGGTATTGCACATATTTTGCTACAGCATTTGTGCTATTGGCACGCTATGAAGGCTTTCCAGCTCGTTATGTCCAAGGATTTTGCGTATCGACTCCGAAATCGGCTGACGTAAAGAATATCAGTGTATCCTCAATGGACGCCCATGCATGGGCAGAAGTGTATATAAAGGGAGTTGGTTGGATACCATTTGAAGCTACGCCATCCTATGGAGAGCTACGTTATCAGTCTTGGAAATGGGATTCTGAGGTAGAAAAGAATGCACAGAACATACAGATGGTGCAGGGTGAGCACTATGAAGAACTAGAGATACCAGAGAATACATTAAAAGATTGGGATTTATCGAATTTAGAAATTCAGGAAAAAGATGAAATAGCCCCCTTTGAATTTTTAAAGATCGTAAAATATATTGTTGCATTTGCTATCTTACTGCTGGGAGTGGAAGGCTTGTTTTTAATTTGTAGTGCAAAATGGAGCAAATATAAATATAAGCAGCTTGCAATGGAAGAAAAGATATTGTATGACTTGGGCAGAATTATGGTAGCACTAAAAGCCATCGGCTATGACCTTGCTGATGGGGAAACATTGATGGAATTAGGTTTTAGAATCAACTCGGAGCAAGAGGAACCACTAATCAGTCAGGAGTGTATTGCTATTATTGAGCAGGTTCGTTATGGGCAAAAAAGGGCGACTATTGAGCAGCAGCAATGTGTAGAACAACAAAAGTGGGAGCTGGTAAATTTTCAAAAGGAAAGAAGCTGGATAAAATCCTTAATTTTACGTTGGAAAATGTATTTCTAATAAAAACTCCAACTTGAGCTACGAAAGTAGCTTCAAGTCGGAGTTTTTACTATTTTTTGCTTCTAAATTGAACAGGAGTCATGCCATATTCCTTTTTAAATAGGCGATTAAAGTGCTCCACATTTTCATAGCCTACGTTCGCAGCAATGGTTTCCACCTTTTGGTTGCTTTCCTTTAGCAAACGTCTAGCTTTTTTCATTCTAAACTTTTTAACAGCATCTTGAAAGGTCATGCCAGACTTTTGCTTAATGTACTTTGAAAGGTATGGTTTTGAAAGGTTAAAGTTATCTGCAAGGATATCTAATGTAACATCAAAATAATGGTTTTGGATAAAATTCATAATATCTACAATTCGTTTTTCTCTTCCTTCTGTTACATTTTGAGATTTGGTAAGCTTGTTACCAGCAGATACAAGGGCAGCAATGGAGCTTCTAATAATGTCTTCGTCGATACCAACACCCCAGAAGGTTTTTCCATTACAGGTAATGCCGACATAGGAAACAGCTTTGGAAGAGGAACCTTCGGAAATGGCATGTTCTTCATAAACAGCTAATTCATAGCTGATGCCAAAGTACATTTTGATTGCATTGCTAACAGCATCAAGACGTCCATTTCCAACGGCCTCAATGACTCTTTTTTCTTTTCCCTGCTCAATCGTAACTTCTGCAAGAATACCATCCACTTGCTTAAAATGGCATTCAGGAATATGAAAGGTATCTTTTTGATTAATATAGGTGTCCTCAAATATCTGATAAATATCATTAGGAGAAAGCTCCTGATGTTTTTGATCAGAGATGCCCTTTATCAAATAACCCACCTCTTCACGCATTTTTTCAGGTACTGTAAAACCAAAGTTCTGCTTGAGGATAAATGCAACTCCACCCTTTCCAGATTGGCTGTTAATGCGAATTACATCCGATTCGTATTCTCTGCCTAAATCCTTAGGGTCAATTGGTAAATAAGGGACATCCCATCGTCCATCGCTTTTCCCTTCGCTTCGCCAAGCCATTCCTTTAGAAATGGCATCTTGATGGGAACCAGAAAATGCAGTAAAAACAAGGTCACCAGCATAGGGAGAGCGTTCGTTTACCTTCATCCCTGTTAAAATTTCGTAGGTCTCTCGAATTTTGGCAATGTTAGTAAAATCAAGATTTGGCTCCACACCATGGCAGACCATGTTCATAGCCAAAGTTACAACATCTACGTTCCCGGTTCTTTCACCATTGCCAAAGAGTGTACCTTCGATGCGGTCAGCGCCAGCTAAAAGTCCGAACTCAGCATCACTGATTCCACAGCCTCTGTCATTATGAGGATGAACACTTAATATTACAGCATCACGGAAGTGAAGGTTTTTGTGAATATACTCTACTTGGGAGGCAAAAACGTGAGGCATAGCTACTTGCACTGTGGTAGGGATATTAATAATGGCAGGGGTATTTGGGGTTGGATTCAAAACATCTAATACTGCATTACATACCTCTAATGCATAATCCACTTCTGTTCCAGGAAAGCTTTCAGGACTATATTCAAAGGTAAAGTTACCTTCTGTTTTATCAGCTAAGGATTTCAAGAGGATAGCACCGTCAACAGCAAGTTTTTTAACCTCCTCCTTGTTTTTTTTGAAGACCTGCTCTCTTTGAGCGACGGAGGTAGAGTTATATAAATGTACTATAGCATGTGGTGCCCCCTTTAAGGCATCAAAAGTTTTTTTAATGATGTGTTCCCTGGCTTGAGTTAAAACCTGAATGGTAACATCATTAGGTATCAGGCTTTGTTCAATAAGAGCTCGAACAAAGTTGTATTCGGTGTCGGAAGATGCAGGGAAACCAACTTCGATTTGCTTAAAGCCAATATCCACAAGCATTTTGAAAAACTCCAGCTTTTCATCTAAGCCCATAGGCTCTATAAGTGCTTGGTTTCCATCACGTAGGTCTACACTGCACCAAAGAGGTGCTTTGTCTATAGCTTCTTTTTTTACCCAATCGTAGGTCATCACTGGTGGCATAAAATAAGGTTTTCCATACTTTTCATTTACTTTCATATCGTTCTCCTCTTTTCTATAAAATAAAAAAATCTCCATAAAAATGTCTATGAAACATTTTTATAGAGACGCAAAAATCATTTACGCGGTACCACTCTACTTCATGATGCCAAGCACCATGCTCTTGTCAGCACAATCATGCCTTTCCCTTTATACGGTGGGAGTAATCCGTCCAAACCTACACAATCCAAAGCGCTTTATCACTTTTGACCTTCAGCCGGCAGCTTGGAGGCGAGTTCGTGATTTGTTTTTGACTGCCTCGCACCATCCGGCAGTTCTCTGATTTCCGACAAAGCATTACTATTCCTCTTCATTGCTTTTGGGTTATTTAGTTTTATAAATAGTAACACAGCATTTTTGTGGTGGCAAGGAGTGAATTTAATCAATTTAATTGATTTATTTTATCTTTAGTAAATAAGAATCACATTTTCAATCTCATTATTAATAATATCAAACTGCCATATGCCGACACCATCATAGCGATGGGCAGTAAGATACCAATGCTCATCCATTTGACCTAGGTAATAAGGTGTACCTTGCTCGTCAAAGTATTCAAAAATATCTTCATACTCATAATCCACAAGGCAATGTAAATCGTTAGCTCTTACAATGGTGGCGTAATCGGTATTACCGTTTACATCTGTGGAAACAGTAATATAAAAATAATCCTGTATTTTTTCTAGCTGCACCATACCAGCTAATTCAGGAGGAACATAGTATTCTTCTAATATTTCAAAAGTATCTAAGCTAGCACGAATAATACTAGAGTTTCCCGAAACAAAATAAATATCGTCATCGATAATCGTAATAGTACGTACATACACGTCTACTAATTTTTCTATCTGCTTAATATCAGAAATATAAAAAGAGTTAGAATGGCTATCTTGTTTTAGGAAGTAAAGCTCTCCGGTCATAGAGCTCCAAACATAAAAGGTTTTTAACTTGTTATTGTAGAGGGAATAATGTGGCCTAATTCCAATGTTTTCTATCTCCTGTACCTTATCAAAAGAGTTTTCATCTTTTTGATAAAGTAAAACTCGATTATTTTCGGTGTCATCTATAAGATATGTGCCCTTGCCACCGGCAATAGTGTGCCCCCTATTTATTTCATCAGTGAGTACGGACCATTGATTTAAAGGATCTTGCAAATTGTCGTTGTAAATAACGGTGTTATGATAGCAGTCCACAATGAAATATAAACCATCAATTTTGGTGATTTGTGTAGGAACAGATAAAGTGGAATGAGGGTTTGTAGGATTCTTGGGAGTTACAGCAGTAGTGGAAATAGTAGGAACAGCAGAGGCTGGAGGAATTGGTAAGGTATCTTCTGCAGTGGAAGAAGGCTTCCAATATAAAAAGAAAGTCATACAAATAGCTAAAAAAAGCAAAATTGCAATGACTACAATACCAGGCTTTATAAAAGTTTTTGGGGATAAAATGCGCATGTATATCTCCTTAATTTATGAAAATAAGTCGGCGTGACGGGATTCGAACCCACGACCTCTACGTCCCGAACGTAGCGCTCTACCAAGCTGAGCCACACGCCGAAATACAATATAAAACATCATACACCTACGAAAATACCTTGTCAAGACAGGTACTTTGACGGTATTTATGATAAAAAAATGAGGGTAGTTTCTTCATATAAAGAGGGGTACAATATAGTATGCGTAAAATGCAAGTTATGTGGTAAAGAAATGGAGAAAATAGAATGAAATTTTTTGATATTACAGAAAAACCAATTAAAATATATGGTTTGGCAGTAGTTAATAAAGAAGAAAAAAAATTTTGGAAGCTACCAGCGGAAATGATAGAAAGAATGCCCCAGTTAGAATACTTAGGTAAGAGAACGACAGGAGGACGCGTGCGCTTTTGCACAGATTCGTCAAGTATCACGATACGTATGACCTTAAAACAGGTAGGGGAGGACATAAACTTTCCTACGGCGGGTTCTGCAGGAGCAGATGTATATTATGGAAGAGGACAAAGCTCCATATTTGCAGGGTATATTGCGCCAGGAGATCATAGCTTAGAGGAGGTATTTGTCGAGAAAACCTTTGCAGCTCCAGGAAAAATGGATATAGTAACGATAAATCTCCCCAGAAATGACCATTTATCACAAATGGAAATAGGAATTGAAGATACGGCAACAATCCAGGCATCTCCAGAATATGTAATATCAGACCCAATTGTATTTTATGGCTCTTCTATTACGGAAGGTGGTTGCTGCTCTAGGGTTGGAAATGCCTATACCAGTGTGGTGTCTCGTTGGTTGGATGCAGATTACAAAAACTATGGTTTTTCAGGAAATGCTAAGGGAGAAGAGGAATTTGCCAATTTTATTGCAAGTCATCAAAAGATGAGCGTTTTTGTGTATGATTATGATCACAATACCCCTAGTGTAGAGCATTTAAAAGCAACTCATAGAAGATTTTTTCAAATTATTCGTGATGCTCATCCTGCGCTTCCAGTGGTTATGATGTCCAGACCAGATACAGATCCTTACACAAAGGAAATCGGAGAACTAAGAGATGCGGTTTATGAAACCTACCGTAAAGCCAAGGAGGCAGGAGATCAAAATGTTTATTTTGTGGATGGAGGGCAGTTTTTTGGCTCCGTAGGAAGAGCGGAATGCACCATCGATGGTTGTCATCCAAATGCACTGGGATTTATGCGTATGTCAGAGACTCTATATCCTATTATAAAGAATGCCCTTGGCAAATCATTAAGCATAGAAAGAAATCCTTTTAACTAATTGATAATTTTTTTCATCATAGATTTCATAAAAATATTGACAAGCGGGAAAAGTGTGATATAGTTCTAGATGCGAATGCTTTGCATTTGCAATTGAAGAACGTGAGGAATTATGATGATTGATGTTATTTTAGAAACCTTAATAGATACAGCCAAGCTACTACCATTTTTGTTTTTAACTTATTTGGTAATGGAATACTTAGAGCATCGTGCAGGTGATAAGGCTCAGCGTTTGGTAAAGAAGAGCGGTAAGTTCGGTCCTGTAATTGGCGGCCTGCTTGGTGTAGTTCCACAATGTGGATTTTCCGCTGCCGCTTCTAATTTATACGCGGGACGAGTAATTACCATGGGAACCTTAATTGCCATCTATTTATCAACCTCCGATGAGATGCTTCCTATTTTGATTTCTGAGTCTGTAGAAGTAACAGTAATTTTAAAAATATTAGGATTAAAGGTTATTATCGGTGTGGTGGCAGGTGTTTTGCTTGACCTATTATTACCTAAAAAAGTAGATGAGCATGACCATATTCATGAGATGTGTGAGCATGACCACTGCCACTGCTCGGAAGAAAAAGGAATATGGCGCTCGGCGGTTAGACATACAGGCCAGATTACCTTATTTCTTCTTTTAGTATCCTTTGCGCTGAACTTTATTCTTTTTTTTACAGGCGAAGAGGTACTTGCCAACTTAATATTAAATAAGCCAATTATTGGAGAAATGCTTGCAGGTATTGTAGGTTTAATCCCTAACTGTGCAGCCTCCGTTGTAATCACAGAGCTATATTTAGAGGGTGCCATGAGCTTTGGTGCCATGATGTCGGGGCTTTTAGTAGGTGCAGGTATCGGTGTTTTAGTGCTTTTTCGTTCTAGCACAGATAGGCGTGAGGATATTAAAATTGTGGGCATACTTTATATCATAGGTGTTTTGTCTGGAATAATTATAGACCTACTACAGATAACAGCCTAGGTAAAAAGTTATGTAAACATGATGGGAGGAGCATATTTTACATGGGAAAAGTGGATTTAAAATACCCAGAAGGGGTAAAATGGACAAAACAAAGGAAAGATGTATATCGCGTTTTGTCAGATGCGAAAGAGCCATTAAGTGCAGTGCAAATATATAACAACATCCAAAAGGATGGAAATGAGGAAGGCTACGCATTATCCACCATTTATAGAATCCTTGCAGCATTTGAAGAGAAGTTAATAGTAGCAAAAAGCACTTGGATGGATAATAGTACCGTAGTATATGAAAAGATTAAGGAAGAGCATACTCATTATGCATTGTGCTTGGGATGTAGAAAAAGGATTCCTCTTCATGCCTGTCCGATGAACCATATTCATCTAGAAGAAGAGAATATGGGCTTCACAATTACAGGGCATAAACTGGAGATTTATGGATATTGTCAGGGGTGTAAAGAAAAAGATTAGAAATAAAGGGGCAAAATGTAATTTTTTTTGGAAAAAGGCTTGCAAAGAGAAGAACATTATAATATAATAACTCTTGCGTTGTAAAAAACGTTTTATATATAAGCGCCTTTAGCTCAGTTGGTAGAGCACCTGACTCTTAATCAGGGTGTCCAGGGTTCGAGCCCCTGAAGACGCATGTAAGCACTGTTTTTAAGGACATAGGAGCCTTGGGGACGGTGCTTTTGTTTTGAAGAACTTTTTGAATTGGAGATGATGATATGATATTTGAAACCCATGCTCATTATGATGATATTGCTTTTAATGAAGATAGAGAAGAACTAATTACAGGATTGCAGAAACAGGGGATTGAAAAGGTAGTAAATGTAGGTGCTAGCCTTGAGTCCTGTATAACAACCGTAGAGTATATGAATAAGTATCCCAATTTTTATGGAGCAATCGGTATTCACCCAAGTGAGACAGGATGTTTGGACGAAGAAAAATTTGAACAAATAAAAGTGCTTTGTAAACATGAAAAATGTGTTGCCATTGGTGAAGTAGGGCTTGATTATTATTGGGATGAGCCAGCTAGAGATATACAGGAAAAATGGTTTCGCAGACAATTGCAATTGGCAAGGGAACTTAAGCTACCAGTTATTATTCACTCTAGAGATGCGGCAGCGGATACCATTAAGATTATGCAGGAAGAGGCGGCTAAGGAGCTGGGTGGTGTGGTTCATTGCTTTTCTTATACGAAGGAGACTGCAAAAATATTTTTAGATATGGGATTTTATATTGGTATTGGTGGAGTAATTACCTTTAAGAATGCTAAGAAATTAAAAGAAGCGGTAGAAATGATTCCTATAGAGAAGATAGTTTTGGAAACTGATTGTCCATATTTGGCTCCTGAACCTAATAGAGGAAAAAGAAACTCTTCCCTTTACCTACCTTATATTGCTAAAGAGATAGCTTTGATTAAGGGATTAAGCTCAGAAGAAGTGGAAGCAATCACATATGAGAATGCAAAGAAGCTTTACCGATTAAATAATATAATTTAATTTTTACTTAAAAATTACGCGGACTATGTTTGGGATTTTACATTCTCCTTTTAGAATTGGGTTGTCAGATGTAATAGATAGACAATCGAAGAGGAGAACATAAGTATTATGAAAAAAAGAAATCAAAAACTAGCAGCATTGTTAAGTGCACTAACGGTGTGTGTGGCAACATTAGCAGGATGCGGTAGTGAAAGCCCTAAGGCAAGCATGCCAGAGCAGAGTCAATCACAAACAAGCACAGTGCAGGCAGAAACAAAAGTAGAGGAAACGGTACAGGCAAAAGAAGCAAAGTACATCTTCTTATTTATTGGAGATGGAATGAGCTACCCACAGATTCAGTCAGCATCCTATTACCTAAATGCAATTACAGATGATGCAGATGGTACTTTAAGGTCAGAGTCAAAGCTTTCTTTTATGAGCTTCCCAGTAGCAGGTTCAGCACAGACGTATGATAGCACATCATTTTGTCCTGACTCGGCATCTACAGCAACCTCTCTTTCCACTGGCTACAAAACATACAGCGGAACCATTAACATGGACGAAACAAAAACAATTGCATATGAAACAATTACTGAAAAACTAAAAGCACAAAAGAATTTCAAGATTGGTGTTATTACTAGCGTAAATCTAAACCATGCAACACCAGCAGCATTCTATGCACATCAAGCATCTAGAAATAGCTACTATGACATTGGCTTAGAAATGATAGATAGTAATTTTGATTATTTTGCAGGTGGAGCATTGCTTGCACCTACAGGAGCAGAAAAAGATCAAGAAGATATTTATGAAGTAGCAAAAAAGGCAGGCTATAAGGTAGTTAATACTCAGGCAGAGGCAAAAGCTTTAACAAGTAGTGATGGAAAGGCAATTGTTATTTCAGAAGTGCTAGCAGATGCAGACGCAATGAGTTATAGCTTAGACTCAGCAAAGGATGAATGGACTTTAGCGGATTATGTTGAAAAAGGAATTGAAGTATTAGATAACGAAACAGGCTTCTTCATGATGGTAGAGGGCGGTAAGATTGACTGGGCATGTCATGCAAATGATGCGGCGTCTAGTATCGGTGATACCAAGGCTCTTTCTGACGCAGTAGATAAGGCCATTGCTTTTTACAATAAACATAAAGAAGAAACCTTAATTATTGTAACGGGTGACCATGAGACAGGTGGACTTACCATCGGTTATGCAGGTACAAATTATGATACCTTTTTACAGAACCTTGAAGGGCAGAAGATTTCCTACGCAAAATATAGTAGTGATTATGTGACAAAATATAAAGAAGAAAAAACAGACTTTGAAACCGTAATGAAAGATGTAGAAGAGCTATTTGGTTTACTTTTACCGAATAATACAAATGCAGATTCCAAATTGGTGCTTACTGAGTATGAATTAGGAAAGATAAAGACAGCTTATACAAGAACCATGGAGATAGGAACCGCAGGACAAAAGGATATGACACAGGAAGAATATGTGCTATATGGAACCTATGATCCACTTACAGTAACACTTACACATGTTCTTAATAATAAGTCTGGAATTAGTTTCTCGTCTTATGCACATACAGGTCTTCCAGTAGCAGTTTTTGCTATGGGCAATGGAGACGGTTTATTTGAAGGATATTATGACAATACAAATATTTATTTTAACCTCGAAAAACTAACAGGAGTAAAATAAATAATATGAAAGAATCGATAAATTGGAGAAGGAAGATAAAAGAAGCTGCTCCTATGATAATCGGTCTTATTTTAACAATAATCCTCGTAGCCATTCCGACTGGCTATGAGGATGCTGTTATATATAAGGGTACCAGTCGTTCGGCAGCAGAAGTTGTAGAAACAAATGATGATACGATTATAGATGTGGGACTTGTTCGAACGGGAGAACAAGTTTGTAAAATAAAAATATTGTCTGGAAAATTTAAAGGACAAATAGCTCAGGGATATAACTTATTAAATGGGTCCTTAGAAGCGGACAAAATATTCAAAAAAGGTGACAAGGCTCTTGTTGTTATTAGCTATTCCAATGATAGTATATTATCCATCAATATGATTGATCACTATCGCATACCTCAAGAACTACTTTTGGCAGCACTATTTGTTATATTTTTAGTCCTATTTGCGGGCAAGGCGGGAATCAGAGCAGTGTTTACCTTTGTAATAACGGTTCTAATGATATGGAAGGTTATGGTGCCTTGCTATCTAAATGGTTCAAATCCCATTTATGTAGGCTTACTTATTGTTGTTGCACTAACAGTTATTATTGTTGGCTCTGTATATGGCTTTGATGTAAGGAGCCTATGTGCAATTGGTGGCTCCCTGCTTGGAGTAGTAACAACCTGTGTACTAGGAATTATTTTTACAGATATATTTAAAATTCATGGCGCGATTATGGCAAACTCAGAAAGCTTGCTTTATGCAGGATATCAAAACTTGAATCTAACACAAATTTTTATGAGTAGTATTTTTATTGGAGCATCTGGTGCAATGATGGATTTGGCAGTAGATATTACTTCAGCAATACATGAGGTAGTTGAGAAAAAAAGTGATATTGGCTGGAAGGAAGCAGCAATCTCTGGTATGAATGTGGGTAGAGCCGCTATGGGAACCATGACTACAACTTTATTATTGGCATACTCAGGTGGATATATTGCCCTACTAATGGTATTTATGGCACAGGGTACTCCAATAACTAATATTTTAAACTATAAATATGTTTCAGCAGAGATACTAGATACCATAGTAGGAAGCTTTGGACTTGTAACAGTTGCACCTTTTACAGCTCTAGTAAGCGGAATTTTGCTAACACGCAAAAAGTCTGTACAATCCGAGTAAACTGGACTAAAATGATTATAATATAAAAGAATGATTTCAAATAATTATGGAAGGGTATGGTTATTGGTATGGATATGATTGAAGCAATGCAAAAGAGGCATTCGGTAAGAGAATATTTAGATATGCCTATTGCCGAGGACATTTTAGAAACATTACGAGAAGAAGCAGATGCATGCAATAAAGAAGGTGGGTTGCATATGCAGATTATTACCAATGAAAAAGAGGCTTTTGGTGGCATGATAGCTCACTATGGCAGGTTTCGTGATGCAAAGAATTATATTGCTGTAGTTGGTAAAAAAAGCAAGGATTTAGACGAAAGAGCTGGATATTATGGTGAGAGACTTGTTTTAAAGGCACAGCAGCTAGGCTTAAATACCTGTTGGGTGGTTTCGACCTATAGTAAAGGCAAATCAAAAATACAAGTGGATGATGATGAAAAGGTAGTTTGCGTTATTGCTTTGGGATATGGAAAAAATGAGGGTGTACCACATAAAAATAGAGATTTTGACAAGCTTTGTAAGGTAGAGGGTGAGATGCCAGAATGGTTTAAAAAAGGCATGGATGCTGTTTTACTAGCACCGACCGCCATGAACCAGCAAAAATTTTTATTTACCTTGTCGGGTGAGGAAGTAAAGTTAGAAGCACTGCTTGCTCCTTGTAGTAAGATAGACAAAGGAATTGTAAAATATCATTTTGAGGTGGCATCGGGAAAACATGTTAACTAGTATTGCGCTCATTTTTTTATGTGGATTATTGCTGGGAAGTATCTTCCAAAAATTAAAGCTTCCAGCGTTACTTGGAATGATGATAACGGGGATGATTTTAAGTCCCTATGCGCTAAATTTGATTGACGAATCTATTCTAAGTATTTCAGCGGATTTAAGGCAAGTTGCGCTGGTAATTATATTAACAAGAGCGGGTCTATCTTTAGATATTTCAGATTTAAAGAAGGTAGGTAGACCTGCCTTTTTGATGTGTTTTGTTCCAGCTTGTTTTGAATTAGTTGGGGTGGTTATTTTAGCACCTATCTTTTTAGAAATTAGTGTTCTTGAGGCAGCAATTATTGGTACGGTGCTTGCAGCAGTTTCGCCAGCCGTTATTGTACCAAGAATGATAAAATTAATGGAAGAGGGATATGGTAAAGAGCATAGCATTCCTCAGATTATTTTAGCAGGAGCATCGGTGGATGATGTTTTTGTAATTGTTCTATTTACAGCGTTTACATCTTTGGCAACAAGTGGGAAGATATCCGCTACTAGTTTTTTGCAGATTCCAGTGTCTATAGTGCTGGGAGTTCTTGTGGGTGGATTTGTTGGGTTTTTGCTAATAGCTTTCTTTAAAAAGTTTCACATGAGAGATTCTGTAAAAATCCTTTTAATACTGAGTATTTCCTTTTTGCTAATTGAGTTACAAAATCAATTTGAAGGAAAGATAGCCATATCTGGGCTACTAGCGATTATGAGTATGGGTATTGTTGTAAAGCAAAAGTATGATATTTTGGCGGTTAGACTTTCTGCAAAGTATAATAAATTGTGGGTGGCAGCAGAGGTACTGCTTTTTGTATTAGTAGGTGCTACTGTAGATTTAAAATATGCATTTATGTCTGGCGGTGCAGCAATAGCTATTGTATTAGGAGCCTTAACAGTTCGAATGATTGGTGTTTTTGTGTGCCTAATAAAAACCAAGCTTACAAAAAAAGAAAAACTATTTTGCATGATAGCATACATGCCAAAAGCAACGGTGCAAGCGGCAATTGGAGCAATTCCGTTATCGATGGGGCTTGCTTGTGGTCAAACTGTTTTAACAGTAGCAGTTTTGTCCATTCTTATTACAGCACCTCTTGGAGCGATCGGAATTGATAAAACATACAAGAGACTTCTTGAAAAATAGATATAATAAGCCATGTCAAAAGGCTTTGACATGATCTAAACACACGATGTCAAAGCACTTTGATAGACTTTCTAGTCTTGATATTATAGCTTGTTAGTAGGTCAGAGAAAAAGAAAGGTGGAGTGCATCTTGGAACTAAGTACACAAATAAAGAAGTATCGAACAGAACAAAATTTATCCCAGGAAGAGCTTGCAGAGAAGGTATATGTCAGCAGACAGACAATATCAAACTGGGAGACCAACAAAAGTTATCCCGATATTCATAGTTTGATACTATTAAGCAAGGTGTATGAAATATCTCTAGACCAATTAATAAAAGGAGATATTGAGATTATGAAGAAAGAAATTAAGGAAAGTGAAATTCAAAGATTTAATTACTACGGAAAGATTTATACCATATTGTTTATGCTTATGGTGCTATCAGCAGTACCTCTAATGCTTTATCTTAAGGTAATAGGCATTGTGATTTGGCTGATTTTGACAGCCGTAACCCTACTATTTGCATTTAAGGTTGAAAAGCTTAAGAAAGAAAATGATGTGCAAACATATAGGGAAATCGTTGCTTTTACAGAAGGGAAGCGCCTAGATGAGATTGCGAAGGCAAAAGAGTCTGGAAAGAGACCTTATCAAAAGGCTTTTCTGGCTATAGGTAGTGCAGTAATTGCGTTAGTAGTTTGTGGAGCTTTGGCTTGGGTACTGTTGAAGTAAAGAGGAAATGGACTAGGAAATCCTTATCCTGTTTTGTATATGAAGTTACATTAGGAAAGAATAATCTAGATTAGGAGAAGCACATGAAAAAATTAGGCTTAGTAGGTGGAATGGGACCAGAATCAACGATTCCATATTATCATGACATTGTGTATGGAGTGCGAGAGAAAATGGGAATGAATATATTTCCAAACCTTACAATAGAAAATGTAAATGTGTTTGAGGTCCTGAACTTATGTGGCCAGAAGAAATATGATGAGCTTGCAGAATATCTTATGATAGCAATTAATAACTTGATTAAAAGCGGTGCTGACTTTGTGGCATTATCTGCAAATACACCGCACATTGTATTTGACAGATTACAAGAGCTGTCAACAGTGCCTTTGATTAGTATTGTTGAAGCGACATGTGAAGAAGCAAAGCGTAGGCAATATAAAAAAATTGGAGTTTTAGGAACTATCTTTACAATGAGAGAAGAATTCTTTAAAGTTCCTTTTATTAAAAGTGGAATCGAAGTTGTTATTCCTACCCAAGAAGAGATGGAATACATTAATGATAAGATATCTTCAGAGCTAGAGCTAGGCCTTGTAAAGGAGGAAACAAGAATCAATTTCCAGAAGATAATCGCAAGAATGAAGCAAGAGGATGAAATAGAAGCGATTGTTTTGGGCTGCACAGAGTTGCCGTTACTACTGAATGATGAAGTTAGCCCAGCTCCTTGCTTAGATACGATGCAGATACACATAAAGACCATTGTAAATAAAATTGTAGGGTGATATAATGAAACTACTCTTACAAGAAAACCGTATTGAAGAAAAGGCTGACGCAAATGCGTCAGCCTTTTGCAAAAATATATAAGAAAATATTAAGGGGAGGATACAACGGTATGAATATCGTTTGTAAGAATACGAATATAACTATTCGAAAAATGAATGATTGTATAGATGATTACTCACTTATGGCAAATTGGCTCTCTGATCCAATTGTTCTAACATATTATGAGGGAAGGGACAACGCTTTTGATTTGGATAAGGTAATAGAGCATTATCAGCCTCGTGCAAAGGGAGAAGATTATGTGGTTTCCTGTATCATTGAATGTGGGGATAAAGCGGTTGGATATATCCAATATTATAGGGCAGATATAGATGATCCGATTATGGAGAAGCCTGAAGTAGGTAAGAAACTAGCGGGAAGGGCATTTCATAATCCATATGGAATCGATTTATTTATAGGCGAAACGGAATATTGGAATAAGGGCATAGGAACATCAATTATTCAATTGCTTGTTCACTATTTATTTGAAAATAATCTTGCCGATATTATTTTTATTGATCCTCAGACATGGAACGAGAGAGCAATTAAATGCTATGAAAAATGTGGATTTAAGCCAATCGCTATCTTAGAAAAAAATGAGTTGCATGAGGGAAGCTATAGGGATAACTTACTGATGGCTATTTACAAAGGTACATCTAATGACAAAAGTGAAATTCTATGAAGCTATAAATGATGATTTGTTAAAATTCGCCGTGATTATTTCAAAAGCAAACGGGAAATGGGTATTCTGTAAGCATAGAGAATGTGGAGAGAACATCCTAGATACGACAAAAAGAAGGGGAGTGTGTAATGAAAAAGAAAAAAATATTTATATTGATATTCGCGGTTATGCTAGCTGTGTTAGGGCTAATGTGGTATAAAGCACCTATCGATTTGATGAATCTTGAGCCAAACAAGGTGCTAGAAATTGTTATTTTTAATGGAAATACTGGTGAGACAACACATATAGAGAATGAAGATGAAATAGCTCACATTATAAATGAGCTTAATTCCATTAAGCTAAAGAGAGAAAAAATATCCTTGGGTTCTATGGGATATAGTTTTAAAACAACCATCTATCTAAAAAATGGAGAGGAATATGATGGATGGAACAATTTTATTATTAATTCATCGAGTACAATACGAAAAAATCCGTTTTTTTATAGTGTGTATGAGGGAAGTCTTGACTATGAATATATAAACAGCATTGTAAAGTAATTTTAGATGCCATGTATCCAAAGTATTCCTATTCAAGCATACAAATAGGGGTGTTTATCTTGCAAGTAGAAGTCGTAATGTGTAGAATCAAATAAGAAGGAAATTGTGTGGAGGGGCAAAGTGGATAAGGGAATACTACTTACTAATTTAGATAAAGTGCATACCACAAGGCTGGGGGTTGAAAGGATAAAAAGAAATCTTGGTTTAGAAACAGAGGACGTAGTTTGCTGGTGTGTAGATAAGATAAAGGATAAGGACTGCCAAATAACAAGAATGGGTAAGAACTGGTATGCGGAAATAGATAATTGTATCATAACTGTGAATGCACACTCTTATACAATTATTACGGCACATCCTATCGATAACAAGTGTTATTGCTAGGGGTGGCAAGTGAAATAGGACAGAATAGGGATTATTTACGAGAGAATTTATAGAAAAGATATGATAAGTCAAGGCATGGAGGGGTAGAGAATGATAGGAAAATATGAAGTGATTACCTTGTGTGGTAGCATCCGTTTTAAGGATGATTTTATAAAAGTACAAAAAGCATTAACTCTAAAAGGTAAGATAGTTATTTCTGTGTGTCCATTTGATGACTCAGATGATGCAATTACAGATGACCAGAAAATAATGCTTGATGATATGCACAAAAGAAAAATTGATATGGCAGATAGTATTTTTGTAATTAACAAGGGCGGATATATCGGAAAAAGCACCATGTCAGAAATTGAGTATGCTGAAACTACAGGTAAAAAGGTTGCATATTTGGAGAACAACCAAATGGATGGTAAAGAACAATGAGTAAATACAATTCTTTGTGGGAGTATGTGCAGGAAAATGGAAGCCAATCTTTCACACTAACATTTGAAGAAATACAAAACATAGCAGGGGTACCAATAGACCATTCTTTTCTGAAGTATAAAAAGGAACTTGCAGAATATGACTACGAAGTTGGCAAAATATCTATGAAAGAGCAAACAGTTATTTTTAACAAGACAATATCAAAATAAGCCAGAACATGGTGAAGCGTGAAAGAGATATTTGACCAAAATGAAAGAGCAGGACAAGCATGGAACAAATAGAGATAATCCCTCTAGTGGGGATAAAACTAAATGATAAAAATATAGCCCTATCCGTTTCCCGAGAAGAAATTAAAAGTTTGCTTGGGGAGCCGTGTGTAGAGCGAGAAGATACATTGTTTTATTTTGATAATGAGCTGCGATTTGATTTTGACAAAAGTGGTAAGGTAGAGTTTATTGAATTTTTAGCTGGAATTGATGGAAAAATTCAACCACAAATATATGGAGTTTATGCATTTAAAATTAAAGCAGATGATTTATACAATATTCTTAGAGAAAAAAATTCTGGTGACATAGAAGAATGCGAAAAGGGTTATTCCTATAGATTTTTAAATATTGGGGTTGGTATTTTTCGGACAAGTATTCCGGAAAGCGTTCAAGAAATGATAGAAGAGGCAGCTAACGATGGGGTATTAATGGATGCAGAAGAGATTGAATATGAAATGAGAAGAGCAAACCATTGGGCGACTATTGGTATCGGTACCAAAAACTATGGGAGGTAAAAGCATGAAACAGAAAGAAAAAGCAGAAAAACTATTTAAAAGTGTTAACACATTTATTTTGACGTGTGTGGGAGAAGATGGATATCCGCTAACAAAAGCGGTGGTTCCAGGTAAGTATAGAGAATCTCTGGATGAAATTTATTTTTGCACAAATACGTCTTCAAAATTTGCTAATGAAATAAGCAAAAATGCAAAAGCTAGCGTCTATTTTTATAGCCGAAGGCTAGTGTGGAAAGGTTGCCTGTTGAAAGGCAATATGGAAATAGTAACGGACATGGGCATTAAGGAAAAATATTGGCAGAACAAATTCAAAAATGCGTATCCACAAAAATCTTTTACAGACCCCGACTTTTGCGTGCTTAGATTTGTTCCTAGCTCAGGTAGATTTTACTCATGGTATAAGCCGGAAAATTTTGAGATTTGAGGTATAGGGGAAACAAATGAATGTAGACCAGCAAATTATATTAGACAAAGTACATAATCTTATAAAAGCATATAAAGAGGGGAAGCTAGGTGGAGAGAAGATGCCTGAGGATGAGAATCCGAACCTAATTCCTTCATCAAAAGAAAATTACATGTATTTCACTTTGCCAATGGCACTCAACTATCAGAGAAATTCATACGTTTTGTGGGAATGTGCAAATCGTATGTATAAGGATGAAGAGGCCAAGGCTGTTTTTGATAGCAAACAGGTTCTTAAAATGGATGAGGATATGCTGAGAAACTATTTGGTGCAGTATAAGGTAGCACTACAACCAAATAAGCAGCCTATTATTTGGAAACAATTGTGTGAGACTATTGAGAATAAATTTGATGGTGACATTCGCAGTTTGTTTGCTATAAATGACTATTCTGTAGACAGAATAAAAAAATACATTAGCGAGAATAAAAAGGCATTTCCATATTTGGGCGGAAACAAGATATGCAATTATTGGCTCTATGTATTAGAGCAATATACAGATATCCAATTTCAAAATAGAAAAGAGATTACCGTTGCACCAGATACACATGTAATTCAGGCAAGCATTAAGCTAGGGGTGATTTCGCTAGAAGAAAAGGAACTGGGGAACGTGCAGGAAATACTGGCCGCACGTTGGTCTAGTCTACTAGAGGATGCTGAGTTAGTTCCCATAGATGTTCATACACCAATGTGGCTATGGAGCAGAGACAAGTTTAGGGTAAAAATATGAGGAGAAAATAACATGATAGAGGTTTATAATTTTTTGAGAAAGTGCGAAACTTATTTTCTAGCCACAGTAGAAGAAGATCAACCAAGAGTTAGACCTTTTGGGACTGTAGATATTTTTGAAGAACATCTATATATTGAGACTGGAAAAATTAAAAAGGTTTCAAAGCAAATGGCAATAAATCCAAAAGTAGAGATTTGTGCATACGATGGAGAGCGGTGGATTAGAATTGAGGCAGTGGTTGAAGAAGATGAGCGAATAGAGGCAAAACAGCATATGCTAGATACCTATCCTTCTTTAAAAGGAATGTATAAGGTAGATGATGATAATATGCAGGTACTATATCTTAAGGATGCGACGGCAACAATTTATTCAATTATGGGAGAAAAGAAGGTAATCTGTTTTTAAATAGAAAGTCAGAATATGACAGAGCGATTACGAATGCAGATTATATATAAATAGGGGGAATATATGGAATATTTTATTGTAAATGCTTTTGCAGAAAGTTATTTTAGCGGAAATCCCGCTGGTGTTTGTGTTTTAGAAAATGAAATTAGTGAAGAACTTATGCAGAGCATAGCTATGCAAAATAACCTTGCAGAAACTGCATTTGTATTAAGGAGTGGAAATCATTTTATATTAAGGTGGTTTACTCCAGAATACGAAATAGATCTTTGCGGACATGCAACACTAGCTTCCGCATATGTATTAATGAATTATATAGAAAAAAATGTTGATACGATAAATTTTGAATCAAAGAGCGGACAACTGATAGTAAGTAGAGAAAATGATTTATACACCTTGGATTTTCCGAGTAGAGTACCAAAAGAAATCCATATGCCAATAGACATACTAGAGCAAGCGCTAGGGGTAAAAGTTCTAGGAACATATTTATCAAGAGATTTAGTTGTTTTAGTTGAAGATGAGGAAACTGTAAAAAATCTAAAACCGAATTTTAACTTGCTTTCTCAGTTCAATGATGTTTTTGCTTTCATTGTTACTGCGAAAGGGGAATCATGTGATTTTGTATCACGTTTCTTTACTCCAAAGGAAGAAATGAAGGAAGATCCTGTTACAGGCTCAGCTCATTGTTCTTTGATACCATTTTGGAGAGAAAAATTAAATAAAAATAAGATGGTTGCAAAACAATTATCAAAACGTGGCGGAATACTATTCTGTGAAGACTGTGGTACTAGAGTTATGATAAGTGGTCATGCTATTTGTTATTCCATTGGTAAAATATTGGTATAGTAAGCTTTTCAATAAACAAGGATATTATTTTCTAAGGGAAGTCAATATCTACAAGATTTGGGAAATGTGCAGCAAATGCTTGCAGAACGTTGGGCTCATCTACTAGAGGGTACCGATTTTGTACCTATTGATGTGCATACACCAATGTGGCTGTGGAGTAGAGACAAATTTAGCGTGAATATATAAGAGGGAGAGGGACTATAATGGCTACATTATTTGATACATTTCCGTATTTAGAAAATGATAAGGTAATTATAAGAAAGATGACAAAAAACGATGTACCTGCGTTGTTAGAAATAAGTAATAACGACGAGGTATATAAGTACATATCCCCATTTTTATATAAGAAAAACGATAAGTTTTTAGCGTCTGCAATTGAAAATCTTGGAGGAAGAGATTTTGATAAAAAGAAATTAATTATTGCGGGAGTTTATTTAAAAGATAATCCCGACAGACTTGTCGGTTTGGCGGAAATGTTCGACTATAAAAAGCGAGAAAATAAAATAACAGTAGGTTATCGCATCAATGAATCCTATTGGAACCAAAAGATAGCCACAAATGTATTAAAGCTTATGATAGAATATTTAGGAAAGGAAATCGGCATTTCAAGGCTTGAAGCATTTGTTATGCCCCCAAATATATATTCATCAAAGGTATTACTTAATAATGGATTTACAAAAGAGGATTATACTTTTCAGGACAAGAATTGGGGCGGACAAGAAGAGGTAACCTTGGATGTATATGCATTTATGAACAAATAGAAAAAGTAGAGAGGTATACGGGTTTTTAAGATGAATATTAGAAAAGCTAGGATAGATGATTTATCAAGAGTAGCTGAAATATATGTTTTTAATAATAGAGTAAACTTTTTCCCTATTTTTAAGGAGGAAGTTTTCTCATTTGGGGAATTGCAGGTTGTTTCTCTTATAGATAATTATTTTATGAAAGAGGAAATACTTAAAAATCTATATGTGTATGATAACGGATTAATAAAGGGTTTTCTCCAAATGAATGGAACAGAGATTTGCAAACTATACGTAGATACTTTTTTTCAGAGTGAGGGAATTGGTAAGGAACTTATTGAACATGCGATAAACGAGCATGGTGCAGACAAGCTATGGGCACTAGAGAAAAATGTTAGAGCAATTTCTTTTTATGAAAGACATGGATTTTGTTTGACTGGTGAGAAAAAGTTTGAAGAAGATACAACAGAGTACCTTCTTAAATTAGAAAGATGAGGTAGAGATAAAAGCATGGATAGCATTATCGATATGAAAAAGATAAGGAAACTTCTTGTATTCGCTCTCTGCATAAGCTTTGTGATAATGGTGAGTGGTTGCACAGCATTTATAGATAAAAATGGATTTGAGTGGGCAGAAAGCATTAGGGTGAATGAAATGAATGTAAACCAAAAGAGCTATACGGAGATTGCGGAGATACTACAGACATTTGGAATAAAGGGAATAACAGATACTTTAGCGGCTGAATTAGAAGAAAGCTATGCTCAATTACCAGAGGAGATAGAATTTGATAAGGTTGCTACTTTTCTAATTGAGGTCGGTAGCGGCAGCATAAATTTTGATACTTGGGAATGGACACCATCTGAAAATGGAGTATATTGCTTTGACGTTGAAGTATTTGACGAAGGGACGATGTATACGAATTTTCTCTTAGGAATAGTCGCTATAGGAGATGGAGAACTTGATTTTAAAAATATCATAGAAGATACTAGCGGTGTGAATTGGGAAAGAGGGACTGGAAAAAGGACAGTAAGCTTTGAATGGAATGGACATACGTATACGCTAGAAGCTAAGGCTCAAGGTGATTGGTTTGATACTAAGGTGACAGATGAACTTAATAAAATTATTATTGCGAACGGAAATGAAAACAGATTGTATTTTGCTAGCGATGGATACCAGGAATGTATTGTTTTTTACCGCAATGCAGAATGGGCAGAAGCTTTTCAAAGTGAAACGGGATTGCGCTTATCGAAGTAAAGATTAAGGAGGTAATTTGATGTGTGGTTCGTATTTGCAATACTGTCTGCAATATTTGCAGCTCTTACCTCTATACTAGCAAAAATCGGCATAGACGGAGTAAACTCAAACCTTGCAACAGCGATTAGGACGGTAGTAGTTCTTGTCATGGCATGGGGAATGGTCTTTCTTACCAATGCCCAGAAAGGTGTCGCTCAAATTAGCAATAAGAGCTGGATATTTCTGATTTTGTCAGGACTTGCGACAGGTGCTTCGTGGCTGTGCTATTATAAAGCATTACAAGTAGGAGAAGCATCCAAAGTAGTACCAATAGATAAATTATCCGTAGTAATTACTCTTATACTTGCTTTTGTATTTCTACATGAGGAGTTTACGGTAAAGTCTTTCGTTGGATGTATATTAATAGGTGCAGGAACTTTAATTATGGTGATATAAATACAGTTTTTTTAGGGAGAATTAATATGCAGAATAGAACAATATTTGCATGGGAGCCATGGTTTTTTATGCTTTTTGGTTTGTTTCACTTGCACAGAATATGGGGATTAATAGATAGAGCTTCTTATGCCAACTTCTGGATTGGTGTATTGGATGGAAAAGGGATTCTCTATTTTGGAATTATGGGAATATTAGCGATACTTTGCATTCTAGGTATTATTACTTTTTGTAAAAATTGGCGTAAGAACTATTGGTGGAGGTGGATATATATCTTTGGTGGTGCCTACGTATTAGGTGATTTATTTGCCATTGCAACGGGATTAGAATTTTGGAATAAATTATTGCACTTAATGTTTGATGTAAATTCATCATATTGGAATATAGTATGGTCGTTCTTTATTTTGCTTGGCGGTTTTGTATTTGTATTGGGTGTAAACCTATTAACACAAAGAAGAAAGTAAAATTCTGTTTCTAAGAACAATGGAAATCAGAAGTTATGGAGGCAACCAGGATATGTTTGGAAACATAAAATGGCTATTTTTTGATGTGGGTTCAACCCTAGTTGATGAGTGTATAGCATATGAGCATCGATTCAAAGAGATAGCTTCTTTGGTGGATCTGCCATATGAGCAGATTTACAGTGATGCAATGGCATTATATAGACAAAATAAAAAAGGTGATTTGGAAATAGCAAGACAGCTGAATGTAAAACTTCCTGAATGGCATAAAGAAGATGAAATATTGTATGAAGATACCACAAAATGTCTTGAAGTATTAAGTAAAAAATACAAGATAGGTATTATTGCCAATCAATCCCTTGGAACAAAAGAACGCTTAGAAAAGCATGGGATTTTAAAGTATATTGATTTAGTCATTGCTTCTGCGGAAGAAGGCGTTTCGAAGCCGGATAGAAGAATATTTGAACTTGCGCTAGGTAGGAGTGGGTGCAATCCAAGCGAGGCAATTATGATTGGAGATAGAATTGATAATGACATCGTACCAGCTAAGCTATTGGGTATGCATACAATATGGGTAAAACAAGGGTTTGGTCAGTATTGGAATATAGAAGGAAAGAATGAAGAAGCCGATTGCACGGTTAATGGCATTCGTGAAATCTGTGATTACCTATGATTTTAATTAATACAATTATATAATTTTTATGCGCATTGGATTTCTAATTGGTCTTGTGGTGCCCAAAGTGAGAAAGAGACAAATCAAAATTTAGCGCACTCAAGGAAAAGGAAGCGGAACTAAACCTAAAGAATTTATAGGAGTAACTATGAAAGAGATAGATAAAGTAGATATACGAAAGCATTATATTGATAATCTGAGAAATATTACAATTTTACTATTGTTTTTTGTACATACTTTTATGATTTGGAATGATTTTGGTTCTAAATTTTATATTTGGCAAGAAGAAAATAAGGTATTAAGCACTTTGATTGTATTGGTTAATCCATGGTTTATGCCAATACTATTTGTTCTAGCAGGAATGAGTGCAAGATATGCATTAGAAAAAAGAACAGTAAAGGAATTCGTTATACAAAGTAATAAGTTATTGATTCCATTTATTTTAGGCTTGTTATTTTTGATCCCGTTTCAGACATTGTACGCGAGAAAATTTTTTGATAACTATGATGGAAATGTATTAGATAATATAAAATACTTTTTTACAAACCTTACAGATTTCAGCGGTTATGATGGAGCTTTTACACCAGGGCATTTGTGGTTCATTCTATTTCTTTTTATTATATCGATGATTACATTGATTATAATCCGTTTTATACCATACCAAAGGATTATGTCTAAGGTAGAAAAAGTGTCAATTATTGGGATGTTTTTTCTGTTTGTTCCAATATGGCTAATGTATTACTTGGGAAATTTTGGCGGATATAGCGTGGGAAAGAATTTGGCATTATATTTAATAGGGTACTATATGCTAAGTAATGACTTAATTATGGATAAACTTGAAAAGCACATAAAAGTATTAGCTGGTTTGTATATAGTAGGTACAATCTTATTGGGAAGTTTGTATTATAAGTTTTCTTATTATGGTGATTTGTGGATTAATTTTATTGGTTGGGCAACTATTTTAACATTGCTTGTTTTGGGAAAGCGATTTTTAAATAACAGAACAAAATTTACAGAGTATTTTAATAAAGCATCATATCCTCTTTATATATTGCACCAGACTATTTTAGTAGTATTGGCATATTATGTTGTAAATCTGACAGACGTTTTGCTTATACAAGTGTCGTGCATATGCATTGGAAGTTTTTTACTGACGTTGTGTTCATATCATTTGATTATGCTCATACCATTCGTGAGAAAAATAATAGGGATTAGGTGAAATGATGAATATGTAGTAGTTACAAGCCAATTATGGTTATATTTTTTATATCGGTAAGAAAAAGTATTGACTCTCCAGTTGCAGGAGGCATTATCATATCAAGTGAAGTGAGGTGACAGGCGTGTTCCGAATCGGAGAATTTTCAAAAATGAGCAAAACTTCTATTAAAACTCTACGTTACTATGATGAAATAGATTTGCTAAAACCAGAGTATGTAACGGATGAAAACGGGTATCGTTTTTATACCACAGAGCAATTGCTTAGAATTCACAGAATCCAGTCTTTTAAGCAGATGGGCTTCGGGATAAAGGAAATCCGAGATTTGCTGAATGATATAAATGTAGAACATTTGCTCATGGCGAAAAAAGCAGAACTCCTAAAGGAACAGGAAACGCTTGAAAAACAGCTTCTTAAGGTTGATTTTTTAATGTCAAATTCCAAAAAGGAGGAAGAATTTATGAATTACGAAGCAGTTATTAAAGAAACACCGTCGGGAATCGCATACACCAAGAGGATGCATCTTGCTGGTTATGAAGAATACTTCAAGGCAATCCCTGCGCTAGGAGAAGAAATGCTAGAATTGAATCCAGATATGAAATGCGGTAGCCCTGAATATTGTTTTATTATCCACACTAGTGGCGAATACAGAGATACCGATATGGATATTCAATTCTTTGAAACGGTAGACAAGGAAGGGAAGGCACCTGAAGGAGTTAGTTATGTTTACTTAGAATCTTGCAAAGTAATTTCAGTAATGCATAAGGGCAGATATCAGGATTTTGGTTTAGCATATGCTTTTGCACTAAAATGGGCAGAAAGCAATGGGTATAAGGTTGCTGGAGATATTCGCGAGAATTACATTGACGGAATCTGGAATAAGGAGTCAGAAGAAGAGTGGCTTACTGAAATTCAAATACCAGTTGAATAAATTTATGCTAGAATATGACGGCTTATATTAAAATGAATGACCTCATTGGGTGAATACCTAATGAGGTTTTTTGAACATATTTTTTTGCTTTAATTTATGATATAATGAGCGTTAGTGAGTGGAAGAAGGCGAAGCCTATTTATCACGAACGGCGAATGGCGATCATAAGCTCTGCTTATGATATAGTGTGCGCGAATCACAAGCTTTGCTTGTGATATAATGAGCGTCAACGAGTGGAAGTAGGCCAAGCGATGCAAACGGTGATTTCGAATGTATTGGAGGAAAAATGAATTATTCAAAAGAAGAATTAGTTGAAGCAAAAAGACAAATAGATTCCACATTGCACAAATTAAAGGAGACGGTGAAAACCTTTGAAGCAAAAGAGGAAGTTTCTAGATATAAGTCTCAAATCACATTGGCAAAAAGAAGAATAAAGGCTTTTGAGATAGCAAATCAGTTGATTGAATTGCAGATTAAATCAGATAGTTAAACTGCAATTTGTGAGGATAACGGATAGAAAGGTTTGGATACTGCAATGAACAATTATAAAGTGATAGATGAAAAGACTTGGGAAAGGGCACTGCACTGCAAGATTTTTAGAGATAGTGTAGAGCCTGCATTTTGCGTTACCGTTGAGGTGGACATCACAAATTTTCTAAATAAAATTAGACAGCAGAAAATTTCATTTACAATCGCTATGGTTTATGCGGTATGCAAGTGTGCAAATGAGATACCAGCATTTCGTTACCGCTTTTTGGAAGGAAATATTGTTTTATTTGACTTGATTGATACTGCATTTACATATCTGGATTCAGATAGTGAATTATTTAAAGTGGTTAATGTTCCAATGAAAAATGAACTTCAAGAATATGTGGATTTAGCAACAAAAACTGCTAGAGAGCAGAAGGAATACTTTACTGGACCGCTGGGAAATGACGTGTTTCAGTGTTCGCCTATGCCGTGGGTAACATATACCCACATTTCACATACAAATTCAGGAAAAAAAGACAATGCCACGCCTTTGTTTGACTGGGGAAAGTATTACGAAAAAGATGGAAAAGTCATTATGCCATTGTCGGTTCAAGCACATCACTCGTTTGTGGATGGTATACACATTGGCAAATTTGTCGATGCATTACAAAAATTATTGAATGAATATTAGAGGCGCAAGACATTTTATAGGATAGAAAATCAGAAGCTGTGAGGGGTATTTATGAAGGATATAGAGTTTCAGCTGATAGAAAATAAATTGAATGCAAAAGATTTTATTCGTTTAAAGGTTGCTACAGGTTTTAAAGATAGACCCCTTGAACAAGTTGAAAAAGCGTTAAGTAATAATTTATTTGATGTGATAGCTGTATCCGAGGGCAAAGTTATTGGAATGGGAAGACTTGTTGGCGATGGAGTCATGTATTGGTATTTACAAGAAATAATTGTTTTGCCTGAATTTCAAGGAAAAGGAATTGGTACACGCATAGTAAATAGACTATTAGAATTTATTAGTGACAATACCGTTCCTGGAACATTTACCAGCGTAGGCTTGACTGCTGCAACGGGGAGAGATAGCTTTTATGAGAAATTTGGCTTTTCAAAAAGCTTAGGAATGACAAAGTATATAGAGCGCTAAAGCTAACTTGGGAGAAAAAAAGGAAATGTACGGGAGATGAATATGAAGATTGAGGATAGGATACAGTTTGGTGAATACATTTGGAGAGTGCTTGAAATACAAGGAAATACTGCATTGATTATTACTGATAAAATTATTGAACAGCGTTCGTATCATAATGAATATGTTGAAATTACTTGGGCAGATTGTTCTCTGCGTGAGTATCTAAACACTGAGTTCTATGATAGATTTTCCGAAGCAGAGAAGGCAAGAATAGTCCCCGTAATCAATAAAAATCCCGATAATCCGTGGTTTGGCACGATTGGTGGATGTGATACAGAAGACAAGATATTCATACCTAGTCTTGAAGAACTCTCATGTAAATATTTCGGCGACAGTAGTGCGTTATTATACAATCCGAGAAAAAATCAAAGATATTGGTATGAGCGAAAAGATGCAAATAACAGCAAACGAATTGCAATAGATGAAGAAAAAAGATTTTGGTGGTATTGGATTCGTACACCCGGCCGTTTCAGTGTGAAAGCGGTATACGTTTTTCCAGATGGCAATATCGGTATTCACGGCAATAATATAAAAATTGGCAACGTTGCTGATGGGTATTGTGCAGGAGGTGTTCGCCCACTTATGTGGATTACTTTTGAATAGTATTAGGAGGTATCTCATGGAGAGAAGTTATACAGGATATGGAATTACAGCAAATACCTTAAAAATAATTGCTATTATAGCAATGCTGATAGACCATATCGCATGGAAGTTTGTGCCAACAGCCACCGTGCTTGGGATTTCCATGCACGTTATAGGCAGACTTACTATGCCGATAATGTGCTATTTTATCGCAGAGGGTTTTTACCATACAAGAAATGTAAAAAAATATGCCCTAAGACTGTTATTATTTGCTTTTATCTCACAGATACCATTTACATATCAGCAATCAGGACATTTCTTTCCACAGTATCATAATATCTTCAGCGTGATGGAAAGTCTTAATGTTCTTTTCAATCTTTTTTGGGGATTGATTGCATTGTGGGCTTGTAAAAGCAATTTGCGTAAAGCAGTTAAGGTGCTCTCAGTAATCGGATGCTGTGTTTTGGCTTTAGCTACTGACTGGGCATTGTTTGGCGTATTATATATACTGGCATTCGGTTTAAATCATAATAACCTTAAGAAACAAAGCATCTGGTTTTCTGTTGTGTCTGTTTTTATGATAGGTGGGGCAGTTACTATGGGACCTATTCAGTTGTTCCAAGCAGGTGTATTTCTTTCATTGTTCTGTTTTTTTCTATACAATGGCGAACGTGGAGGATATGCTTGGAGCAAGTGGGTATTTTATGCTTTTTATCCTATACATATGCTAATTTTAGGATATATTAAATTTGGATTATAGCATTCAAACCATATGCCAAAATATATTAATGGGTTATACTAAATTATTTGCAAATGGGAATAAAATGAGGTTTGAAAGTTGACAGGATTAAGGAGGAAAAGGAAAAATGAGTGAAAAAATCATATTTAGTCCAGGCTCTTTTTTTCATGGAACAAAGGCTGATTTAAAGGTGGGAGATTTATTAAGAATTGGTTTTCAATCAAATTATGAAGAAAACAGGATTGCAAAATATGTGTATTTTGCGGGGACTTTAGAAGCGGCTATATGGGGGGCAGAGCTTGCCTCGGGAGATGGGAAGCAACGGATTTATGTTGTAGAACCGACTGGAGATTTTGAAGATGATCCCAATGTAACTGACAAAAAATTCCCTGGGAATCCCACAAAATCTTATCGAACAAAAGAACCGTTGAAAATTGTGGCGGAAGTAAGTGGATGGATTGGTCACTCGCCAGAGATATTGCAGGGCATGCTGGATCATTTAAAAAAGCTAGATGAGATGGGAATTCGAGCTATTGAATGAAACGTATAAGATAGTGAGACTTGACACTACGGTATAACGCAGGGAGAAATAATTTTATGATAATAGACTCATTTGATGATAAGACAGAACCGTTGATTAGCCTTCATGAATTTTATGGAGAACCTAAGAAAATTGTTGATAAGTGTCTCATTATTTTTTCGAAAGTAATATATGATTATTTGCTAGAAAAATATGATTGTGTATTAATTGCTGAGACAGGGGCTTGCAATGGAAAGAATCCTATTTATAAATTAGAATATAATCACATGAAAATTGCATTTTATTTATCGCCAATAGGTTCAACCGGAGCTGCACAAACATGTATTGAGGCAAATTGGTTGACTGGAGCAAAACAATATATTATGTTTGGTTCATGCGGAAGCTTAAATAAGGAAATAACATCAGGAAAGTTTATTATTCCAACGGAAGCATACCGAGATGAAGGAATGTCGTATCATTATGCTCCGGCAAGGGATTACATAAAAATAGAAAAAAGCAACAAGCTGGCGCAGATATTTTCAGACTTACAATTTCCGTATGTTCAAGGAAGAATTTGGACAACGGATGCCATGCTTAGAGAAACAAAGGGGCAAGTGAAGCAAAGAATAAATGAAGGATGCATTGCAGTCGAGATGGAAGTTGCAGGAGTTCAGGCTGTTTGTGATTTTCATGGCTTCCAATTATATAATTTTTTGGCTGCGGGAGATGTTTTATCCGTAGAGGAATATCAAGTAAAAGGGTTATCAGCAGCAAACCATAATTTGGATAAATTATTTATTGCTTTGGAGATTGCGGCAAGAATATAAAAAATAAAAAGTATTTAGAAGCATTCTTTAATTCGTTTACTTTTTGATGTACATATGATAAGATAAAGGCAAGCAACGAATTCTAAAGTTTTTATCTAACTTTCTTTAGCCATCTTAGGCTATCTCAAAATCTGAACTCTTTGCTGAAAATCCAAGAAATCGGCAGAGAGCTAGACAAGAGACTTTCTGCCAACACGCAGAAAGGAAGAAACATATGGAAAAAGAAACAGGAGCTGTGCGACTGTCAGAAAGTTATGGGCAGAATTTAAGTGACTTTGCCCTATTTTTGTCGGTAATGAGCCAGAAGGAAGCCTATGAAAGCGTCCTTAGTATTATTATGGATGAAGAGGAGCTTGTGTTAAAAGAAGTAAAGGTTGAACAAGTTGTCCTAAATAAGAGTGGAAAACGAGCCATTCGTTTAGATGCTTGGGCGGTGGATAATAAGGAACGCCAGTTTAATACGGAGATGCAGAATGATACAGGTAGCGATGATGTAAAGAAACGCGCTAGGTATTATCAGGGCTTAATTGATTCACCAATTCTCAAAGCAGGTAAGAAAACAAGGTATAAGTATTTACCATCAACTGTGATTATCTTCATTACTCAAGAGGACGTTTTTGGGAGAAATCTGACGAAGTATACATTTATAGAGCAGTGCGAGGAAATTCCAGATCTGCCTTTGGGAGATGGAACCAAGAAAGTATTTTTAAATATGACTAGTAAAGAAGGAAAGCCAGAGCTAGTAAGCTTGCTTCAGTACATGAAGAATACAACATTAGACAATCCCGAGATAATAGTAAGGGACAAAAGAATAGAAAAGTTAAATGAAGTTGTTAGTGAAGTGAAACAGTCAGAAGAGTGGGAGGCTGTGAAGATGAATATTTTAGAGTATGGAATTAGGCAGGGCATTGAACAGAAGCTAGTAGAGTTGATATGCAAAAAGCTTAGTAAGGGAAAATCGGTAGAATGTATAACTGATGAGGTAGAAGAGTCATATGAGCTCGTATCAAATATTTGTAACATTGCGAGAAAGTATGCACCTATGTATGATTCCAAAAAGGTTTACGAAGAGTATTCCAAAATGCGTAAATAAATCCTATGTGAAACAAAATGTTATACGAAGAAGAGGTAGATGAGTGAAAGCAACTGTTGCTTTCACTTATTTTATAAAATGGTCGCAGTAGAGTTTAACAGAGGAGGCACTTATGTTTAAGCAAATAGAAAAAGAAGATATAAATGAATGTGTAGAAGTAATTGTTAAGAGTTTTATGACGGTAGCAAATGAGTTTGATTTCACTATAGATAATGCTCCGAGGTTTACGGCCTTTGCAACAACCGCTGAGCGGCTTGAATGGCATTTGGAGGGAGAAAAAAGACCCATGTTTGCATATGTAGAGAATGATAAGATTATCGGCTATTACTCTTTGTTAATGCAAAATGATAATCAGTGTGAACTTAATAACTTATGCGTTTTAAAGGAATATAGGCATAAGAAAATCGGTGAGAAGCTGCTTGAGCATGCATGCTCACAAGCTAAAAACGCGGGATGTACTCAAATGAATATTGGTATTGTGGAGGAAAATATTAAGCTGCGTAAGTGGTATGAACGACATGGGTCAGAGCATGTTGGAACAAAAAAGTTTGATTTTTTTCCATTTACCTGTGGGTATATGGTAAAGCAATTATAGGCTAGAACAAGAGAGACAAAATAGCATGATAGATGTATAATCTATTTAAAAGATGATGAGGTAAAAGCATGTACTTTGCATATGGTGAGAAGGAAGTAGAGGAATTAAAAAGCAAGGATAAGAAGCTGGCAGAAGTAATTGACAAGCTTGGGCATATTCAGCGAACTGTTGATACGGATTTATTTTCTTCAGTAGTTCATCATATTATAGGGCAGCAGATTTCCACGAAGGCACAACAGACGATTTGGCAGAGGATGAAAGATACTTATGGAGAAGTTACGGCACAGACAATAGGAAAAGCAGAAGTAGGTGAACTTCAATCACTAGGCATGACCTTTCGTAAGGCGCAGTACATAAAGGATTTTTCTGAAAAAATTCTTTCAGGTGAATTTAACCTTGCAGCGGTAGAACAAATGTCTGATGAGGAAGCAATTATAGCGCTTTCCAATTTAAAAGGTATAGGGGTGTGGACTGCGGAAATGATATTACTATTTTGCTTACAACGTCCTAATATTTTAAGCTATGGTGACTTGGCAATTCTTCGTGGTATGAGGATGGTATATCATCACCGAAAAATAGATAAGAAGTTATTTGAAAAGTACCGAAAAAGACTTTCTCCCTATTGTAGCATTGCAAGCCTGTACTTCTGGGCTGTGGCAGGGGGAGCGATTGAGGGAATGAAGGACTACGCACCGAAAAAGGGGTAAGTGATAGATGAAAAAAGAAGGGGTTCTAACGGAAGATTTAATCTATGAAATACTTTCTGTTGTGGAAGAAATACCAGAAGGTAAGGTTGCTTCCTATGGGCAGATTGCGAAACTAATAGGTAGGGATAAAAATGCAAGACTTGTGGGCAAGGTTCTTAGTATGGCGGAGTATTACGGAAAATATCCTTGCCATAGAGTAGTAAACCATGCGGGTAAGCTAGCAGTACACTTTTATGAACAAAAAGGATTATTACTTGATGAAAAAGTGGAATTTAAGGATGAGAACCATGTCGATATGAAAAAATGCCAATGGGAGGGATAAAAAATGATACGAGCTGTGATTTTTGATATGTTTGAAACATTAATTACGCACTATAGATGTCCACTGTACTTTGGAGCACAGATGGCCAAGGATGCAGGAATTTCAGAAAGTAGTTTTCAACCTCTTTGGTGGGCAACAGAAGATGACCGTTCGCTAGGTAAGTTAACATTTGAAGAGGTGCTGGAAATGATTCTTAAAGAGAACCATTGCTACAGTGAAGCGCTTTTGAGGAATATAGTAGAAAAACGTATTGCTACAAAGGAAGAGTGCTTTAATCACTTGCATGCCGAAATTATTCCAATGCTTTCCACTTTAAAGGAAAAGGGAATTTTAGTCGGTCTAATAAGCAATTGCTTTTCGGAGGAAGCAGATGTAATTCGAAGAAGTAAGCTTTTTCCTTACTTTGATGCGGTTTGTCTTTCATATGAGCAAGGAATTCAAAAGCCAGACCAGGAGATTTATCAAAGGTGTATGGAGAGTTTATCTGTGAAGCCAGAAGAATGTATCTATGTTGGAGACGGGGGCAGTGGTGAGCTAGAGGCTGCAAGAGCAATAGGGATGAATGCTGTGCAAGCAGTTTGGTATTTGCAAGAAGAAACAACACAGTCTTCCAAACGAAAACAGGATTTTGTTCAGATAGAAAGCCCACTTGATGTCATAAAGCTAGTGGGCATGGAAGTTATATAAAATTAGGAGAAATGAAATGAAATCAGTTTTAATGATTGGACAGTCAAATATGGCTGGTCGAGGATTTATAAGTGAAGTACCAGTGATCTGTAATGAAAGAATCCTGATGCTTCGTAATGGTAGATGGCAAATGATGACAGAACCTATTAATTATGATAGACCCGTGGCGGGTGTCGGACTAGCAGGCTCTTTTGCTGCAAGGTGGTGCAT
>JAVBUZ010000164.1:0-13237 GCA_031554725.1 Lachnospiraceae bacterium | reverse complement strand
TTTACTTTCTGTTTTGCTTTCTGTTTTTACATCTGCATCTGTTGCTTTGTCACTTCCACAGCCTACTAGTGTGGTTGCTAGCATACTTACTGCTAATAATGTTGCTAATACTTTTCTTTTCATTCCTTTTCCTCCCTAAATCTTGTTTGTTACTGTATTCCACAATGGAATAGCAGTCACGTAGCCTTCCTTTTGCATCTTTGCGCAATCGGTTGCTCTGTAAGTAAAGAATAACAAAATAGGCATATTAATGTCAATGCATATAATAGCCTATAAACATTCAGAATTTATAGCTAATTTGTCTAAACCTTTCGCACTATTTGTTGCGCATTTTCTCCCCCAAGCCACATTTTCAACGGCTTTTATTGCGCAATTTTATATAATGTTTTGCGTAGATTCTTTCATTGAAACTTCATACCCCAATAAGGTTCTACTCTGCACATTTTTTCCGTCTATTTTATCTAGTAAGGTTTTACAAGTAACCATTCCAAGCTCTCTTACATCAAACTGCAAGGATGTGATAGAAGGAATGTTACTTTCCATCAAGCTGCTATTATAAAAGGATGCTACCTTAATATCTCCTGGCACTCTTAGCTTTTCTTTGCGCAACTTATTCAGTACATGGATACAAATAGAATCATCCATACAAATAACGCATTCTACCTGGCGTTCCACCATTTCCTCAACAACCTTTTCTACCATAACACTGCTTTCTATATCCATGTATATCAGACTGTTGTCCGCACTCATGCTTTGTTCTAAAAAAGCATCTTTATACCCTTGCAAACGTTTTTGGGTAACTACATGTGCCTTGTTTCCACCAATTAATGCCATCTTGCGGATACCACGCATAAGCAAAATGGAAGTCAACTCACGGCAAGCGCTCCTATGATCGTTATCCACCTGCACAATATCCTTGCTAAGGGCCGTTCCGATTGTAACGAAAGGAATTGCTTTTCCCATTAAATAAGCCGCTGGCGCATCTTTAATCAGAGTTCTACTTAAAATAACTCCATCCACCTTGTGATTTTCAATCACTCGCTCAAGCTGGCTAATATCACTTTCTGAAACTGTTGAGATTAAAACATCATAATCATTAGAAGCTGCAATCTCACTTACGCCAAACATACACTTTTGAAAGAACGGCAAATCAACCAAGCTACAGTCACTAGGCATAACAAAGGCTATATTATAGGTTTTGGATTGGGCTAAGCTCTTAGCAATAACATTGGGCTTATAATTGGTTTTTTGAATGTAATCCATTACCCTCTCTCTAGTTTCCTTGCTAATTCTTCCCTTACCAGAGATAGCGCGAGATACCGTTGTTTTTGATACCTGAAGTTCTTTGGCAATATCATCTATCGTTTTCTTTTTGTTTTCCATTCTTAAAGCTCCCTTTCACCGAAGGTCTTGCGCAATCGGTTGTTCTAACTTTAATAATAGAGTAACAAAAAAGTAACCCGTACGCAATGGTACGAGTTACTAATTAAAAGATTTCTTTTTTATTCAAATGTTACAACTTCGATTTTCTCAGCAATGTATTGTTCCATCTCATCTTTTGGGATTCCTAGAGGAATTGATAATTCAGAATAAAGATTGTCCTCCGCCATGCGCAAATATCTTTCGTCTGTTGCAGTAATCTTCTTTCCCTTTGCTAAACGTTCCTGCTTACGTAAGTAAAGTGACTTAATAATCTTCACCCATTCCTTACACTCACAGCTTCTAATACACGTTTTATATTCTTCTTCGCGCTGCTTGTCATTCTCTACCCACAATTCTTCTATACTTGGTATCTCCTCTATTAGTCCTTCTACCTCTTCCCTTGTCAAAATCCTTCTCATTATTGTTTTTTGGTTGTCCACAGATATAAATATCTTACTGGAGTTCTGGTGGTAAGGTTGTAATATATAGTATAAGGCATCTTTGGGTACCCCCTCCATGTTCATGCTGGTTATGTCCATTATCTTACATACTCCAGTCGTGCCGTAAACGATATATTCACCAATTTCAAACATCCTTTTTCTCTCCTTCTTTTAATAAAACAATAACACTATGTTAACTTGTGATTATTCTCATTATAGCACTAAAAAATATTTTTTGTCAGTCTTTTTAAAAAATAAATTTTATTTTATGCTTGCACACCCATATGCACCTGTGCTATAATGATTTTCGGTGGTCAAGTGAGCACCGATTACATAGGGGAATAGTACAGCGGTAGTGCGGCGGTCTCCAAAACCGTTAACGGGGGTTCGATCCCCTCTTCCCCTGCTATCAGAAAAGCTCCAAAGCGTTTAAATCAAGCGTTTTGGAGCTTTTTACATTTAAGGACTTTATTTCCTTCCTACACACTCCCTCATCAGTTTCTCCAAATGGTTTATCTTGCTAACCACCACATTCTTATCCTTTGTTGATTTTTCATTTAAGTCATCAAAGGAAATCTTATCCAGCTTCTTACTATGTAAAGTTCTGGAAAACTCACCCATAAAGTTAATAAATTGTTTATCCTCCAATCCCATATCCATAAATCTTGCAAATAAGCTAAACCAAATAAAGGAGTCCCTGGAATCAAACATATTGAAGGTTTCCTCTGTTCCAGTCTTGGTAATCCTAATAACCATGTCTTCAAAGTGTTCAAAATGGACTATTGTGGCATTGTGTTTTATAAATTCACACATATCCTCTTGTTTCTTCTTCCATTCGTTTAGAAAATTAACAGCCATAACACTTTCTACAACAACACGATTTATAGTGCCATTATTTCTTTCGGATACCTTATAGCCTCCTAAATCTTTAAAAAAGCCCATGGCAGAAATACTTTTTACACTTACAGCAAACTCTTCACCAAGTCTTGTAAGTCCCTTTTGTGATGCTGTCATAGCCTTTCCTTCGTTATATCGTGCAATGTGATAGGCTATGTCCTCGCTGGAACAATTTAAATACTGTACAATTTCAAAGTTATAGTCATTATACCTATCCTGCAATTCTTCCGGCAAATCAGAGTATTTTTTTCCTCGAATATCAAACTCTCTTTTTTCTGATCGCAAAAAGCCATTTTTATCTAAAACCGGCTTTCCATTTTTATCTCGAATCGTTGCCTGATAAGAAATATTCCACCGCCTAATATTCTTCGTTATTTTATATCCATCATTTCGAAAAGAATAGGCATTTGTGCAACGCTGTTTTCCATCTAAATCCCATATAATTGCTATTCCATTAACAATTTGTTCTGCAAAAACAAGTGGTGAAATTGGGTTACCTTGTAAGATATCCGAAATAAGGTTTCCCTTCATAGCAGGACTCCACTGCTCTGATTCCCTTTGTAGTGGATGGTCAAACCTAATTGTATAATTATCAATTTTTTTAACAATCGACAGAATGCTTAGCTTGTCCTGTTTACTTTTTTCTAATGTTTGTGTTGGGAATAAAATCTGCACTATTTTGTCCTCCTTGATTTCATTATCTTCTATATGTTTAAATGCCCTTGTTTTTTCAAATGTTCTCATATCCTTCCATGCTTCCACATATTGACTTTCCGTTAAAGCTAAACGTTCTTTTATTTCTATATGTGAATATCCACCCATAATCATTTCAGCTATCTTCTTTTGTCTTTCGGAAAGCAAATTCAAATACTTGTACACTCTCTCATCATAGGAAAGATTAATGTGTTCTAAAACTTCCTTTTCCATATCAAACTCAGATGGAATTCTTTCGCCTAGCGAGCTTCCTTCCTCTTCTAAGGCGTCAATATATATCATTTCAAATGGTGACATTCTTTTTTTTCTATTTCTATTTCTAATTTCACTATTAAATTTATTTTGTATGTTCCCTTCCAATAATGTTCTAAACTTACAGCCTTTTGACTCATCATATTTTTGAATCGTATCTCTAATTACATCTAATGCTATGCTATAAAAATCGTCGTAATCCATCTCCGAAATGCCACCAATACCTTTGATTTTCGGATAGCAAAGCTGTTTCAGCTTTCTCATATCGTTAGAGCAATACTCCTCTAATATTTTCTGTTTTTCTATTTCTGTCATTGATATCCCCCTTTTGTTTTTTTAGTATATATCGAACGAATGTTCTTGTCAATCTTTTCCAGAACGTTTGTTCGCTTTTTTATTTTTTTAATTTAGAAAGAGAGAAATATATTAATGTCACCTATTACTCATAAAACAAAAACAAGAAAGGATTATCACAATATGAAATTACACACAACCTATGGAGGCAGAATATACCAAACAGACTTTAATACCTGTTATAGCACAACTCATGCTTGCAAGGAGTCTTCTATTGCTGCTCGCATTGCCTCTGACATGAGATTCGACGAAATGTGTCGCAATAATATAGAAGCCAGGGCGAACCTCCAAACCACGGAAACTATTTCATTATAGAAAGGAGATATCATCTATATCATGAGTGAATATGGTTTAAAAATAAAAAATATAAGTGCTGGAATGCTCTATGACGTAAATCTTGGTATTCGTGATTACTTTACCTATTCAGATGCAATGTTAAACAACAGTCTTTTTAGTTTTTTCCTACAACAAAATGGAATGGTGATACATAAAGGGGAAAGTACAAGGGATATCATATGCTTAGATTTTGATTTTGGAAGTCGCTCCTATAAGGATGAAATAAGTCGGCTTACAAAATTACTTGCAAAGACAACCAATACTGAGCAAAAAGAACGGCTAAGAAAAGCCATAGATAATGTAGAATCAAAAAAAGAGTTATATTCACCTAAAAGTCGTGATGAAATCCGAGAATTATTTTATGAAAATGGTGTGGACATCACCTACAACGCCCAAACCATTCATTATGAAATGTTATTTCGAACTAGTGCTAAAGCCAAGCTTGGACAGGTTATTTTTATTAATAGCTTGCTATATAAGAAGGCATATGATTGGCTAACCATGGGACTAGGTGAAAAAATGCCTAAGGAGGACGCCAAAATTGTTGAAATGTCGGCCTATGCTCCTCTTACTACCTCTACCATTATTAGCACCATACATATTCCAGTCCAAAACATCCTCATTTTAAAGGATCAGGATTCACTTTTTAAAACCCTTGTAAATGTGGTAAGTGCCCAGGAATACACCGATAAAAAAGATGAAGAAAAAAAGAAATGCGTGGTTACGCAAAAAGAAGCGGAAATAAAGAATACCTTGTGGGATGGAATGGGTCTGATAGAGTCCTCCATTCTCCCATCATGGATAAATGGAATGGCACTCCTTCGAAATCATATGTTCAAAATGTGTGGATTTAAGACAAATATACAACGCTTCTTTCAGGATTGGTGTCTTGAAAACAAACAGGATTACAACACCTATCAGGTACAGGATATGTTTGGTATGTGGCATTATCTAAAGGATATTCAAATAATTACTACTGATAATTCTATAAAATGGAAAAAGTTCTCATCTCTTATGGGCCACTCCTTAGAAGCTGCTTATTCCTATTGGTGTGAGAAAATACATGCCGATGGTGACATTTGGGGCATCGTAAAAACCGACCATCAAAGTAAGCTTGGAGATTGTCAGCAATTAAGCTACCAAATGATAAATACCCTTCCTTGCGAAAAAGAGGATATCAAGGATATTGCAAAAACCAGCATTGACTATGTTGAATTACTAAAGCGGGACAATGATGCCTTTGAAAGCTATTTACGTAAAAACTCTAATGAAATAAACCACTTTGAAATGCTAGCAGACTTATATAAACGAAACCCAGCTTTTGGAAACAGTACCTGGTTTCGCTATGAAAAGACCCAGATTATAAGAGAATATGTATACAAAATACAGTCGGGAAAGGTTTTGGTTAATGGCGATAATCTCACTGTCTGTGGAAATCCTTATGCCTTATTATTATACGCGGTTGGACTAGACTGGAAAAACGATCCTACGCTTGCACCTGAAAAAGACTCCATCCAATGCTATACCTCACTTTTTAAAGATGGAGAATATCTTGCTGGTTTTCGTAACCCCCATAATAGCCCTAATAATATTTGCTATCTACATAATACCTATAGCGACGAAATGCAGCGCTATTTTGACTTTAGCAATAATATCATTGCCGTCAATAACATTGGCACCGATATACAAGACCGCTGTAACAGCATGGATTATGACTCAGATTTTATGCTTATCACTAATCAACCCACGCTGGTCAAAAATGCACGCCTCTGCTATAAGAATTATCCAACTATCGTAAATCAATTAAAAGAAAGCGGAATTACCTATAAAAATACCAAGAAAGAATACGCAAGCATGGATAATAAGTTTTCAAAATCCAGACTAGGCATTGGTTGGTCAAGCAATTTAGCCCAGCTGGCACTAACCTATTATTGGACGGAAAAAGAAAAGGAATATCCTGACGAAGACTTATGTAACGAATTATATGATAATTTTATCATTCTTTCTGTACTAGCCCAGGTAATCATAGACGGCTGTAAACGAGAATATGAAGTCTCTGGAATGGAAGAAATCAAAAGAATTAGTAAGCTTCCTTCCATGGTGAGAACCAAATCATTTATTAACAATCGTAATGAAGAAGTAAAAGTTAAATGTGATTATCCTCTTTTTATGCAATATACAAAAGAAATCTCACGTACAAAAAATGGCAAGGAAATTCCTTTTGAGGAGGTTGAAGCTTCCAAAACAAAGTTAAAAAGCCGCATTGACGATAGCTTATCATGTCCAATGAATTGGCTTGAGGAATGCATCGATAAGATTCCAGGAGTGCCCCCCACACATACCATTCCCACCAAACACTTCTTTATTAAAATGCCCGGTACCGCCAACAATAGACAGATGTCCAAAATTAGAACAATTATCGAGGATTATGATTCCTATATTAAACAAGCACGAATTGATATGGATGACAATGAGGAATTATATGTTGCGAGCATGATTGAAAAATCTAATGCGGTGGTAGCGGAATTACAAAAAATCAAGATTGGAAATATCGTTACAATAAATAGGCTTATCGAGACAGCATTAGGACTAGAAGCTGATAACAACAATTCTAAATGCTATAAAAATGGAACCAAGTATGCTCGTAAGATGCTAAATTACCTATATAAAGTAAACAAGGAAAAATTCCTTTTGAACTTCCTCTAGTCGAACATGTGTTTTGCTTAACGAATTTTTAGGGAATGTCCATTTTTCAATCTTTGTACATGCAAAAGTGCATGTGTAATATGAAGAGAACACATACAAACCCGACCTTCTCCCCTCTTAACTAGCACCAAGCATTATCACACATAATGTTTGGTGCTATTACTATAAACGGGTAATCAAAAAAGGAAAAAGGATATGAACATAAAATTTAGTCGTGCTTTTTTAATGTCTGGCAAGGATTATAAGCTGACCCCGAGCATTACCTTACACCATCCTACTTTGGAAGAAATAATGTCTTTATGTGATAATGCTTCTCCAGATGATATCTATTACGAATACATATATGAAATACTATGTGATCCCTATTCTAATATGGTAATGCTGGATGATTTAGGTAAAAATTACTTGGAAACTACGCCCTTTGATATCCTTATTTTACGTTGGCATAAAATTATGGATACCTATGAGAATAACAAAGAAATGTTTGATAGCCTTAACCTAAATCCCACTGCTTCTATATTAAGTGCGCTACAGTTCTTTATTGTAGAAAAGCATGATTTTACCCTAGGTCACTATGATAATGGCATGCCATGCCTCTATGATAAGTCCAATATCGACTGTCAAATAAATGAAGAAATCTTTCATTATATTTGTGAATGGGTAAAAGCTATCAATAAAATCGAGGCATTTGATAAAATCAAACCCGCCGATGAAAACGCAAGACGCATTCTTATAGAGGACATGCGTAGTGAATTAAAAAAATCTCAAAAAAGAAAAAAGAATAAAGATGAAGATAGTGATGTCCTTGGCTTATTAATGGCTTCTGCAAGCTTTTGCGGAAATGGTAGCCTATCTCCCTTTCATTTACTAGAGAGTAAAATCTACTGGTTAAATGAATCCTTTAGCATAAACAGTAAAAAAGAGCATGCTTTTCATCTTTTAGATGGAATCTATCATGGTACTCTTAATTCAAAAGATATTAGTAAGAAAGAATTGGATTGGGCTAAATAGTTCAATCCTTTCTATATATAAAAATCAAGGAGGAAGCATAATGAAATACGCTTTAAAGAAAGTAAGACACATCATAATTAATGAATTGGGAACAAAGAAACACCGAGTTACTTTAAATGATTTAAAGAACTTTAAAATTTCTGGTTCGCAGGAAACCGTGTATGCCGAAGGCCAAGAAGGTGCTAAGCTTGCAGCTTTTGACATCAATAAGGTAGCATCCATTACTGCTGAGAATGGAGCGATTGACGAAGGATATATCGCCTTACAGACAGGTAGTGATGTAGTAAAAGTAACAAATGGTTCTGGCATTCTAGTTCGAGAAGAATTTGAGGTTGGTGGCGAAGATACAACTGTTGTCCTTAGCTACAGCGCAACAGGAAGTGCTGGTAGTGAAATCCGCTACATCTACAAAGCTGATGCTAACGGCTTACCATCTAAAACCTATGCCCAGAGTGAAACTTCATCTGCTACAGGCTTTACCTATGATGTTGAATCCAAAACAATCACTTTACCTACTGGCGCTTTTTCTGCCGGCGATACCGTAATTGTTGACTACTATCCTACATTTAGCGAATATGAAGAAATTGCTAATGACGCTAACAAATTCAGCATGACCGGGGAAGTTATTGTAGACGCATGGTTTAGGGACCTTGTTTCTGAAGCTGATGTTCCACTTCAGCTATATTTACCAAAGGGTAAAATTTCTGGCACTATCGACATGTCACTGGGCGATCAAGCTGCAGTACAAAACATCGAAATTGAAGCATTAACAAAATCATGTGCAAATGATAATAAGAATTTGTGGGTATTAAGAAAATACGACATGTCTAATGCTATGTAACACACTTTTATTTAGGGGTAGCATTGCGCTACCCCATTTTTCACCTTATAGGAGAACCTAACATGAAGGAAATTATAAACTCTATTGATATAGAAACCCTATTATTAACCATATGGACTGCTGTCATCCTTCCAGTTCTGACTCATATCGGAACACAAGTGTATAATTATCTTGAGCTTCAGAAATTAGACAATTACACTGCTATTTTGTTTGATGAAGTAAAAAAGGCGGTTGCGTGTGTGTATGAAATAGAAGTTAAGGATATAAAAGGTACCCCTTTCTGGACCGAAGATAAAAAACGCGAAGTAAAAGAGCTTGCAAAAACAAAGACAATTCAAGCACTCTCTTCTGCTACCTACAGATGCCTAAAGGAAGCAAATTCTGATTTTGAGGAGTATCTTGACTCTTTAATCGGAACTGCTCTCTATGACCTAAAAAATACAAAGTAAAGGTGAAAAGTATTATGAATTTAACCGGAAACGAATTAGTAAAATATGCCCAAAGCAAGCTTGGAACACCATATTTTTATGGCTCCAAAATAGCGGACGGAAATCTTACCGAAAAGAAAATGCAGACCATGCACAATATGTACCCTTCTACTGTCACCATTGCCTATATGAATAAGGCAAGAACCAAAGGACAGGTTGGAAAAGTAAACGTAGACTGTTCTGGGTTAATTGCTGGATATCGAGGTAAAAACCTTGGTTCTTCCCAGTTATATTCTTCTGCCTATACAAGATTACAGGTTGCCGACTATAAAAACTGGGCAAATGGTGTTGTTTGTTGGCGCAGTGGACATGTTGGAATTTTTGCAAAGGAAAATAATAATTACTACGTATACGAAGCAAAGGGCATCGATTATGGCGTGGTAAGGTCCGTTTTTAAACCCACCAATTGGACTTATGGTTTAACTTTTAATGATATTCTTTACTCCTACCAAACAAGTCTTGCCTCTACTGCCATCTATAAGGATTTCAACCCCTATCAAGAACCCACAAAATTAGTTTGCACCACTAAAACTGCAAACACAAAGGGGTACCCCACAAGCAAGTTTATTTCAAGCGGAACTGTCGGTTCCCTAGATAAAAGCAATGTAAAATGGGTACAGTGGGAATTAAACGAAGCTGGCTGTCTCGGTTTCGATGGCAAAGCGCTTACCATTGATGGCAATTTCGGCACCAATTCAGAACACGCCCTAAAGACCTTTCAGCAATCGGCAAAGCTTACCGTAGATAAGGTATGTGGCAACAATACTCGCGCCGCCTTTAAAGTCAAATAACGAAAGGCTGATGCTTATAACATGAATGACATAAAAACATTCCTTGAAATTGATATATCTGCACTTATAACGAATTTATTTTCGTTTTTTGTTGGCATTTTTGCCTTATTCTCAATTGCCGAAAAGCTAGCAAACAAATTGGGCATAGAGTTTAAGGGAATCCGGCGAAAAAATGAAGATCATGAACTATTATTAAACACTGTCACACGGCTTGAAAATATAGAAAAACAACATAAAATAGATGCTCTTCGTTTATCCAATGAAATCTCTAATGTAGCAAATACCTTAGAAGAAATGCGACTAAAAAATGATGCAACTGAAATGGCAAAATTGAAAGATAAGCTATTAGCATACTACAAAAAATATAGAGATATCGGCAAGTGGTCCAAGTTAGAGCATGATGCCTTTTGGGACTTGTTTAGCAGATACGAAGCTCACGGTGGAAACGGTCATATGCATGACGTTGTCGAACCTATTATGAGAGAACTAGGGCTTGTGGATTCGTGAAAATATGGAGGATTTATATGATTAGATGGATAAAACAAAAACTGTTTTTTAGAACCATAAAGAAAGAAGTATTTCGAATCTTTGAACACGGGGATGAATGGGTAACCTTTTTAACTAATTTGGCTATCGCATACAAGGATTCCACCCCTGATAACATACGCAAAGAATTTGTGGATGCACTTGCGACAAAAATCCACGAGGATAGCAGTAAAAATAACAAATCTGGCGTTTAATTTTTCAATTTTGCGCGCGACTCAGCTTCCAATGTCCTGCATATGGGACAATATAAATGTTATTTTAGATAGGTGGTAGGCCTTAATTGACCTTAACTGAAAAGCATATGAGAAGGGAAATGTGTAAAATGGAGAAAACTTTTTTAAAGGTAGTATGTGAAGCTGTCGATGTCCTGCACGGTAAGCAAATACTTGTGGATGAAAACTGCAAGGACTTAGATGAAGCGCTAAGCATCATGGAAAAATATCCAGATTTGTTAAAACACGACAAAGTATGGATGATTTATCCCATGTCCGTGACAATTTAATATTACTTACATCAAAGAGCTGGCTTAAAAGTTGGCTCTTCTCCCGTTCCGACTCCACTAAAAAAATGAAAGGAGTGTGTATACTACATGGCTAATACAATTTTCAAAGAATTATTCAAAAAAATTACTGGTGTCGATGACCTTCTTGATATTATTATACCAAAGTTTAAAGAAGCTACTACCGAGCTAAAAAAAATGGATACATTGCTTGTAAATATAAGTAAATCAAACAAGTCACTATCTTCTTCTGAGCTAACTAAAATTGCAAATGACTCTTTTAGCGTAGCAAGTAAATATGGAAAGCAAGTCTCTGACTACCTATCCATTGTTCAGGAAATGACTCGTGCCGGCTACCAAAACTCTAAGGCGCTAGCAGAACTCTCCATCACTGCCCAGAGTGCCACTGATATGACATCTGACCTTGCTAATCAGTATATTCTAGCTACTGATAAGGCATACAAGTTAAATGGAGATGTGCAAGAATTAACCAAGACCTTAGATGGTGCCAACAATATCACCACTAAAAATGCCGTAAATATGTCTTCCCTTGCCGAGGGTATGACTATCATCGGCTCTACGGCTGCCTCGTCAAAAATGCAAATAAATGAGACCACCGCCGCCCTTGCTACCATGCTTGCAACCACTAAGCTAAGTGGCTCGGAGGCTGCCAATGCCTTGCAGGATATTTTGAATGCCATGAATAGTGATTCTATTGGTGGGTACCAAAATGCCTGTGAAAAGTTAGGTGTTTCTTTATATGAGGTTAAAAATGGAGCTACATCAATTAAAGAACCTATGCAGATATTAAAAGAGCTATCTATTGAAGTTTCTAAGCTAGGAAGCTCTGACATAAAACGCTCTAACCTGTTAGGCTCTGTAGGTGATGCAAATACTTCTAGCGCCCTAAGTGCTATTTTAGACAATTATTCCTTGTATGAGAAAATGCTTGCTGATTACGCCGCTGGCACAGGAACCCTTGCAATGGACGCGGAAAAAGCGGCCACTTCTTGGGAAGGGTCGCTTAATAGACTTTCAAATACATGGACGGATACGGTGGGGAATATCGCTAATTCCGATGCTGTAATCGGTATCACCGATTCCCTAAATGGACTGTTATCTATTGTAAATAAAGTAACCGATGTTTTAGGTCCCGCCGGTTCTCTTGGCGTAGGGCTAGGGGCATTACTTGGAGTAAAAGACGTAGGTAGGGATAAAAGGTTGTCCCTCACATGAATATGCCTACAATAATATAGTCTCTTATGTAAATCATAAGTTTTATATATTATCCTTTGTGAAATACACAATTGAATTTGCAGATATGGTATCCCTCTGCATATGGGTACTCTCTTTAGTGATTAAGAGACTTGAAGGTATGTAAACCCACTACTACACTTCTACTATGGTGACATAATAGAATTGTTACAATGTAGCGCTTCATACTACGAGCAGATGACAGCGTACAGAATGTACATAAATCCTTTTAAGGAGGAAATCTCGATTTCGAGTGCTAATCCCATCGACTGCCAGGGCAGGCGGTATTAGGTGCAATTCCTAATACTGCAAGGAACAGTCAGGACTTTGCCGATATATAGCGGTTAGTAATCACAGTTAGGAATCTTATCTCCTACTACTATATTAGTTTGGACTCTTGTTGTCGGAGTTGATAAGAAGACAATAAATGTTTTTTTATACCTTATTATTCTTTTTAAATTGTTATTAGCACACTTATAATACTTAAACATAATGTAACAGCAATTCCGACAACAATTAAATTCTTAATAAATCTAATATCTCCTGCAATTTGATGTATATCATTATAGAGAGGATGATTTTCTGTTAATTTTGCTTTATTTTGTTCTGATATATATGAATCATTTCGATCTTTTACCTCTTGATTATATATTGTTCTGTCTGATTGCAGAATATCATTTGCAACT
>JAVBUZ010000140.1:0-16477 GCA_031554725.1 Lachnospiraceae bacterium | reverse complement strand
TTAATCATAGAGAACACCTATCCTTTGTATTTGATTTTTCTTAGCAGCTTAATCTTAACACAAAGTGGTGTTCTCTTTTTATTTATTCAATTAATATCCTACAAAAACTTTACGCTAGCTTGGCTCCTATTGCTCCTTATCCTGCAAATTTTCTCTCCCACACGTCATACCCTTGCCGTCTAGCAGAATCATATACTGGCTTCATATTTTTTTCCAAAATGGTATAAAACTCCATATCTGAATTCCCCTTGCGATATAGGTCCTGATTTGCCCAGATAGAGTGTAGGTTATCCCGATAGCATGCTTCATATAATTTTCTAATACCTTCTTTTTCATGAATCGATTCATACATTACATACTGATTCTTTGCAAATCGTAAAAAGAATTCATTCCAGTCTGGTAATCTATTACTCTTAGATGAATTCAATGATGAATCCATGGGCATCAAATTCCAAAGTTCATCATTCATTACGAACGACCACGGAATAAAATGATCCACATCATATTTCTTCTCATCAATGGGGGCATCGGTAAATACATCTGCTACACTTTTCAAATCAAGAATTCCATCCCACAGTTTTCGTACATGAGATAGTTTTCGCATCTTTTCATCTAATGGGGCAAGTTTATATATTAACCCTGGAATCTCCGGGTTATTATTCTGTAGCCATTTTACTTTTTCACATTGAATCCAACCAAGAATCGCCACCGTATTATCTTTAATCATCTGAACCCATGCATCATTGAACATTAACTTTCTGTTTAGTCCGCTCTCATTACCAAATGTGTATGGTAATAAAATATCACTTGAGCTCAACTTGTTATAATAAGCTATCATTCTACCAGCACTGCTATCTAGACTAATTATCTCATCTGTTTTGTTTGCAAATCCAGACAAGGCTTTATATGGAACGTTATTTGTTAATGCCAGTTTCTCTACACGCAGTTGCTTATCAAACTGTTTAATTGCATTTTTTATCTCTATTCCAGATGCATTTATCGGCAACTCGCTCAACTCTTTAAGTTTAAGCACGGCTCTTTCTAGATTGTCCTTAATTTCTCCGTCACCCCAAATACCACTTAGGTGGATGTGAAACTCAAGAACAGAATACCACGCATTTGCAATCATCTCATCAATGATTTCATCATACGTAGCTTCCACTCTATTTTCTGATATAAGTTGTACAATCGCTTCCAGCCAATAGAATTTATAACAATATGATGGATTCTTCATCATTCCTGAAAACCCATCAATATACAGTTTGTTATAATATTGTTCATTAATAGTTAACGGCATCATTCATTCCCACTCCAGAATATTTTCTTCTCAAATCCACCACGTTCTTCTCTTTTTACATTGCGAACTTCCATCAACTCTTCTACGGAATATCCACGTGCCTCGCAAATTGCAAATAGCACTTCTAACACATCTGCCATTTCTTCTATCGATTTATCTGCTTGATATTCAGATACTTCTTCATATAATTTTTTATCAAGCTCTTGAAGATATTCTTCATTATCTAAAATTCTTGTAATTGGTTTTTTCCCGCCACTCTTAATAATTTGCGGAATTTTATCACGTACTAATTTTCCTTGTATCATCCGATTCACATCCTTTAAAGTTTAGATTATTACTTCATAATAACTATACTTCTAAAAACAAACTCTTTCAATAGTGTTCTACATTTCGATAGCGTAAACCTACTGGGCGATTAGTTGCAGTATTAGTCGCATTAGTCGCACTCGACATGCTAATTATTGATTTTAAATCCTATTAAAATAATTACATGAAGATTGTAGTTCTTTGTATTATACTTTTTACATCCGTAGCAGTTATTAAGTATTACTTAACACCTGCCACTTCGCCTTCCTCTCCTTTGACTTTTGTGCTTACTGTTACAAGTTTACATGGCATAAAAGTCAATATATACTTCTTTTTTCTCTGTCTTTATTGTCTTTTATTATTTAAGTTGTAAAGTTAACTGCATAGGTCACTGTGGCCCATACCATAGCCCACTAGGTGGACGCACTTATCCCTTGGTGCTTTTCCTCATGACATAACAAATTTTCTCTACTTTTCACTCCCACAAAGGCAACACGGTCGCCCTTGTCACCTCGTCCCATAAGCACTTCTTACGAGTACCTTCCTTTCCCAAAAGAAAAAAGATACAATATTCACCCATACTGTATCTTCCATTCCCTTCAATATTCTTTTATCTTTCCTGCATCCGAGCCTCATTCTCGTAAATTTCCATGCTACAAATCATTGGTGTAAAATTGGTGTACTTCTTCCTTCCAGAACCCTACAAACCCTTGCCAACACTGCACATTTCCCTACCCCATCATATTCTGACGTGGTAGACGAATAGGATTTTGGTCATGTTACATTTCTTTCATTTAATACTATTCCTTTGCAATCTTTTGCTTTAAAACAAGCCATAAAAAGCAAAAGGACTCCTTATTATTCGGAATCCTTAAATATATCTTATACTAATCTGCATCTATAACATCTACTTCTGTTATTCTATATGTTGCTAACATATGCATACCCATATCTTGTACCAAGGAGTATTTTCTTTTTGGCTCCACAATACCTTCAACTGAATTTGCCCAACCTCCAAGATTAATTACAATGTCCGTCGGTTTATCAAGTGTAAAGCTTGCATTCTCTCCATGTTGCCCTGTCCATAAAGTTTTACCGCTTTTATCACTGACTGTAGCAGTTCTTGAAGAAAATAATCCAACCCATCCCTCCACGATATTGTTTGGCATCTTTATTCTTACAACGCCACTTGTTACCATCTCTTCCAATGGACAGCCACAATGAATACATGTCTTTGCTTTATCCGATACCTCTTTTTCACATTCAGGACATTTTATCAGTGCCATAATTTATCTCCTCCTTATCATTCCAAATGCCACATTTAATTACTATTTCTTTTTTACAAATACACTATAAGCTAATCCAATTAACAAAATCAATATTGAAAGTGCTGGATTAATAAATAAGCAAATAATAAAAACAATGAACCCCCCATACATTTGTATCTCACATTCTGATAGTTCAATATAATTATTATAACATGTGATTAACATTTTTCAAGTAATTCGTCCTATAGTTATCATTATTTATCATTCATATATAAACCATAATGATATTGTCTATTGCACTTTGCCAATTAATAAGTCTACAAATCAAAATACACCACAAATATCAGACCTCGTAGGCTAACACTTGCAGTGCATTTCAATCGTATTAAAGCTCATATTTTAAAGTTGTAAAGTAGTTGTAAAACTCATATCATTATTTGGTAACTTGTTCATTATGCTATATAGCAAACCAGTATACTTCACCTTGCTTTAAGAATTCAAATTTTGCTTTTTCTACCAAATTCTTTGATTTAGGATTCGACTCCACACAATCCCATTGAGCAATCATTCCTCTACTTACACATTCGTTCACAAATTTTTCAGTTAAGATAAAGCCCAATCCTCTATTCCTATGTAATTCTTCTGTTTCGATATCAATTGCAATATTATCGCAGAATCTTCCTGTCCCAACAATGACAGAAACAATTTCATTCGAATGCATGATGCAAAAGGCTAAGCTTTTTCTTAAGAAATCATCAAAGCTTTCCCATGATTCTAATATTCTTTTAGTCAGAAAGAGGGCATTGTCTATAATTCCTTCGTTTATTAGCTTCCATAGCTGATTATCTACCATATGTAGCGTATATCCTTCTGGCAAAGGATGTTCCTGAATTTTGACATTCCTTCTATAGCTATATTCCATTTCCTGTTCAATTTGCTTATCCGCAAACATCTTTAAAATCTGTTCTTTTAGCTTATCATTTTCAATTGAAAATTCAAAATGATTGATTCCTTTTTCTTTTAACATGGTAAACAATTCTTCTTTAATAAATTCTTCAAACTTTTGGTATTCTTCACTTGATTGGACTTCTCCTAAAATGGCAAAGCTTCCAACTGCATCAGAATAGGCAAGGGCAATATTGGGATTTTCAAGGTTATCAACCCACAAGTCTCCTTTACAGACCCCTGCCACTATTCCAGAAAAACTCGGACAGTTATCGTTAACTACTTTATCATATTGCTTTATTTCATATGTTCCCTCTATTTTAATCATCCTTTTATTCCCTACACCTACTAAAGCTATCTGATTATTTACTTCCCAATAATCTCAGCAGGTGTCCATATCCTTCTGCTTCCATATCTTCCTCTGCAATAAAGCGCAGGGCAGCACTATTAATACAGTAGCGCAAACCACCCAGTTCCTTGGGGCCGTCTTCAAAAACATGCCCCAGGTGAGCATCGCTTCTGCCGCTTCTTACTTCAATCCTGCTACGCCCATAAGAATTATCCTGAAACTCAGCAATCAGATCAGGTGTAATCGGCTTGGAAAAGCTTGGCCATCCACAGCCCGACTCAAATTTGTCCGTTGACACAAAAAGCGGCTCTCCGGAAGTAATATCCACATAAATGCCCGGTTGGAACGTGTCTGCATATTCGTTTTGAAATGGTGGCTCCGTGGCAGCATTCTGTGTCACTTCAAATTGAAGCCTCGTTAATTTATTACGCAATTCTTCTTTTGATTGCTGGCGGTACTTTGTTTTCTTGTCAACTGCGGTACGCACCTTTTCAAATTTGCCAGGATCGATGTGGCAGTATCCACCTGAATTTTTATCCAGATATTTTTGATGGTACTCCTCCGCCGGATAATAGTTAAGCAACGGCTTAACCTCAATCATAACCGGTTTATCAAGGCTTTCTCCCAGCAGCACCACGATTCCGCGGATAATCGCTTCATCTTCATCATCTACATAATAAATTCCTGTACGATACTGCTCTCCTACATCTCCACCCTGACGATTTAGTGAAGTTGGGTCAATAACATCAAAAAACAATTCCAGTAAAAAGGTCAGACTTAGCTGTCCTGAATCATATTCCACCTGAACGGTCTCTGCATGCCCCGTATTCTCCCTACATACTTCTTCATAGGTCGGGTGCTGCGTCTTCCCATTTGCATACCCTACTTCCGTACTAATGACTCCCGGAATCAATGAAAAATATTTTTCTGTTCCCCAAAAGCAGCCTCCCGCTAAATATATCTTTTTTATAAGATTTTCCATACATTTTCCCTCAAATATATTTTTTCTGTATTATTTCTATTGAATATAACCAATCTTAACCTATAGATACAGTTACATTCACTTTTTTCATCTATTATACCATATAAGTTTTTTTCTTACCACGAGTGTTGTCATTTCAGAAAAGAAAAAATTTCTATTGCTGTATCTATGTTATAATAAGCAATAGTTTTTAGTCTTCAACTAGAAAATGAAGATAACACAACTTATGTCAAGATTTTTTTCTATAAATATTGTATATTTCAATGTGAAGGGAGGGAAGATGCCTTGTATGAATGGAATGAAGCAATACAAAAAATGATTGACTGGATAGAAAATAATATCAAAGAAAATCCATCTTTATTAGAAATGTCAGAATATATTGGTTATTCACCCTTTTATTGTTCTGCACAATTCCATAAGATTTGTGGCGTTACAATAAAAAGCTATATAGCAGGACGCAGATTAACCTTAGTGGCATTTGAGCTTCGTGATACGCAAAATAAAATCATTGATATTGCTTTAAAGTATGGATTTTCTTCACAGGATGCTCTGACGAGAGCTTTCCGTATAGCGTTTGGGTGCACCCCTGCACAATACAGAAAAAAAACCATACCAATACCTCTTCCAATTCGAAAGGTAATTTACTTTCCTGAACATTATGCACAACTTTATAAAGGAGGTAATAACATTATGCTAGTTAATGCAAGAACAAGAATTGAATATATTCCAGCCCATAAATATATTGGAATTTGGGATGATAAAGCCACTAACTATGGTGAATTTTGGGAAAATCATAACTGTGATGAAGTATGTGGCGTTATTGAAAGTATGAGAAATGTGTGTCACCCTATCGTGGCATCACACACTGCTGGGTGGAAACTGCAAAATGGTCAAAGACGCTATTTTTATGGGTTTGGAGTTGCAGAGGATTACGATGGCTTGGTTCCAGAAGGTTTCGAAATCAGAGAAATTCCTGCCAGTTATTATATGGTATTTTATCATCCACCCTTTGATTACTTAAAAGATAATGATGCTGTTATGGGAAGGGTTGAAGACCTTGCTTGGAATTACGATATAAAAAAACATGGTACTTCCGATTTAACACTAGATTACTATGATGGGCGTAAACTATTCGAGTGGAATGAAGATGCATGTCCATGCTATCAAAGGCATTATCCTGAAGGAATTGGATACGAGGTTCTTAGACCACTTAAGTTAAGTAATAGTAATTGAGAATAGCTCTATAAGAACTTCGAGCCGATGGAGCGAAGTTAATCTTGCTCCCATATTTACTAGTAAAATCCACGCAAAAAATGCACCTTTTCGTTAGATTAATCACAAACGTTAAAAGGTGCATTTTTACTTATTTTTATACATGTGGCTTCTACAAAAATTGACGAATATCCTTTTCAAGCTTTTCTTCTATCTTGATTAGTTTTTTTGTTATGTCCTTGGATTTTTCATCTGCTGCTTTATACTGATTTAGATATTCACTTAGTGACTTTACACCCATATTGCATCCATCTGTCATCAAGTTTGCAATTGTTTGATCTGATTCATTCATTATAAGCTTCATATTTGTTTTCATCCATGACATGCCCTTTGCCATGGCACTAGGCTCTTTTCCCTCGTCATGAAATTCGTTTAGCAGCTCTTGTATTTCCTCATCCAATTTTTCATGTTCTGCTTTGGAATCGCTTAAGTATTGCTTAAAATTCTCGTCTGAAACATAGTCAAACACATCTTTAATAGAAGAAACTCCCATTTTTATTCCTGCATCACATTCACGAAGTAGTTTTATTGTATCTGATTCAATCATTTCTTTATCAGCTCCTTATATTATTTTATAAGATAAGTATGCCTATTTTTTTATCTCTCTATCCTTGAATATAAAAAAACCGTTCCTCATCTATTAGGCGAGAAACGGTTCTTTAAGTTACATCTTATGGAATAATAATGCTTTGTCCCATACGTATGTTATTTATATTTCTGATTTGAAGATTTGCTAATGCAAGTTCTTGTAAGCTAATTCCAAATCTTGCAGCTATGTTAGACATGGTATCGCCCCTAGAAACAATATAGTCACCTGCTGCCTTTTCTGCAGATTTGACCTTTGTAACTGTTACTAAATAATCTGCGCCTTGTGTGATACCGAACATCGCCTGGCCTTTATCAGTAATTTGGAAGGAACCTGCGTATACAAGCTTTCCTTTTTGTTCGTCATAGCGGTATAAGTTTGCAAATAGTCCTGCATTTTCACTTCCTAAAGCTAGGTGCATATTTACTGTCATGCCAAATTTATCGCGGCTAAGCATTGATATCCTTCTACTAGTTACAGCCTCCTTAGACTTTTCTGCTGCCTGAACTAGCGGAATTGTGGATTTGTCTGACTGCAGGGCTAGATTCAAGTCTTTTCCTTCTGCTGCCTTTAGAATATCTTTTCCTGTAATACTAAAAGCTAAGTTATCTCCTGTATGCATTGCTAGTGTTAAGTTCTTACCTGCAAGTGTTTGGATTTCTTTTTTGGGTACAACAATGTTTTTACCAGTTATGATATTCCAAACATTGTTAGCGCCACTATTTTTTGCTGCTAATTTTTCTGTCAAGCCAGTTGCAATCTGGTTCCAATCTACCGTTAGCTCTTGAGCCCCATTGTCCTGTGTTGCTGGATTTACTGGGTCTGGGTTCACTGGATTTACTGGTGAAGTTGCTATTACTTTTAGAACTGCACAACCGCCGTTTGCTGCTGCCGGAATGGTGATTTCTACCTTGCCTTCTGCGTCTACTGTATACTCTGTTCCACTATATAAATCCTTAACCTTTTCACCTGCTTTGCCAAATGAAATGGAAACGCTCTGGGCCTTATCCTTGTTCTGTAGTGCTATGCATAAAGTGGTATTATTATAGCTTCTAGAAAAAACATCATAACCCAATTCATCTGAAACCAGTACACTACTACGATTGCCTTTTGCAAAAACATCACTGTAATCCTGTCTAATACTTAGGAGTTTTTGATAATGCTCTAGCATGGTATTATTTTCATTTACCTCAGACCAATCAAAGTCATAACGGTTGGTCTGGTATGGATAATTGTTAGCACCTGTAAGGCCTATTTCTTCACCATAGTAAATTACTGGCTGGCCCTTTGCCGTGATTTGCAGTGCTGCCGCTACTTTCATTGCCGCATAGCTATCTGCTTCGTTCATATTCTTTTCATCCTGTAAGCGATAACGAAGTCCATCCTCATCATGACTGCTTAAAAAGCTTCCCATGGTTGCGGTATTATCAATTCCTGCATTTCTTTTTTGTAGGAAGCTTTCCACTTCACTTAGCTTTCCTGTAGTAAAATCAATTGCCTTATCGTTAAAATCAAAGTCAAGTAAGGAATCCATTTCTCCTGTTCGAAGCTTTCCTGCACTAGTCGCATAGCCTGCACCTGATTGTTCACCAATCATTTTAAATGTCGGATCAATCTGGGTTAATTCATTTTTAAATGCCGCCCAAGTGGTATCCTCTACGTGTTTTACAGTATCTACTCTAAAGTAATCGATATCATATTCTGATACCCAAGCACTCTGCCAAGAAATAAGTAAATCTCTTACTTCTGCGTCCTCAGTAGCAAAGTCAGGCAAACCAGCTAAGCTATCTAAAACTTCACTTCCAGCTACTGTATTACTTGCATTACGTAGCATATTCTTGCCATTTAATAGGCCATTAAAGTAGCCTGTTATATTTTTTCCATCAGTGTCATATCCACTATGGTTTAAAACAACATCCACCATCAGCTTCATTCCTCTGCTATGTAATTCATCTATCAAAGTTTGAAGCTCCGCCTCTGTACCAAGGTGTTTATTGAGCTTTTCAAAATCACTCGCCCAATACCCATGATATCCGTAGGATTTGATATCTGCTACATCTGTTGCTAATCCATCCGCCATATAGTTTTCTACAATCGGAGTAATCCATACGGTATTTACTCCAAGCTCCTGAAGGTAATCCAGCTTCTGGGTTAAGCCTGCAAAGTCTCCACCATGATAACTAGAGCTTCCATTTGCACCGATATTATAATCACCAAGTCCATAAGCGTCATTATTATCTGCATTACCATCAAAGAAACGGTCTGTTACTGCAAAATAAATAACTGCCTCATCCCAGTCAAAATCGTTTCCTTTTTCTCTAGCGACTACATTTACTGCTACATTTCCAGTATAGATATTTCCGTACTGATCCTTCACTGTTATTGGAAGATTTTTATTTCCTGTTACTGTATCCTGACGTACACCAAAGGACATCGCCATAAGCTGGGTATCTACCTTAGCAATACCGCCACCTAGGCTAGTTAAATCCACACTTACCTCTACAGCCTCTAAATCTGAAACTGTCTGTCCTTGATCATCCTTCATTGAAACAGTAATCACATTGTTGTCATTGTAATCCATTGACGCATAAGCTAAGCTTGCTTCTACCTGTGCATCAAAAGAATAGTATTCATATATAGACCACTTGCCGCTATCATCTAGTCTGCTATTGTAGGCATCTACCTGTTGCTCTCCATCTATAAAGTAACAATAGGTATGCTCTCCTTCTGTAAGACCATCATAAACATAGATATAACGCTCTGTCTTTGTATCATAGGTCATATCGTATTTTGTTTGATCATTATCGATACACACCTTCACTTTACCAGCAAGCTCTTCCTGAGTAAAATCACGGAAATAGGAGTTATCACGGTAATAGAAGGTCACTGTTTTATCTGCCACTTGGATTTCATATCCCTTGTTATAAGGTAGTGTCTCTACCACTCCTTGATCTTGCATAAATCTTGCTTTTGCTACCGTTTGATTCTGTGGAATTTTTATCGAATGGTCTCCACCATCTTTTTCAGCCCAATCTGAGCCAGCCTCACTGCGGCGCATGCAGAAGGAAAGTTCTGTTACCGCTGGAGTTACTGGTATTTTTGCAAGCATCTTTCCATTTACATTTTCAAAGTTAACGGATACATCAGAGCCGTAGCCACTGTTCCAGGTATAAATATTCCAGCCTTGATAATTCCCATCTGGTCTAGTATATTCTACAACTACGTAACGATCCTCATTAGAAATAGCTGAAAGGTCTGGACATTCCTCATATGCTGTAGCATCTCCAAACACTAGGTAAATGTCCCTAGCACCTTGTGCACCTGAAAAGTCATAGTTTCTTGTGGCATCCTGCCAATTCCATTCCACTGCACCTTGGGAATAGTTCTTTGGAATTACCCCTATACTATCAAAAGCAAGGTCAAGCTCTGCCTTCAGCCAGGTATATCCATCGATGGTTTCCTGTCCGATAAAGTGATATTCCTTACCGCCGGCGCCGTTGTCCTCCCATAGCCAAAGAGCAGCATCTTTTAGGCCTGTATGGTTTTTATCATAATAATAAATATTATATGTATGGGTGCCTTCTGGTAGCTGCGCCACTGTGAAAGCACTATTTCCATTTGATTTTTGAGTATGAGCAGGGTCTGTTATCCAGTCACCATTAACAATAAACTTATACTCATAGTTACCTGGCTCTAAACGTAAGGTTAGAGACCATAATTCTGTTGCAGCGTCATAGGAGCTAAAAGTCTTTGCCCCATTCTGCCAATCTGTCATACTTCCTGCTAAGAGAACAGTATCTGTTTCTGCTCCCTTGTAGTAGAAGGTAACTGTCTTTCCGTCTACTTGTGGACTTACTACATCAGGTACATAACCATCTGTTATGGTATAAGCACTATTGCCATCTACGTTCACCATATTTAATGGATCAGTAAACCAACCACCATCTACTATAAATTTATACTGATAGTTACCACTTAATTGGTTGGTTAAAGTAATACTCCAATAACCAGTGGTACTATTATAAGTCATTAATTGTGCACCATCACCCCAATTGGTCATGCTTCCTGCCAGCTTTACTTCTGATACCGTTGGTCCATAGTAGTTAAAGCTTACACTACTTCCATTTACAACAGGGCTTACCACATCTGGATTTACCGCAGGTGCAGCGCTTGCCGTAAAGGTACTGGTGTTACTATTGTAACCTGGTATATCGTTACCACTTAAGCTAAGCAGGTAGGTATAGGTGCCGTTAAGCGGTTCTGTCGTTGCAGAGTATATGGTTGGGTAACTAGCATCTGCCGCAAAGCCTTTGTAACTGCTCTGCCCATCTGCATCTGTATAGGTTACCTGCAAATCAGCTGCTGCTTCGCCTTCCGATGGATAATAATAGAAGGTTACTGTACCATCTGCATTTACTACTGGGTTACGGATAATTTTAGGATTACTACCATTTGCCGCTTTATTTGGCTGGTTTGAAACCCAGGTTCCATTTACTACAATTCCGTACTCATAGCTTCGGTCAGCACTTAAGCCTGTAGATGTTACGCTCCAGAAATCGTTTTCCGACTTCTGCATATAAAAATAAGTCCCCCATGAGGAATCCCATGAGCCCTTCACATATACTTCTGTTTCTGTTCCATCACCTTGGTAATAAAAGGTTACCTGTCCTCCATCCTCAATCGTAGGTACTAGATTTGTTCCCTTTGCTGCTTTTGCTGGTAAAGATGGTATCATGGCCCATACCATGGCACATATCAGCAAATAGCTTATAATCCCTTTACATTTCCTTCTCATTTCTTCTCCCTTCATATTTTCGTAAATTTTCGTAATTCTTATTATAATTGGTCATCTCACTTTTCACAATTGTCAATTTTTTAAGAATTAGTAGATTTATTTTTGGTAAATTATCACAAATCATAATCATTCCTCCAAAAAACTGTAATAAAAAAACGCAATCAATTATGTCTTCATAATAATTGATTGCGTTTTCTATTCTGCTTCCACTAAAACCTACTCTTTATCCTTAACTGCAATAATAGTAAATTCCCCTGGAAGCATTTCATTTGTCCATGATGGATGTTCATCAAATCTCTGGAGGGTAAAATTATTTTTTATAACAGAATTTATAATTTCGCTAATGGTATATTTTCTATAGCTACACAAAGGCATTTGCTCACGAATCTCTTTTTCATAGAATCTGGCATGTGCCATTTCCCCTTCAAAAATATCCGTTGAAAAATAGCTCCTTGTTGGTTGTTGCAACTCAAGCATATCGGAAATCTTTGAAAATGGATGAAAGTCACTACATATCATTTTTCCACCTGGCTTTAACAGCAAATTCATAATTTTCATAAATTCATCGATATCATGGAAATAGTGTAAAATACCACCTTCCATGAAAACTACATCAAAAACGCCAGCATATTTATTAAGATCAATTTCTAATATATCGCACACTTCGTATGTAATGTTTGCCTTTGCTAGCTGGGCAACCTCAAGGGCATATTTTTTATTATCTTCTGAAATATCAAATACGGTTACATCAGCACCTAAAAGTGCAAGCGGGATTGCTTTCTTGCCACAAGACCCGCAGATGTTTGCAACACTTATGCCCTCATAGCCTTCAAAATAGTCGGCATACTTCTTTAACTCTCCAATTGGATCATTTAGAGCCTGAGTTGCACGTTCCTCTGGTTTTCCACTGGTTTGAACCCAGAAATCATAAGCACTATATTCCCATGCTTTCTTATTTTGTTTACTATAATCTTTCATTCGCCCTCCATACAAAAAATTATTATTGCTTGCTGAATCTCTAACAGATATTTTTTAAACTCATATCCCACAAAATAGGGACTATCAATTACTTCTGCTGATACCTCTTCTCCACGAAAGAAGGGTGGGCATGGATTTAATATAGCACCTGCATTCGCTGTTTTCATTCCTGCTAAAGTTACTTGATGATTCTTAAAAGCGACAAGTTTATCCCCACTTAAGGAATCTGTACAAATAACATCCTTACCAATTAGCACTTCTGTCAAGTCATACCGAACTTCTACACCTTCCAGCTCATAGCCCTTGGGACAGCTTTGTTCTAGAGAAAATCCCATGAGCCTAGCGGCTTCCTTCCAAGCATAGCCTATATTTCCTGCTGCTCCCACAAATAGAAAATTATCCTTGGTAAAATCTTTTCTTAGCTTCCAGAGGCTATACATGTCAGCCATCATTTCACAAGGATGATTACAATCTGTCATAGCATTAATAATTGGCATCTTAGCACAGGCTGACAGCTTCTCAATTAGCCCTATATCCTTATGTCTTACAATGACCCCATCTGCCCAATTGTTCAGATAGCCGATGACATCCTTAAGCTCTTCCTTTTTATCCAAGGTGCTTGGTTCAAAAAGTATGGTCTGACCTCCCAAGAGATAAACGCCCTTTTCAAAGGTTACTCTGGTTCGAATGCTAGATGCAGGAAAAAACATAACAAAGGTCTTTCCCTTTAAATAGTCTTTATACTTTCCTTGCTGTAAACCGTCTGCTATTTCAAATATTCTAAATATATCTTCTTTTTTTAAATCCCCTAACCTAATAAAATGCTGCATTACGCCTCCTTCCAGCTCTCATCCCCTTCTAAAAATCCAAAAGTTTCTTGATCAGAAAAACATTCTAATAAGGTTTTTCTTGTCTCTTGTATGTTCTCTTTACTAATTTCGCTGAACTTCATATGCTCAAATAGGTCAGACTTTACAAAGTCGCCAATACTTTCCACATTCCTTAGCATTTCTTTCATAATACGAAGGGTTTCCTCTTTATCTTTATTCATAGCTGCAAGCTCTAGACCTATAGAAACTTCTTGATAAGTCCCCATCTCAAATATCCTAGCTACAGCTTCTCTTTTTTCCTTAATCTTCTTTATCTTCTCTTCCTTATTTTCCTTTAGGGCAAGCAAATGTATGTCATGTAAAACCAGATTTATACTATTTACATCCGCAAATAAAAGCTCCTCTTGTAACCGATAGGCCTCTTCCATTTGGTTTTGTTCCCTACATAGCAGTGCCCTTTTCCTTTTTTTCTCTGGGTTCTGATCCGAAAAATAGATTAAGTACCTTTCCGCTTCCTCATACTTTTCTTTCTGCAAAAACAAATGAAAAAGTGAGGCTGCGGCTTGAAGCTTTATTTTTTCATCAAGGCTTACTAAGCCTCTTTTATACCAAGCTATAATAAGCTCATCATAGCTTCCATTCTCTATATCAAGCTCTCTTTTCTTATTCTCTAAAAGTAAGGCCATCCACACAAGTAGGGCTTCACAGTTGGGATAAACTAGGGCCTGCCTTTTTGCCCATTCAAAGACGTCATTATAATCCTCGCTTTTTATTCTTCTACCTAACTCTAAAACGATATCATCTATTTCCTGTTGGCTCAGATTATCACGAAAGGATAGTAATTCATCCGTCGTAATTCCAAGCACTCTTGCTATCGGTGATAAAAGTGCTACATCAGGAAAAGAGTTTCCCTTTTCCCATTTATTGACTGCCGGCGCTGTTACACCTAGTCTTGTTGCCATTTCTTCTTGCGTCATTTGCTTTTCTTTGCGGTATTTTCTTATTACTTCTCCTATTTCCATGTGTAAGCCTCCCTTTGTTTTACCCATCGTTTCTTTGCTAATAAAAGAATACCCTTGTAAATAGCTTCTTACAATTGAGCAGATGTTAACTCTAAGGAATTTTTCTTAACCACTGGTTATTTTAATGCCTCTAATAGCTGCCTCATGGTTTTTCCTAAAATCGGATGTCTAAAATTGGGGGCAAGCTGTACCATTGGTTCTAAAACGAAGGTCCTATTTTCCATATCTACATGAGGAAGGATTAAATTATCATCCTCAAAAACTAGCTTGTCATAGAAAATAATATCTAGGTCTAAGGTTCTTGGTCCCCAACGCAGTACGCGCTCTCTTTGCTCTTTTGCCTCTACCTCATGTAGAAAACCCAAAAGCTCCTGCGGGGTATATAAGGTTTCAAGCTCCACTGCCCCATTTAAGAAGTCTTCCTGCTCTACTCCACCATATGGCTTTGTGGTAATCACATCGCTTATTTTATTTACTTTGATTAGTTCATTGTCTTTTATGGCAGCAAGACCATTTTCAATATGTGCCTTGGAATCTCCCATATTGGAGCCAAAGGCAACATATGCCTTGTGCCAGCCTCTTTGAATTTCTACCGATACAGAAGAAAAGGGAAGGCCAATGGGCGCCTGCGGTTTTCTTATCTCTAGTTTTAATTTTTGAATCAGTGGGAATTTAAGTAACACCTTCTGAGCTGTATGCTCTGCCACTGTTTCAATTAGCTTAAAGCAATTATCCTGTACCTGTTTTGTTATAAAATGACTGACATCCCCATAATGTGTGGAAAGCTCTAGTTCATCCTTTTGACCCGCACCTCTTGTATTTGTATAAAGGGTAGCGTTTACAAAAAAAGGCTGACCTTTTTCATTTTCCTCTTGAAATACTCCATGATAGGCGTAAATCTCTAGTTCCTCTATTTTAATCTTATCTAGCTTATCCATGTAAAATAGCCTCCGTCATCTTTATTGCTCTAACATTTTCTTTTATATCGTGTACCCTTACAAAAAAGCAGCCCTTCATTACTGCCATAACAGTTGTTGCTAAGGTTCCCTCTAGGCGCATGTCTACAGGCAAGTCCAGGGTTTGTCCAATCACTGATTTTCTGCTTGCACCTAGTAAAATAGGACATCCCAATATTTTTAGTTCCTCCAGGCTATTTAAAATCTCCAGATTATTTTCATAGCTTTTCGCAAAGCCCACACCTGGGTCTAAAATAATTTTTTCCTCTGAGATTCCTGCTTTTTCTGCAAGCTGTAAGCTCTCCGCCAAATCAGCTGCCACATCCTGCATAAAATCAACATAAGTGCTTTCCTTACGGTTGTGCATAAGACAGCATGCCAAACCGCTTTCGGCTATGGTGCTTGCCATATCCTTGTCATACTTTAGCCCCCAAATATCATTAACTAAATCTATTCCCGCTAGTATTCCCGCCTTTGCCACACTGCTTTTATATGTATCTAACGAAATAGGCACATCAAATCTTGTTTTAACTGCCTCAATCATTGGAATAACACGTGATATTTCTTCTTCATCTGAAACAAGGGTAAAGCCTGGTCTAGTGGATTCTCCGCCAATATCCAATATATCCATACCTTCTGTGCACATTTCTTCTACGCGCTTTAAAATCTTGTCCTTCTCCTGCCAGCTTCCGCCATCAGAAAAGGAATCTGGAGTAAGGTTAAGGATTCCCATTACATATGTTCTTTTACTTGTCTGAAACTCTTTGTTCCCAATTCTCATCCTTACACTATCCTCCATGAATCCTTACCCTTAAATTCATCTTTAATATTTTATCTGTAAATTCTTCTTGTCATTCTTCCAGTTACAATTAGGCTCTTCTTTGCAGAAAA
>JAVBUZ010000012.1:0-6709 GCA_031554725.1 Lachnospiraceae bacterium | reverse complement strand
ATATGTTTTTTGTTTTGCTGGATTTATTTTATCATGGTTCATTCCATATCACTATATATTTTTTATTTTATTGCATATTTATTCGTCTTTTTCTTCTTCACCATCATGAATGTCTGCTTTAGGCTCTTTTAGTCCTTCTATCACAATACCTCTTTTTTGAGCATAATCCCATAACGCTGCGTGAATAGCTTCCTCTGCTAGCAATGAGCAATGCACTTTTACAGGTGGTAAGCCATCTAATGCCTCCATGACTGCCTTATTGGTGACCTGCAGAGCTTCCACCACACTTTTTCCTTTTACTAGTACGGTTGCCATACTGCTTGTAGCCACTGCCGCGCCACAGCCAAAGGTTTTAAATTTCACGTCCTGAATAATTCCATCATCATCTACATCCAAATACATTCTCATGATATCGCCACACTTTGCATTTCCTACGGTGCCGACACCACTAGCATCTTCTATCACTCCCACGTTCTGTGGGTTATTAAAATGTTCCATCACTTTTTCACTATACATATCTTTCCTCCAAGCACTTTCTATTAAGCGCTACTACTATTTCTGCTGTTGTAAAAAATCTTCAAATAAAGGGGACATATTTCTAAGTCGCTCAACAATAGTCTTTACCGATTCTACGGTGAAATCTAATTCATCCCTAGTATTTTCCGCGCTTAAGGTTAAACGTAAAGAACCATGAGCCTTATCATGAGGTAAGCCAATTGCCAACAGTACATGGGATGGGTCTAGTGAGCCCGAAGTACATGCAGAACCACTTGATGCACATATTCCCTTTTGATCTAACAAGATTAGTAGCGATTCACCTTCAATGAATTCAAAGCTAAAGTTCACATTATTGGAAAGGCGTTTTGTTCTATGTCCGTTTAACTTGCAATAAGGGATTTCCGCTTCTATTTTTTGAATTAAATAGTCCCTTAGCTCCACTTCTTTTTCTTGATGCTCATGCATAAACTGGAAGGCTCTTTCTACCGCTACCGAAAGTCCCACAATCGCAGGCACATTTTCGGTCCCTGCTCTTCTACTTCTTTCCTGCGCCCCACCATGAATGAAGGAACGAATCTTGGCATTTTTACTAATGTATAAGAAGCCAATTCCTTTCGGTCCGTTTAGCTTATGTCCACTGGCACTAAGCATGTCAATATGATACTCCTCTAGTGAAATCGGCACATGACCGTAGGCTTGTACTGCATCCGTGTGAAACAAAATTCCTTTTTCCTTTGCAAGCTCACCAATCTCTTTAATTGGCTCGATAGTGCCTATTTCATTATTTGCAAACATAATCGATATCAAAATGGTATCTGACCTAATGGCTCTTTTTAATTCTTCAACAGAAACTAAGCCAAACTCATCTACATCAAGATAAGTGACTTCAAAGCCTCTTTGTTCTAAATACTTGCAGGTATGCAAAATAGCATGATGCTCTATCTTGGTAGTAATGATATGCTTTCCCTTTGCCTGATAGGCTTCAGCCGTAGCAATCAATGCCCAGTTATCTGACTCTGAGCCACCTGCTGTAAAGTAAATTTCATTGGTCTGAGCATTAAGGCTCTTTGCAATAATATCCCTTGCTTGATTAATTGCCTTTTTGCTCTGTGTGGATAAGCTATATATGCTACTTGGGTTCCCATAATATTCTCCAAAATATGGCACCATTGCTTCAATTACCGCACTTGATGTTTTTGTTGTTGCTGCATTATCTAAATATATCATTATAAACCTCCATCGCTACAATTCCTAGTAATCCACTTCGTTTTGAAGTGTTTTAAATATAACACTCTACAAATATTCTGTCAATGTAGTTATTGATAACATATATCAATAAGCTTTCCCATCTGTTTTTCTTCTGATTTTTTTTTTATTGCATATACTATTTTAAGATTTAAGGTGGCTCCCTGCCACAGCGGAGATCTTTTATGCTTAAAAAGAAAAATCCCCTTATAACAGGTACTATTATTTTAACACTAACTGGCATGGTAAGTCGATTAATTGGTTTTTTTTATCGAATTTATTTATCAAGGCTCTTTGGTGAGGAAGGTATGGGCATCTACCAGCTTCTTGGTCCTGTGCTGGCTCTAACCTTTTCTATTTCTGCAGCCGGACTGCAAACTGCAATTTCCAAATATGTGGCTTCCGAGACTTCTACCAAGGATTATAAGTCTTCTTTTCGTATTTTAACAACTGGCCTATTTGTTTCCATTATTTTATCCTCCATCTGCGCCTTTATTACATACTCTTTTTCCGAGATCATCGCATCTAAGTTTTTGTTAGAGCCTAGAACGGCTTCCATGCTCCGCATTATTGCCCTTTCCATCCCCCTAGGCGCTGTACACTCTTGTATCAACGGATATTTTTATGGCATCAAAAAAACAGGGCTACCTTCTTCCACACAGTTAGCCGAACAGCTATGTCGTATTGCCTGCGTTTATTTGGCAAGCCACGCTGCTAATGAGCTGTTTGTAAAACCAACTATTAATGTCGCTGTTATTGGTCTTGTAATTGGAGAAGGCTTTGCAATGGTTATTTCCATTATTGCCATCTTTCTACGTTTTCATAAGCTATCTGGTAAGGCACCACTTTCCAATGCACTTAGCAGGGTTATGTCTCCTCCCTCCTACTATCAGACTTTAAAGAACCTTATGGGCATGGCTATTCCCCTTTCTACCACTCGCATTGTCATTAACCTTTTACAAAGTGTGGAAGCCATACAAATTCCAAATCAATTGCAGGCCTATGGATATGATACTGCTACTGCTCTAAGCGTCTACGGTGTTTTAACTGGTATGGCTATGCCACTTATTTTTTTCCCTTCTGCCCTTACCAATTCCATATGCGTACTTTTGCTACCACTGGTTTCTGAGGCTCAGGATAATGGAAACAAGGCTGGGGTAAGGCGAGCTACCCATACCTCCTTAGTCTTTTGCTCCCTTTTTGGAGCCTTTTGCACATGTACCTTTTTACTTGCCGGAAGGTGGGCAGGCAACTTCTTATTTGAAAGCCGTTTAGCTGGGCATTTTATTCTCACTTTAAGCTTTATTTGCCCCTTCCTATATATTTCCGCTACTATGTCTAGCATTTTACATGGACTGGGCAAAACCGGGGTTACCTTTGTTTTAAATGTTGCCGCCCTTGGCATTCGTTTACTTTTTGTGTTCCTCTTTATCCCTCGTTTTGGTATTGAAGGGTACTTATGGGGACTACTTATCAGTCACTTATCTACTACTGGTCTAGAGGTGCTTGCCGTAAAATACTATACGAGAGAATAATTTAATAAGCTAGTATCTCATTTCCATTTTCTGTAATAACAATCTGTATTTCCCACTGGGCCGATGGTTCTCCATCGGCTGTATAGATTGTAAAGCCATTTCTTTTGTCCAGCTTTACTCTATGTGTGCCCATGTTAATCATCGGCTCAATGGTAAAAACCATTCCTGGAACCATAAGCATGCCCGTTCCTTTTTTAGTCACATAACTTATCCACGGTTCCTCATGAAATTCCAGCCCGATTCCATGTCCTCCCACTTCTCTTACCACAGAATAACCTGATTTTGTTGCATAATCCGAAATTACCTGTCCTATATCTCCCAAAAAACCAAACGGTCTTGCTTGCTCTCTTCCTAGCTCTACACAGCGTTTGGCACACTCCACCAATCTTTTTCTTTCAGGGTTCACCTGTCCTATACAAAACATGCGAGAAGAGTCCGAAAAATAGCCTTTATAAATTGTAGAGGCGTCAATGTTTATAATGTCTCCCTCCTTTAGAAATGTTTTCTTAGAAGGAATCCCATGACAAACCTGCTCATTTATAGAAGTACAAACACTCTTAGGAAACCCTTCATAGTTGAGGGGCGCAGGCATAGCACCTAGCTTTACTGTCTTTTCATATACCAGCCTATCGATTTCTGCTGTATTCATACCTACTTTTATATTTTCTTCTATGTAATTTAACACTTCAATATTACGTCTTCCACTTTCTCTAATGCCCTTTATTTGTTCTTCATTTTTTAGCATATACTGCTGTGGCATCAAACACTTAACATTTCTATCCATAAAAAAATCCCTTCGCTATTTTTTAGCAAAGGGGTTCATACTGCACGCTTGCTTTTTCCTTAAGGATAAGATTGGGCTTCTTAGACCTATATTCTTTAGGTGACACTCCGTACTGTTTTACAAATGCTCTGGTAAATGCTTCATGAGACGAAAAACCATAACAAACTGCTACATCAACAATACGCTTATCCGTTTCCTCAAGTTCTATGGTTGCCATACTTAGCTTACGTTTTAATACATATTCTTTAAAAGAACAGCCCACGTGCTCATGAAACTTTGCCGAACAATAATAAGAAGAATATCCCACATACTCTGCCATTTTCACTAATGTAGGTTCTCCATTCATATTCTCTTCTACCCAGTTTACCATATCTTTTACAGTATTTAGCGACACGATAGCTCCTCCCTTTGCTCTTGTATAAATTATAGTCTCATATCACTTCTCTTGCTTGATATAAGTTGCAAACTTTTCTTTTCCTTCTTTTACTTGCAACTTCCCACATCTTCCCTTATAATAATAGCTGTTTTATGTAATAAATAAAAGAGGGAAAAGCGTTTTTAGCGGAGGATTAAGATGAGTTTCGAATTTATACAAAAGCTACCTACACCAGAAGAAATCCGTGAGGATTATCCAGTTCCGGCCGAGTTGGTAGAACTTAAAGCAAAAAGAGATGCTGAAATCAGAGATGTAATCACTGGTAATAGCAATAAATTTTTAGTAATTATTGGGCCTTGTTCCGCAGATAACGAGGACTCTGTTTGCGAATATGTAAGCAGACTTGCAAAGGTAAATGAAAAGGTTAAAGATAAGTTAATTCTTATTCCTAGAATCTACACCAATAAGCCACGTACCACTGGTGAAGGCTATAAGGGTATTGCTTCTCAGCCAGACCCTGAGAAAAAGCCAGACTTTTTAGCTGGTCTTGTTGCCATGAGAAGAATGCAAATTCGTGCCATTCAAGAAAGTGGACTAACTGCTGCCGATGAAATGCTCTATCCTGAAAACTGGCATTATGTTTCAGATATTTTATCCTATGTAGCTATTGGTGCTCGTTCTGTTGAAGATCAGCAGCATCGTTTAACCGTAAGTGGCTTTGATGTTCCTGCAGGTATGAAAAACCCTACAAGTGGTGACTTCTCTGTAATGTTAAATTCCGTTTATGCTGCCCAGAAGGAACACTCCTTCATTTATCGTGGCTGGGAAGTAAACACGACTGGAAACCCTCTAGCTCATACCGTTCTTCGCGGCGCTGTAAATAAATATGGTCGTTCTATTCCTAACTACCATTATGAGGATTTAAACACAGTTCTTACTTTATATAACGAACGTGACCTAGTAAATCCTGCATGTATTATTGATGCCAATCATAATAATTCAAACAAGTTATATGAACAGCAGGTTCGTATTGTAAAAGAGGTAATGCATAGCCGTAAATTAAGCTCTGATATTCACTCTCTTGTAAAGGGTGTTATGGTAGAAAGCTACCTAGAGGAAGGTTGCCAGAAGGTTGGCGGCGGTGTCTATGGTAAGTCTATTACCGATCCTTGCCTTGGATGGGAAGCGACTGAGAAGCTTATTTATGATATTGCGGATTATGAGTAGAATTTAACATTTTAATGATTTATATAATAAAAAGAAATTTAGTTGTAAAGAGTCATAACAAAATACTATTCCACTGAGCAGCCACTTTCGTTTGAAGAAAAACGTAATGGTACATAAAATCTGAGAATACCAGATTTAAGTACCAACGTTTTTCTACACTGCTCATAAGGAATAGTATTTTTGTTATTCTATCTATAAACAATTAAATTTCTTTTTTCTTTAAAAACTTTAAAATATAAAATCAACCGCAATGCTTTATTACTGTTGCACTTTAACCCAATCGCCATCATTTAATTCATAAGAAGATGCATTTCTCAAAAAAATTTCTCCTGGAAAGAATCTAACTGCGATATATTCTTGGTTTCTTTCTATCACTTCTACTAACACTTCCTTAACATAGCTAGTGTATCCCCATGGCATAAGTCTTTCTTTTATTTCACATATTGTAACTGTATTTCCACTGCCACTCAAATCACCCTTTACACAATCTGCAGGTAGTACAAATGATTGCTCTTGGCCTTCGTATGGCACATTAATAAAAAAAATGGCATCCTCTGCAATTACATCTTCCACATATGCTGTAAACGTATATTCCGTAATCGGATTTCCATTTGAATCATTATACTTGGCATATGTTATCTCTTCTATAGGCACTTCACAGCTTTTTATCATCTGATAAGACGGCTTTATCAAACCCAAGCCATTCTTTTCATGTCTTGTCTGTATAACTTTCAAAGTTACAAAGTCACCTATACTTAAATTACGCTTGCTTCCTTCTATACTCCATACAACATACTCCCCTTGTTCGTCCTTGCTAAATTCTGCAATAAAGTCTTCTCGATGCTGTAAAGCCATCTCCGCAGGACTAGCCGCAATAACAACAGGTAATGACTTGTCAAATATGTAAAAGGATACACATGTTAGGCAAATGGTTGCTGTCACAAATGCTACAAGCAGTTCTCGTAGAAGTGCTGATTTTATTTTTTTCCAAGGTAATCTACCCATCTGTCCCTCCAATGTTTATCCATACACTTTTTTATTACT
>JAVBUZ010000027.1:0-4063 GCA_031554725.1 Lachnospiraceae bacterium | reverse complement strand
AAATAATTCTTCTTCATAATCTTCTTCCCTCTTTTTTCTAGTAAACCTTAGTTTTTCTCTTCTTTCCCACTTATCCTGTAAGAACAAAAATACACTTTTTGCAGTCCACTTCTTATGCTTCCATGCCAAAATAATGGCAATTGCAAGAAGTATGGAAGGATAAACTAAAAACACAATTTCTACAATTAGTAGCAAAGTCAAAACATCCTCATAGCCCCTAGCTATATTTTCCCAATATGGATAAATAATCGCTTTTCCATTCATGGAACGAGTTCCAAATTCCAATATTCTAGTTAAGGATGGAAGCAAATTATAGCGACTTCCATTTTCCACTATTTCTATTTCTGTCTCCTGCGTTCCTATGTGACTTTTCACGTATTCCAAGGCATATCCCTTTACTGGATTTGGCATAACAATTTCAAAATGCCCTATTTTATTGGCTGTTCCATAATTACTTAGGGTATTATAGGACACATAGGCTGTCGAGGTTTCCAAACCTGCCGCCTCGGCAATTTTTCCTGTTTCTCTTTTTACTACGCCCGCAATCATATGTGGTACATTTCCAATGGTTACCCATTGGCCAGCCACATCGCTGGAGCCATATAATTGCCATGCCGCGTCCTCATCAATAATGACATAGTCCTGCATCACATCATTTCCCGAAAAGAAAGAGCCTGAAACAAGTTCTATGGGATGAAACAGGAAGAAATCTCCTCCTATTCCAATGGCATTTACTTTGGTAGATGTTTTTGTGCTAGCAATTGTTATTGTCCCCGTTGCACTATAAGTATCCGCCCATAAGCGAGCACTTTCATTTTCTGATTCATTCACAATAGATGCTTCTATAAGTGCCTTCTTAAGATCATATTCAAATTGGGTAATTGAATCTTCACTCATGCCTACATTCTGTGAAAAAAAGCAAGATACCTGTGCTACATTTTTCTTGTTTGACCAACGTTTTGACATGTTCTGTGTATCCTGAGAACCAGAAAGGTGATTACTAATACTTAAAATAACCAAAAATATTATAAAGGATGCCAAACCTGTAAGTCCTAGAATAATCTGCCTTCGACTTAGGTTTTGAATCCACCTCGTAATCTTATTCACGTTTGCCTCCTTAATCAGGTAATCTCACCAATTGTCCTGTTTCTAATGGTTTTGTAGATGTCGTAATTACATCCTCATACCCTATTAAGGCACCTGAAACAGCAGATTGTGTATCATCTGAAGCAAGAACCTCTATATCCACGCGAGTTGCAACATATCTGTTTCCAAGTGGGCTACTCTTTTGCTGAATAATAAGAATAAACTTTCCATTATTATCTTCACGAATTGCACTATTAGGAACAATCTTATCGTAGCTTGCACTCTTCTGACCAATAGAAAAGCTTAGATATTGTCCCGCGGTTAAATCACCCGTCAAATTTAAAATAACTAGCTTTTTCTTCGTCGGGTCTGTTGTATCTGGCTTTTTGCCTGCTACAGTTGCTTTAATGTTGCTATACCACCATGAATTAACTAATTCAGCTGGATCACCTACATTAATTCGATCTGCCTGCTCATTCGTAACTGAAAGACTTACGGTATATCCTTTTCCTGCTGGCTGTATTGTTGCCACAGGAATACTCGGACTGGTACTTCCTCCGGCTATAACGTTTATTGCCGTTATGGTGCCTGCAATACTTGCTTTTACTGTACTACCTACCGAATCAGCATGAAGTTCTGCAATTAATTCTTTTTGATTTTGAATTTGTTGAACCTTATCATTTAAATCATATTCTGTATTTACGTTTCCTACTAATCCGCTATAAACACTTTCCTTCTCTGCTAACGTAGCTTTTGCTGCTGATAGGTTGGTATTTATCACTGCAAGCTGCGCATTTAAATTAGCTACTGTAGAAGTACTTTCCGCGTTGGCATTGGATACCTTTATCTGAGCAGTATTTAAAGCTACCTGACAGCTATTTACTCTTTTCGTCCATTCATCAACTGCTTTTTCAGCCCTAACTAACTCTGCATCGGCTGCTGCTACGGTCGCCGCATCTCCGCCACTTACTTGTCTAATATAAATTTCTGCATTTTCCAATGCCAATTTTGCATTCGCCAAATTTGTAGTCGCTTCATTTAAAGCTTTTTGCTCTTCTAATGTATTAACTGTAACATTGGAGCTGATTTTTATCTGATTCTCAAATGCAGTCGCCCTTTCCGTCCAATAATCTACATCTTTTTGGGCTGTGGCAATTGCCGATTTGGCTGCCAATATTTTATTTTGATATTCTGCTAAGGAGGTTATTCTTCCATTTTGAATATTGTTTAAAATTCCTGCATCAATATCACTTGTTAAAAGAAGCTTAGAAAAGCTTAATTCTAGCGCTTCTAACGTATCTTGTGCTGTTTTTAGCTCTTCACTTTCCTTATCTTCCAAGTATAAGATTATGTCACCGATTTCAACTTCATCCCCAACTCTAGTTGCAATACTAGCTATTTTTCGTACTTGTGTTACCTCTACATTATAAAGTTCGCCACTCTCTACTGTACCAGTTCCTCTTATCTTAGCGGTAATCGTTCCTGATTGTATTCTTTGTGTTGCCACCTGTGGTAGTGAGTAATTCATTATTGTTTGAGAAAAGAATGTCAATAACAACATAACCGATAAAAATACTATCGCCGCTGACTTCACCCATTCTCTCTTTTTTCTGTTTTCCTCGTTCATCTTATCCTCCCTATTATCCCTTTATTCCACCTTGATAGGTAATTCCATCTACTAGGTATTCTTCTCCATATAAAAATACAAATAAACTTGGAACCATATAAATGGTTGCCACTGCGAATGCTAGCCCGATTTCCCCAGCATTAATCTTACTAAGAAAAACGGATAGCGGATGCTTCTCTGAATCCGCAAGTAATATTAAAGGCTGTTCAACCATATTCCAATAATCAATAAATACTAAAATCGCGGCTGAACATAATGCACCTTTACATAACGGCATGCAAATCCGTCTAAATATTTGCCACTCACCTGCTCCATCAATTTGTGCTGCTTCAATAAAAGATGTGGGAATACGCCGCATAAACTTTGTAAGCAAAAATACTGCAAATGGAGAAAATATCGCTGGTAGCCAAATGGACCAGTATGTATCTAGAATATGTAGCCAATTGGAAACTAAATAGTTAGGTACAAGCGTTACTTGGTATGGCATCAGCATCAATATGATATATGAGAAAAAGATTATTTCCCTTAGCCTTCCCCTGTACCGCGTAAGCCCATACGAGGCTAGGGATGCTACTAATAATTGAAATAGTACAATAGGCCCGACTAATACAACCGAGTTCCAAAATTTAAGTAAATAATCAGGACTTTTTAGTAGTACCGTAATATATTGTTTAAAGGATACCATATCTGGTATAAACTTTAAATTGACCTTTTCTGAAATATATACCTTGCCACCTTTTTCTGTCGTTGCAAAAACCGAACCATAATTAGATGAAATTTCCGCCTGTGACATAAAGGAATTGGTAATTGTAAGGACAATCGGCATTAAAAACAGAATCGCAAAGGTCGCCGCTATCATCGTTGCCACAGCAATCTTGACGTTCTTTACTACTTTTTTCTTGGTTGCCACATTCTTGGTTCTTTTCATACTTGGACGCGACAATGTAGATTTTTTTTCTCTTTTCACCCTTCCACGTCCTTTCCAAACCAATTTTCAACTAGAAACATTATGCCAATGATAACAATCATTGCTAACGACATTAAGATTGCTGCCGCTGAAAGCTTCTGATAATCTAACGATCGAAATGCGTTATTCATAAAATGCTGTAACATATATACCGTATCATATGGATAATCATCTGTTAAAAGATAAATTTCTCTAAACACCTTAAACGAGTTAATAAGTGACATAATCGTCACAAATAAAATTGTTGACGACAAATATCTCATTTTTATATAAAAGAAGGTTTGTAGCTGTGTTGCGCTTTCAAGCTTTGCAACCTCTATTATATCCTGTGGAATATTGGCAAGTGCTGCCATAAATAAAATCATGTTATAACCTAGGTTTTT
>JAVBUZ010000119.1:0-8319 GCA_031554725.1 Lachnospiraceae bacterium | reverse complement strand
AGAGAATCCATTTGCATAAAACTATGCAAATCTTGGTAATTTTAGGCATTTTCAACCATTATTAACAGAAGGGCTTGAAAAAAGTATGGTACTTAGGTATGATATGCATAAAATCAGGTAATTCTTAAGTTTCATTACTTAGTGGATTATAAATAGGTGTTTGGGTTTGGCAGTCTGTCTGTGGCAGGCTGCTTTTACCCGTTCAAATTTATCTGTGTGGTTTAGAAAGGTGCAAGCTATGACAAAGGATATGACAGAGGGAAAACCAATGAAGTTAATCTTAGGATTTTCCATACCTCTTCTATGCGGATTTTTGTTTCAACAATTTTATAATTTAGTAGATATGGTAATCGTTGGAAGATACTTAGGGGTGGATTCTCTGGCGGCGGTTGGCTCAACGGGATCTATTAACTTTTTAGTTATTGGATTTTGTATGGGCGTATGTAGCGGCTTTTCTATCCCTATTTCTCATAAATTCGGTGCGGGAGATTATGTTGGTCTGAGAAAATATGTGGCAAATTGTACTTGGCTTGCAGTGGCTTTTGCAATAGTGCTTACTGCCCTGACAGTATTTTTTTGCAGAGGAATCTTAAATCTTATGCAAACGCCAACCAATATTATCGATGAAGCACATTCTTATATAGTGATTATTTTTATGGGAATTCCAGTTACCTTTCTATATAATATTTTGGCGGGCATGATTAGAGCTATGGGGGATAGTAAGACACCAGTTATATTCTTAGTGATTTCTTCGTTTTTAAATATAGGCTTAGACTTGTATTTTATTATTAATCTTCAAATGGGTGTACGTGGAGCTGCGCTAGCAACAGTAATTTCTCAAGGAATTTCAGGAATTTTATGTTTGATTTTCATTATAAAGAAGTTTGAGATTCTTCATCTATCAAAAGAAGAGTGGAAACTAGATGGGTATATGATGGGAGTCTTGTGCAACATGGGTATTCCAATGGGGCTACAGTATTCCATTACAGCCATAGGTAGTGTTATTTTACAATCGGCGGTAAACTCTCTGGGCTCAGACGCAGTAGCATCTGTTGCAGCAGCGGCAAAAATCAATGGATTCTTAGCCTGCCCATTTGATGCTATGGGTTCCACCATGGCAACCTATGGTGGCCAAAATGTAGGAGCAAAGAAGCTTAATCGTATAGGAACGGGACTAAGATCTTGTGTGCTTTTAGGAGCGGGCTATTCGGTGATTGCATTCTTAGTTATACTTGTATTTGGCAACCAGCTAGCAGGTCTTTTTGTAGGTAAAGAAGCACCACAAATTATAAGTAATGTAAAATATTTTATGATCATTAATACGGCATTTTATTTCTTTTTGGCACTAGTAAATATTGTAAGATTTATGATACAAGGAATCGGCTTCCCGCGGTTTGCAATTTTTTCGGGAGTGTTTGAGATGATAGCAAGGGCAGCGGTAGGATTTGCATTAGTTCCTATATTTAAATTCACTATAGTACCCTTTGCAAATCCAATCGCATGGATTCTGGCAGATGCCTTTTTGATTCCAGCCTTCTTTGTGGTTTATAAGAAGCTAAAGAAACAGATGAATTATCAAGAAGAAAAAGTATAATGACCTTATCCTTTATAAAATAAAACGCCTAATGTACCGGGACCACAGTGGCTGGAGATAACTCCACCTGCTCTGGTCTCGTATATATTTTTGAAATGTCCAAGACTACTTAGATAAGTAATAACAGATTCTACAACTTCTACGTCACAGCCCGAATGGGTTACAAACACACGTGTTGCATCGGCCTTTACTAACATGGCTTCTAGGTCTGTCACATATTTTAGAACAACAGAAGCCTGCTTTCCTCGATATTTTTTTGAAACATCCATCTTACCGTCTTCCACCACAATTTCTGGTTTTAACTTTAAGGTGTTAGCAAGGAGTGCGGTAACAGCACTGCATCTGCCACCTCTTTCTAAATAAGTAAGTGTTTCTACAACAAAGCTGGCACTTACCTTATCGCGTCTTGCTTCTACTAGAGAAACAATTTCCTCGGCAGTTTGTCCAGCAGCAGCTAACTCGGCAGCATATAGCACTTGTAAACCAATGCCTGTGGATAGGTTCATAGAATCAATAACATGCAGTTTGGTGTAGTCATTATCACTTGCAATTAAACGAATAACATTACAAGTGGTGCTCATTTTTTCAGAGATGCCAAGGAAGATAATATCATCGTCTGCATCCATGAATGGTCTTAAAACTTTGTCGGCATATTCAAATGAAACAGCGGCGGTTTTTGGTGTGGTTTTGTTAGCATCGGCCCAAGTGTAGATTTCATCAGGCGAAATCTCTTCGCCGTCATAATAGCTGTTTTCACCCATAATAATGCAAAGTGGAATGATATGAATATCATATTGTTCAATTAAGTCTCTTGTCAAATCGCAGGTACTATCTGCAACAATTCTTACTTTTCCCATTTTAAGGCCCCCAATTAAATTAATCGCTAAAATTCATATAAAATTAATTATATATTTTTTTGCTGTTATGTGCAAGTATTCACCTACATATCCAAAATTGCAAGCAGAAAAGATAGAAAAAGCAAGGTATACGAAAAGTACATCTCATTTTATAATAAATTCATAGCTGGTAAGGGAGGTAGAAAAATGGCAATTAGGCAAGAAAATAACAGACTAATTATAGAAAATGGAATGTCTCAGGTTTGGGTAGAACCTTGGGGGGAGAATGCACTTCGCGTACGTATGACCTGTGAGGCACAGATGGATGCCAATGATTGGGCACTTTGTGAAAAAGTAAAAGAGAGTGAAGTTGATATATCCTTTGAAGAAATAGATGTTACAGACCCTTGGTATAAAGGGGAGGAGTGGCAGAAGTATCACCAAAATGGAGTAATTGCAACGCTGAGAAACGGAAAGATTACGGCGAAAATTAATCAAGAGGGCTGGCTTAGCTTTTACAATCAAAAGGGTGAGCTTTTAACCGAAGAATATTGGAGAAACAGAAATAGAATTAATCGTTACTGTGTGCCTATTCGTATAGAGGCAAGGGAAATGAGACCTATTCAGGGCAGCACAGATTATGAGCTGACAGCTAGATTTGAAGCCTTTGATGATGAAAAGATATTTGGCATGGGTCAGTATCAAGAAAAAAATCTAAATAAAAAAGGCGCTTTATTAGAGCTTGCACATCGTAATTCACAGGCTAGTGTTCCTTTTTATGTATCTAGCAGGGGTTATGGCTTTTTCTGGAATAATCCGGCAATTGGAACAGCTTCTTTTGGTGCCAATAAAACAGAGTGGTATGCAAAGACTACAAGAAAATTAGACTATTACATAACTGCTGGTGATACACCAGCAGAAATAGAAAAACAATATAGTGATGTAACGGGAAGAACACCGATGATGCCGGAGTTTGGACTAGGCTACTGGCAATGCAAGCTTCGTTACCGTAATCAAGAGGAAATACTAGCGGTAGCTAGGGAACATAAAAAAAGAGGGCTTCCTATGGATGCCATTGTTGTGGACTTTTTCCACTGGACCATGCAGGGTGATTTCAAATTCGAGCCAAGAGACTGGCCAGATCCTGATGCCATGGTAAAGGAACTTAAAGAGCTAGGAATTGAAACGGTTGTTTCGGTATGGCCAACCATTGATGAACGATGCGAAAATTTTGGTGAAATGAACAGCAAGGGTTATTTGGTTCGCGCGGATAGAGGAAACTCTAATCACATGACATGGATGGGGAATACCGTATTTTATGACGCAACTCATCCAGGGGCACAGAAATTTGTGTGGGATAAATGTAAGAAAAATTATTATGACAAAGGAATTCGTATCTTTTGGCTAGATGAAGCAGAACCAGAGTATGGACCATATGATTTCGATAATTATCGCTATTATGCGGGACCAGCACTACAGTGTACGAATATCTATCCACTCATGTATGCAAAAGGATTTTATGATGGATTAAAAGAAACTGGTGAGAAAGAGATTATGTCATTGGTGCGTTGTGCATGGGCTGGAAGTCAGAAATATGGAGTTCTTACTTGGTCGGGAGATATTCATTCCTCCTTCCGTGCCATGAGAGAGCAGCTACAAGCAGGACTTAATATGGGTATGGCAGGTATTCCGTGGTGGACTTCAGATATCGGCGGTTTTGTAGGTGGAGATATTACAGACCCTTATTTTAAAGAGCTTTTAGTTCGTTGGTTTGCATGGGGAGCTTTTTGCCCAGTATTTCGTATGCATGGAGAACGTTCTCCGTGGTACGAAAGAGAACAGGAATTTATTGACAATGTGCGTCAGCTAACATCAGGCCAAGACAACGAAATTTGGAGTTTTGGTGAGGATAATTATGAAATACTAAAGCAGTATTTATTTATCCGTGAAAAGCTTCGCCCATATATTCGTGAATGTATGGAGGAAGCAAGCAAAACAGGTGCACCTGTTATGAGACCTATGTTCTTTGATTTCTCAGAGGATAAGCAGTGCTGGGAAGTAGAAGACCAATATATGTTTGGGCCAGACCTATTAGTTGCGCCAGTGATGGAAATGGGAGAGAGAACTAGAAAGGTTTATCTGCCAAAGGGCACTAAGTGGACAGATGCGAAAAGCAAAAAGGTCTATGAGGGTGGAACATATGTGACTGTGGATGCGCCTCTAGAGATAATCCCAGTATTTATAAGAGGTGAAAAAGAATACGAAATTTATTAATTCCCTTTACTTTGGTCATGTGGGTTCTTATAATTAGAGTATTAGTGGGGCAAATATTTTTTGCCCCGGCATTATAGTATAGAATCCATAAGGAGAATTATGATAAAAAAAGAATGGAAAAATATCCTGGAAGGCCAGGAGGTAAGACAAAGCCTAAGCAGAATAAGAGAAGCAATAAAAGATGACGATAATCTGCAAGATATGTATGACATAATAGAGGATAAAGAGGACGTGTTAATTGGGCTACTGGAATCAGAGGATGCCAAGACCCGAAAAAATGCCGCGTTACTGATGGGGGATTTAGGGATACACGAATTTCTCGAGCCTATATGGAATGCATATATAAATGAGAAGCAGAGATTTGTGAAGAGTGCGTACCTGTCTGCTATGGGTAGCTTTAATTATCATGATTATTTGGACGATATAAAGAAACAGCTTGAGCAACTAAAGGCAATAGAATTAACAATAGAAAATGAAAAGCATATATCGGAAGAGCTTAGAGAATTATCGAACCTGATAATAGGTTTGGAGGGAACGGCAGAGCATACATTTACAGGATGGGATAAGCCCTATGATATTTTGCTACTTACCAATCGAAATTTTACAGAAATTGTAGCGAGGGAGCTTTTGGAAATAGAACCTAGCTCAAAGGTGGAGCAAACCAAGGTGGGGGTGAGAGCTAAAGTCACGAACCTTAATTGGCTTAGGGAAATAAGAACCTATCAAGAGCTATTGTTCCTAGTTAAAGGGATGAATGCGTGCCCAATGGAGTCGGGTGCAGTGGCAGAAACCATTGTTCATTCCAGTTTGCTTTCTTTTTTGGAAAATGCACATGAGGGGGAGGCACCTTACTATTTCCGCTTAGAAATGAAAACGAAAAGGTCTCTTAGAGATAAGAGCACCTTTTTAAAGAAGCTGTCTGCAGGGATTGAAAAGCTATCTAATCGAAAACTGATTAATAGCACGGACAATTATGAATTTGAAATTCGCTTGATTGAGGATAATCAAGAAAACTGTAATTTCATGATAAAGTTATTCACTTTAAAGGATAGGAGATTTACGTATCGAAAAGAAGTGATACCAACTAGTATTAGACCAGCAAATGCAGCACTTACGGTAGCGCTAGCTAAGAAATATATGAAAATGGACGCTCAGGTTTTAGATCCATTTTGTGGTGTGGGCACGATGCTCATAGAGCGCCATAAGGCGGTAAGAGCCAATACCACCTATGGTATTGATATTTTAGAAGATGCCATTTTGAAGGCTAAGGAAAATACTGAGGTGGCAAAGCAGACCATTCACTATATCAATCGTGATTTCTTCGAATTTAAACATGATTATTTATTTGATGAAGTTATTACAGATATGCCATTTGAAATTGGAAGAATTACAGAAGATGAAATAGTTGACATCTATGAAGGATTTTTTCGTAAGCTTCCACAGCATTTGAATGCTGGTGCGTTGGTGGTGTTATATTCTCATGATAGTTATCTTGTAGAGCACTTAATCCAACGGACAGATTTTCGACTTTTAGAGAAATTTGAGATTTCTAAAAAAGAAGGGACTTATGTGTTTGTTTTAAGATATAAGTAATGTATACTTTTCCAATTCTTGCCCATCCTTATGGTAAGCCCTGGAAATAAAGCGGGGAATATAGAAAGGTAGGAATGGAAAAATGGATTTTGATGACATCAAGGTTACACCAACCGGAGAAGTTCCACTAGATGCATATGAGGACGATTACGATTACGATGACGATGACATTCCAGAAGTGGATTTGCCACAAACGGATATGATTCCAGATGAACGCCCAAGAAAAGATGGTCCTGGAGGAGAAGGTAATTAACCTTCTTCTCTAGGATTTTTTTTGCTTATTTTTAGTTAAAGTGTTAAAATGTAGCATGAAGGAAATTTTCCAATTTAAGCAGTATGGCGAGCATTTCTTAGGAAATGTAGGAGGATTAATTTATGGGTAAGAGCAAACGAATGATAGAGGGACAGTTAAATCTTTTTGAAATGTTTGGGCAAGAAGAGGAAAGCCAAGAAACACCAATAAAAGAAGTAAAGGGAGCTATAAAAATAGATAAGGTTACTTCGGCAGGCAAGTTTGAAGCCTGCAAGCAGTGCTGGTGCAAGGACTGTAAACATAATACCATAAATGAAGGGATTCCAAGATCGCTAGGTGGACAGGAGCTTCCATGTCCTGCTTGTGATTTTTGTGTGGATAATCAATCACCTGAAATTTGTATTATAGGTTCAGCAAAGGAAGGCTGTCAGGTACGCGCAGCCGAGGAAGGAATGATAGAGGAATGATAACAAAAGGAAAATTTGATTATAAGAAGGCTATGGACGACATTATAGAGGGTGCAATCAAAAGAGATTTTATTGCTGGTGCAAATACATTGGTTTTACATAAGGGAAAGGAAATATATCAGTCTAGCTTTGGGTATCAAGATAAGGAAAACAAGATACCAATGACGAGAGACACTATTTTTCGCATGTTTTCCATGAGCAAGCCTGTAACTGCAGTAGCGGTTATGATTTTGGTAGAGAGAGGTTTGTTGGATTTATGGGATAATTTGAGTGATTATATTCCTGAATTTAAGAACCTAAAGGTATACTTGCCAGATGGTAGTCTAGCTACGACAGAAAAAGAAATAACGATATGGCATTTGCTGAATATGACATCTGGTATTCCTTATCCCAATTTAGAAACACAATCAGGAAGGGACATGGATGAGCTCTTTAAGAACATAGATAGAGAGCTGGAAGCAGGAAGACCAACAAGTACCTTGGAATATTGCAGACAGATAGCGGGAGTTCCCCTAAGCTTTGAACCTGGGGAAAAGTGGCAGTATGGATTATCAGCAGATATACTAGGGGGAGTCATTGAAGTGGTATCGAAAAAAAGCTTTGGTGAATTTTTACAGGAAGAAATTTTTGAGCCACTTGGCATGAAGGATACAGGCTTTTTTGTCCCAGAAGATAAATGGCATCGTTTTTCAAGAAATTATAAATGGAATGAAGATACGAAAGAATTGGAACCATTTTTTGCGAGACATTTAGGGCTGGAAGGCTATAAAGAAAATGTAAAATTTGAATCTGGTGGAGCTGGTTTAGTGTCAACCATAGATGATTATCTAAAATTTGCACAAATGATGTTACATGGTGGTAGCTATGAGGGTATTAGAATACTGGGAAGAAAAACAGTAGAGATGATGACAAAAGATCAACTAAAGCCCGAGCAAAAGGTAGACTATAATTGGGGAAGTGTGTTAGGATATGGCTACGGATGCTTAATGCGAATTATGATAGATAATGGTGAAGCTGGTAGTAATGCAAGTATTGGAGAATTTGGTTGGGATGGTTGGACAGGAAATTATGTTACCATGGATCCAAGCGAAGAGTTTATCCTTCTTTATTTTATTCAAAGATGTGACGCAGGAACAACAGCAGAAGTTAGAAAACTCAGAATGGCAGCATATGCAGCAATTAAGTAATGTGTGCCAAACTTTGGAAATATGAGGAATTAACTATGAACATATTAACATTAGATAATATTACAAAGTCCTATGGAGAAAGGAAGCTATTTTCAAATGCTTCTTTTTTTCTGCA
>JAVBUZ010000125.1:0-16459 GCA_031554725.1 Lachnospiraceae bacterium | reverse complement strand
CTTTCTGCCAGAGCTTTATCACAGAACTTTATAAATACATAGGAGCAGATACAGACGTACCTGCTGGAGATATTGGTACAGGCGCAAGAGAAATTGGTTATATGTATGGTCAGAATAAGAGAATCACAGGACTATATGATGGCGTTCTTACAGTAAAATGATTATCTTACTGTGTTTCACTGGCAAGAAAAGAAGCAACTGGTTACGGTTTATTATACTTAACAGCAGAAATGCTTAAATGCAATGGAGTCGATATTAAAGGAAAAACAGTAGCTATCTCATGTTCTGGTAACGTGGCAATCTACGCGGCACAGAAAGCACAGCAGTTAGGCGCAAAAGTAGTTACCGTTTCAGATTCTACTGGCTGGATTTATGATGCTGAAGGAATTGACATCGCATTATTACAGGAAGTAAAAGAAGTGAAACGTGCAAGACTTACTGAATATGCAGCAGCAAGACCAAGCGCACAGTACCATGAAGGAAAAGGCGTATGGACAGCTAAATGTGATATCGCTCTTCCTTGTGCAACTCAGAATGAATTACACCTTGAAGACGCAAAAGCATTAGTAGCAAACGGCTGTATGACGGTAGCAGAAGGTGCTAATATGCCTACTACAATGGAAGCTACAGAATACTTACAGGCAAATGGTGTATACTTCTGTCCAGGTAAAGCTGCTAATGCAGGTGGTGTTGCTACATCAGCACTTGAAATGAGCCAGAATAGCGAACGTTTAAGCTGGACATTTGAAGAAGTTGATAGCAAATTACAGACTATCATGGTTAATATTTTCCATAACTTAGATAATGCTGCAAAGAAATATGGTATGGATGGCAACTACGTAGCAGGTGCTAATATTGCAGGTTTCTTAAAAGTAGCAGAGGCTATGACAGCACAAGGCGCTGTATAAAAAGAATATTTAAAAGTTTAAAATCCCACGAGTGGTCAGAAATGACACTTGGTGGGATTTTTTTGCTATACATAATAAAACATAAAGTTGTCATTTTACGTAATAGATGTATAATAAAATATAGAAAAAGTAATTCTAATGGAGGATAACACATGAAAGTAATTTTAGTTAACGGAAGTCCAAATGCAAAGGGATGGACATATACAGCATTGCAGGAAGTTGCAAGCGCATTAGAAAAGAACGGAATAGAAACATAATTTTTTAATATTGGAACACAACCTTTGGCTGGATGCATAGGTTGTGGTGTTTGCGGAAAAGATGGAAAATGCTTTAGAGATGACTGTGTTAATACATTTGTTGAGAAAGCAAAAGATGCAGATGGTTTTATCTTTGGCTCACCAGTTCATTACGCGGCGGCTTCAGGAGCACTTACAGCATTTATGGATAGAGCTTTTTATGGAAAGGGAAGTATTTATTGGGGAAAACCTGCAGCGGCAGTTTTTAGCTGTAGAAGAGGGGGAGCAACAGCAGCCTTTGATCAGATTAATAAATACTTTACTATTTCTTGTATGCCAGTAGTTTCTTCACAGTATTGGAATATGGTTCATGGAAGTAATCCAGATCAGGTTCGTCAGGATGGTGAAGGTATGCAGATTATGAGAACATTAGGCAATAACATGTCTTGGCTTATGAAGTGTATTGAGCTTGGAAAACAGCAGGGGATTACGTTCCCTGAAAGAGAACAAGGAATCAGAACAGATTTTATCAGATAAATCATAGAGGAGAATTTCATGGAAGAGACAGTCAGACTAAATAAATATCTGGCGATGTGCGGCGTTTGCTCTAGACGTGATGCGGATAAGCTGATTTCGGAAGGCAGAGTTCGTGTGAACGGGAATATTGCAGATATGGGCACGAAGGTTTGCGATAAAGACAAGGTAACACTAAATGGGAAAGCCCTTGCAGGGGAAGAGAAAAAGGCTGTGCTAGCTTTTTATAAGCCCATTGGTGTAACCTGTACAGAACGTGATAGTCATGCAGAGAAGGTTATAATGGATATGATAAAGTATCCGGTGAGAGTTACCTATGCGGGAAGGCTAGATAAGGACTCTGAAGGCCTTTTAATTCTTACCAATGATGGAAAGCTAATAGATTCCATGATGCGTGGGGCAAATAGGCATGAAAAGGAATATGTTGTAAAGGTAGGTAAAGACATAACCGCAGAGTTTCTGCGGGCTATGTCAGAAGGCGTATATCTAAAGGACTTGGATATTACTACTAGAAAATGTGAGATTACTAAAATTGGCAAATATACCTTTAATATTGTATTGACTCAAGGAGTCAACAGACAGATAAGAAGAATGTGTAAAACCCTGGGATATGAAGTAAAATCCTTAAAACGTATAAGAATAATGAATGTTTTGCTGGGGAATATTGCACCGGGAAAGTTTAGAGAAGTTCAGGGTGAAGAGTTAGAAAAACTGTATGCAGACTGCGGTCTGCATATTTAAGGTGTAGAAAAGAAAAAAGAGATAAAATAGGTGGAAGATAGCCCCTATTCTATGTTATTATATTCTATGTGTTTACTTAGAAAACACGAAAGAAAAGTTAAAGCTAAGTTTAATAAAAATAAAAGTGGAAAATTGAGACTTTAGAATGGAGTATACAAGATGGAGTCTGAAAAATTAAAACGAATCAAATATCTAGTAGATACCTTAGCAGCTGCGGCTAAAGCATATTATGCTGAGGATCGAGAAATCATGAGTAATTTTGAGTATGACAAGCTATATGATGAGCTAGTGACATTGGAAATGGAAACGGGTGTTATTTTAGCGAACAGCCCGACAGTTTCCGTGGGCTATGAAGCGGTAGATGAATTACCCAAAGAACGCCATCAGTTTCCGATGTTATCCTTAGGGAAAACGAAGGATAGAGAAGAGCTACAGAGCTGGTTACAGGGAAAAGACGGTATTTTAAGCTGGAAACTAGATGGATTAACCATTGTACTAACATATAATGATGGAAAACTTGCAAAGGCTGTTACAAGAGGCAATGGTGAGGTTGGTGAGGTAATTACTAACAATGCGAAAACCTTTAAAAATTTGCCCCTATCAATTCCTTATAAAGGAGAACTGATATTAAGAGGAGAGGCAGTTATTACCTATTCGGATTTTGAAAAGATTAATGCAGAGATTGTAGAGGAAGATGCAAAATACAAGAACCCTAGAAATTTATGTAGTGGTTCAGTTCGTCAGTTAAACAATGAGATTGCAGCTAAGAGAAATGTAAAGCTTTTTGCTTTTACGTTGGTAAAAGCAGAGGATGTAGATTTTGCAAATTCTAGAGAAAAACAGTTTCAATTTCTAAAAGAACAAGGCTTTGATCTTGTAGAGTATCGCATGGTGGATGCATCTAATATTCTAGATAATATCCATTATTATGAGCAGAAAATAGAGGACTATGATATTCCCTCAGACGGCTTGGTGCTTAGCTTTGAGGATATTGCCTACGGTGAGGCACTAGGAAAGACAGCAAAGTTTCCAAGAGATTCAATAGCGTTTAAATGGGCAGATGAGCTAAGAGAAACCACATTAAAGGAAATTGAGTGGAGTCCAAGTAGAACTGGTCTTATAAATCCAGTGGCTATTTTTGAGCCAGTAGAATTAGAAGGAACAACCGTAAGCCGTGCGTCTGTACACAACATTAGTATACTCAGAGGCCTTCGTTTAGGAATTGGAGATAAAATAACCGTATATAAGGCGAACATGATTATTCCACAGATTGCTGAGAATCTCACAGGCAGTGCCAATATTCAAATACCAGAATGTTGTCCAGCATGTGGTGGAAAAACGGAAATTAGGCAGGTTAGTGAGGCAGAATCGCTTTATTGTACCAATGCTGAATGTGCAGCTAAAAAAATCAAAGCATTTACTCTTTTTGTTAGTAGAGATGCGATGAATATTGAGGGACTTTCAGAGGCAACCCTAGAGAAGTTTATTGCTAAAGGATATATACATGAGTTTGCAGATTTATTTCATTTATCCCAACATCGGGAGGAAATTGTTTGCATGGACGGATTTGGCGAGAAGTCCTATCAAAATTTAATGGATAGCCTAGAAAAGGCAAGAAAAACCACCTTGCCAAAAGTGATTTATGGCTTGGGAATTGCCAATATCGGGGTAGCTAATGCAAAAATGCTATGCAAACATTTTGACTTTGATTTAGATAGAATGAAACAGGCTGAAATAGAAGAACTAAGTGCCATAGAAGGTGTGGGTGCAATTATTGCCAAGGCCGTTATGGAATATATGCAGTCAAAAGAAAAATTAGATTGTCTTGATAGACTTTGTGATGAGTTAGAAATAGAAGTACCTACTTTAAGCGAAGAAGGACAAACTCTAACAGGAAAAGTTTTTGTTATAACAGGAAGCTTAGAGCATTATGCCAGCAGAAATGAATTAAAGGATCAAATTGAAGAAAAGGGCGGAAAGGTAACAGGTAGCGTAACAGGAAAAACAGATTGCCTCATTAACAATGATATTTCGTCGAATTCATCAAAAAATAAAAAAGCAAAAGAATTAAATGTTCCTATTATTACAGAGGAAGAATTTATAGAAAAGTATTTAACACAATAAGTAGTTTTGGAGGAATAAGTAATGCCTATTAGAATACAAAATGACCTACCAGCAAAGGAAAAGCTAGAATTTGAGAATATATTTGTTATGGATGAAGGACGAGCAATGCATCAGGACATTCGTCCACTTCAAGTATGTATTCTAAATATCATGCCAGTAAAGCAGGATACAGAATTGCAGCTTCTTAGGGCATTATCAAATACTCCCCTGCAAGTAGATGTTACCTTTTTAAATGTAAAAAGCCATGTGTCTTTAAATACATCAGCAAACCATTTAAACAAATTTTATACAACACTAGATGAAATCAAGAATCGTAAGTTTGATGGACTGATTATTACAGGAGCACCGGTAGAAGATATCTCCTTTGAAGAGGTGGATTATTGGGAAGAAATATGTGGCATCATGGATTGGGCAGAAACGAATGTAACCTCAACTCTACATATTTGTTGGGGAGCACAGGCAGGTTTTTACCATTATTATGGGATTCCCAAAAAACATTTATCGGAAAAGCTTTTTGGCGTATACGAGCATAAGGTTGCTAATAGAAAAATCCCTCTAGTAAGAGGCTTTGATGATGTGTTCCTAGCTCCTCACAGTAGGCATACAGAAACTCCAGCAGAAGGTATCCATGCATGTTCAGATTTAACGGTGCTTGCAGAATCACCAGTTGCAGGCGTTTATTTAGCAATTGCAGAGGATGGTAAAAAAATCTTTGTGAATGGTCACCCAGAGTATGACAGATACACCTTGCACAACGAATATATGAGGGACTTAAACAAGGGACTACCGATTCATGTGCCTTACAATTACTACCCAGATGATAACCCAGAGGTAAGGCCACTATTAGAGTGGCGTTCACATAGTAATAACTTATATACAAATTGGATTAATTATTACGTGTACCAGAGGACACCGTACGAATTGTAGGCCCACCTTTGAAGGAGGTTAAAAGCTATGAAGCATTCTACTTTTATAAAAAGTATGTTATTAGTATTAATTATTTGCGAAGTACATGTAATATTAACTTGCGATAGTATATTGAACATGGTTGGAGCAATATTATTGGGGATAGGTACTGTTTTATCCATTTGGGCCATTTACTTAACGATTAAACGAGAGAAGAAACAAGAGACTGAAGGTGAAGCTTTATTGGAAAAAAGAAAAGCCTCATTACAAATATGTACAATAATAGGCATAGGTTTAATCATTGGAGTAATGGTATTAAACTTAAACACTCTGTACTTTTTAATTGCTACATTAGGAGTTGTAATGTTTTCCGTTCCGGTTTTTTATTATTTACATCATTTAAAATAAGAGATTGGGATGAATGGACTAAATAACGGAAAATATTGTGTGATGCGGTTTTTTGACAAGGGAATATGGCATCTTATATGTTTTGTTATCATAGTATAAAAATGTATATGCTGGGAACACTTATTTTGAAAAATATTTCTGCCGTAATTTTTTTACGGCTTATGTTGAAAAAAGGCGTGTTTTATGTTATATATAAGTATACGCTTTGAAATAGGAGGTACTTAGTATGTTATTGAAATTTGAAGTTGAAAATTTTAAAAACTTTGAAAAAAAAATGACTTTAGACTTATCCAAAACAAGCAATTATGAATTTAGTGAGAATGCTGTGCGAAATGATGTTGTGAAAACAGCGTTAGTTTATGGCGAAAACGGAAGTGGTAAAACAAATTTAGGATATGCGATATTTGATATTACCTTGCACTTGGTTGATAAGCAAAAGAATTTATCTGAATATGATCTTTATGAAAATCTTAATAGGGGCGGAAAAGTATGCTTCCATTATCAATTTAAATTTGATACAGATATTGTTGATTATTATTATGAAAAGAAGGATCCCGAATCATTAATAAAAGAGACGTTAAGAATTAATGATGAGGATGTAATATTTTATAATTTTGATACACATGAATCAATCTTAAACTTGAAGGGTGCAGAAACACTAAACACAGATTTGTCCGAAAAGAATATATCATTTATAAAATATGTAAATAACAATACGGTACTGTTAGAGAGTAAGAATGCTATTGTATTTAGTAAATTTATGACATTTGTAGATAACATGCTTATGTTTAGCTCTTTAGAAAAAAATAGTTATCAAGGATTTATGAATGGAAGTGAGGGTATAGGTTCTGGTATTATAGAAAAAGATAAGCTAAGCGAGTTTCAGGATTTTTTGGAGAAAGCAGGTCAAAAGTATAATTTATTTGCGAAGGATGTCGAAGGAAAAAAGGCTATTTACTGCAAATTTGATGAAGGCGAAGTGAACTTTTTTAGTGTGGCTTCCAGAGGAACTAATACTTTAGCACTGTTTTTCTACTGGTTAATTCGATTAGAAAAAGTATCATTTGTTTTTTTGGATGAATTTGATGCTTTTTATCATAGCAATTTAGCTGAAATAGTAGTTAGGGAAGTGTTAAGGTTAGAAAATACACAGGCAATATTTACAACGCATAATACGGAAATTATGTCGAATGATATTTTGCGCCCAGACTGTTATCTACAAATAAAAGATGGAAGAATAAAATCTTTTGCAGATTCAACATCAAAAGAAATAAGAAGGGCACATAATTTACGAAAGATGTATTCGGCGGGAGCGTTTGATGAAGAGTAAGTATATAGCAGTAATTTATGAAGGAGATAAGACAGAAAAGATACTGTTTGAAAACATAAAAAAGACTTTCTTAGGAAATATAGCCGAAATAATGGTAATATCGTTTCCAGCAGGAGAGAATATATATATGCTATATAAGCAGTTAAAGAAAGATTTGTTTGAAACTGATTTAATTGAACTTTTACGAGAGTACAACCCATTAGCAAAAGAAAAATTGGTAGGGTTGGAACGTAAGCAATTTTCTGAAATATATTTATTTTTTGATTATGATGGACATAATGATAATTTAAACAAAGAATCTGATCCAAGTAGTGCTGATGTACTTGAAGAAATGTTAAGCATATTTGACAATGAAACAGAGCTAGGAAAACTGTATATTAATTATCCAATGGTCGAATCATTAAGAGATAACAAAAGTGATGATACTTGTTTTCGCAGGTGTAGCATTCCAATTAATGAGATTGGTAATTATAAGAATCGGGTGACAGAGTGTAAAGAATTTCAAGATTTTCGGAAAATTACAAGACAAAATTGGAGATATTTGTGTATGCAAGCGGTTTGCAAAGCAAACTGCATTGTATCACATACATATCACATTCCAGAGTTCTTGAACTACAGGAAAAAAATAGACCAGCTAGGTATCTACAAGAATCAAAAAATGAAATATATTGACTTAAGAGGTGAAATTGCAATACTAAATGCGGTACCCTTATTTTTGTTAGATTATTTTAAGGAAGATTTTTGGCAGGAGATGCTACATAATATTAATATATGAATTTAGAAGTAGGATATATAACAGTATATCCTGCTTTTTTCTTGCAAAAATAAAGAAAAAGTAAAGATAAACAAAAGAAAAATGAAATACCATTGACAAGTAAAAAGTAAAAATAGAGAATTAATAATAGAAGAAATATTTATGGAAGTGATGTGGAGGGGAAAATGAAAAAAATATCAACAATTTGCATAAGCCTTATATATTTGGTCTTTTTGCTAACGGCTTGTAGCAATGCAGACAAATCTTCATCAAATGTAGAAACATCAAAAAATGGTGGAAGAGAGTATCGCATAATCAATCAGAATATAGCAATTGATACAGATGCCACACCGGTAGCATTTGTGAATGTGGATAAAAACTTGTTTGTTATATATCCTAGAAGCTTGGAGACGGGAGAGAACGAGTTGCTTCTTGGACGCTGGGAGTTAGAACAGGTAAAGAATGGTAAAACAAACCCAAAGAAAGAGACAAAGTTAAAACTGGAACAAGGATATCAAATAATAAGCTTATTTTCAGGAGGGGAAAAAAGCCTATTTATACTATCGGGTTCATCAGAAGAAAAAAAATATCTCTTAAAGGAATATGATTTAGACGGAAATGCAAAAAATATTATAGAAATTACAGATGCATATTTATATTTGAAAAACACCAGTAATAAGGGTGAGGAGGTCTATATTTCTTCTGCTGTGCAGGACAAGCAAGGCAGAATATATCTTGGAGACTTAATAAATACAAAACAAATTCTTGTTTTGCAGCAGGATGGAAGTTTTATAAAGGAACTTAGCACTAAAAACCAAGACATAACGACTCTTGTAGCAGGTGGAGATGGTATGATTTATGGTGCTGGAAGAGAAAAAAATGAAGATGCATTATTTTGTCTAGACATAGACAAGGATGAAGTTCGAATGGTTCAAACACTTCCAGAAAGCAAAGGATATGCTAGGCTAGCTACGGATGTGGATGGAGATATATTATATAGTTACTATGAAGGATTATATAAATATAACCCTGACACAAAAGAAGCAGAAAATATCGTAGCATGGATTGATGGCGGCTTTAATGGTGGTGATATTAAAACTTTTTCTATGAGCAATGCCGGCAGCATTTGTGTGGTGATGAAAGCTCCTAACACAGAACCGAAGATTCAGATGGTATTTATGGATGAGAAGGTAGAAGAAATAGGAGCGGAAAAGAGTGAAAAACAGGAAAAGCAGGAAATAACACTTGCATGCTATTCTACAACTGATATGCTGACAAAAAGGGTAGGCAAGTTTAATGTAGAAAATGAGAACTATCATGTAACGATTAAAACATATGATATTGATTTGGAATCAGAACGATTTTGGATTGATCTCGCAACAGGAAATGGTCCAGACTTAATTTCAGCGAATATGATTAATGTAGAGGATTATGTAGATAAAGGGATTGTGGAGGACCTAACGCCGTATTTAAATAATAGTGAGAAACTATCAGAGGATATGCTAATTTCTAAGGTGCTAGAACTACATACCATAGATGGGTTATTAACGAGCATTCCGCCTCACTTTTATATAGACACAATTATGACAAGAAAATCGGAAATTGGTGAAGTTACAAATTGGACAATGGATGAGTTCCTTGAATATATTGAGGCGCATAGGGGCGCAACCCTTTTTGGCGGAGGAACCAAGGGAAAATCCAAAGAAATTATCATGATTAGGTCATGGTGGGCTCAGTCTGATCAGTGGATTGATTGGGAAACAAGGACAGCTCATTTTGATTCAGAGGAGTTTGTGAAATTATTAGAATATGCAGAAGGTTATGAAGCAAATTATGATGAAGATGAGGACTCTCCAGAAGATAAAGTAGGAGATGGAAGAGTACTGTTTTTTGACCGAGTTTTACATGATGTGGATAATTATTTGCGGGCAAAAAGCATCTTTGAAGGTGATATGGAAGTTGTAGGATATCCTTCCCTAGACGGAAAGCCACGACATGGGCTATCTGGGAATGATACATATTGCATTAATGCAACTAGTGAAAATAAACAAGGGGCATGGGAATTTATAGAATATATGGTGTTAAACCAAACAGGAAAGCATGAATCACGGGTTAGTAGTAGCTTTCCAACATTAAAATCATCTTTTGAAACAATGCTAAATGATTCTCTAATTACATCAGAAGGGTATTTAAATGCAAAAGAAGAAGATGTGGAGCTTATCAGAGAATTGATTGAAAATGCATCCTTTGCATCTCCGGGAGTTTCTACGATTGAAAGCATTATTATGGATGAAGTAGTCTGCTGCTTTGCAGGGCAACGCTCACCAGAGGAAACGGCAAAAATAATACAAAACAGAGTACAGCTTTATTTGAATGAATGACAGTATAAAAGCATTGCCTAAATGATATTATTGATTTTGAAAAATGAATAAAATACGGACATTAGTACATTACTAATATAGTAAATGGAGCAACAAAAGGAGAAAAATTATGAAAAAGTTAGCTTTTGGGGCAGTATTGATAGGAATGATAGGTGTCTTAACTGCGTGTGGCGATGGTAATCAAAAACAAGAGCAGACAAAAAAGACAAGCACTAGCACCTCAAAAAGCAGCATAGCTGAAACCAAGGGAGAAGATACAGAAGAAATAACGGCTGAAAGCTTCTATGGAACATGGAAGATAACCAACTATTATGCATCGGGCATATCTGCTATGTCTAAGGAAGAAATGGAAGGCTATATTGGCAAAGAAGTGGAGTACGGAGAAGATTATTTTATTAGTGATGGCATGAAAACAGAATTACCGGAGTACCAAGTCAATGAAATAACAGCAGAAGAGTTTGCTGTAGAATATAACCAAGGAATGACGTTTGCTACCTTGGGAATAACAAACGAATGGATTACAGTAGTAGATATAGATAACTCATATGAAGCAGGAGCGCATCTATATATTAAAGATAAAAACACAATATTTTTTAGCTTTGATGGAATTTTTTTTGAAGGAAAAAGAAAATAAACTAGCTTTTGAAGATAATGGAAGGTAAAAGAGAGGATTCGTTAAGTTCTCTCTTTTTTGATTGCCTAGAAACGCGCAAAATAAAATATGAAAAAGTAATTGACAAAAACATTACATGATAATATAGTATTCATATGGAATTAATAGGAAATAAAAAAGAGATATCACAGCATCTAATAAAGCATATCATAGTAAGAAAGCTATGAAGAACATGGCTAGATAACAAATTAAGGAGAAAGCATAGTGGACGTCAATTTTATCAAAACACATTTACCACTTTATGTGGAAGCGGCGGAACTGACATTGCAGATGGCCAGTATGGGGATTGTTTTTGCCATTATTGTGGGGCTTTTGTGTAGCACCATAAGATATTTAAAGCTACCAATCTTAAAAAGCATAGTATCAGGATATATAGAGCTATCTAGAAACACTCCTTTGCTCATTCAACTATTTTTTTTGTACTTTGGATTACCCAAGATAGGAATTGTATTAAGTTCAAGGGCATGCGCAGTAATTGGGCTTACCTTTTTAGGGGGAAGCTATATGGCCGAGGCATTTCGTAGTGGGGTAGATAATGTAGCAGAAATTCAGATTGAGACCGCATTAAGCTTAGGCATGAAAAAAAGTCAGGTACTTCTGTTCATAATACTTCCACAAGCAATTTCTAATTCCATACCGATATTTTGTGCAAACATCATTTTTCTGATTAAAGAAACGTCGGTCTTTAGTGCCGTTGCTCTTGCTGATTTAATGTTTGTGACAAAAGATTTAATTGGGATTTCATACAACACAGATGAGGCACTATTTATGCTAGTGGTAGCATATCTAATTATTTTATTACCGATTTCACTTGTTTGTACGTTCGTTGAAAGGAGGATGCGCTATGCAGAGTACGGGACTTGAAATTTTATTTAAAGGAACAAACTTTATAAGACTTTGCGAAGGCCTATGGGTGACACTGCGTATTGCACTTCTAGCGATGCTACTTTCGATTACCTTCGGCTTCTTCTTAGGGATGATCATGAATCTCCAAAGCAAAGGGATTAGAGCTATCTGTAGGATTTATTTGGAAACGGTGAGAATTATGCCACAATTAGTGCTTTTATTTTTAGTATACTTTGGGGCGGCAAAACACTTGGGAATTAATTTGTCGGGGGAAAATGCGGCGATTATAGTGTTTACATTTTGGGGAACCGCAGAAATGGGAGATTTAGTGCGGACGGCCTTAATTGCAATACCCAAGCATCAATATGAAAGCGGGTTTAGCTTAGGGTTAAAAAAATGGCAGGTATATATTTATATCATCTTACCACAAACCATACGTAGGCTTTTGCCTTCGGCAATAAACCTATTAACACGAATGATTAAAACAACATCCTTGGTGGTATTAATTGGGGTGGTCGAAGTGGTAAAGGTGGGAAAACAGATTATTGATGCCAATAGATATGTCAATCCATCAATTGCATTGGGAATTTACGCGGTAGTTTTTCTGATGTATTTTCTTATATGTTTTCCGTTTTCAAGATTGTCGTCTACTTTAGAAAAAAGATTATTGAACTAGGGAGGTATTTATGTCAGAGGAATATGTATTGGAAGTGGAGCATTTAACGAAATCCTTTGTGAAGCAGGTGACAATTCTAGAGGATATCTCCTTTTCAATAAAAAAAGGTGAGGTAGTAGTAATAGTAGGACCATCGGGGTGCGGGAAAAGTACATTTTTACGATGCTTAAATCGCTTGGAGGATATTGATTCTGGAACCATTAAATTGCAAGGAAAAAGCATTGAAAAAGAAAAAGAGAAGGCTCATCAGGTTAGAGAAAAAATAGGAATGGTCTTTCAAAGCTATGATCTTTTTCCCAACATGACAATTATGGACAATTTACTTTTAGCACCTAGAATGGTTCAAAAAAGAGAGAAAAAAGAGTTGCAAAAAGAGGGAGAAGAACTTCTTACAAGAGTGGGACTTTATGAAAAAAGGAATGAATATCCCAGACAGCTTTCAGGAGGACAAAAGCAAAGGGTTGCCATAGTAAGAGCACTTCTTATGCATCCGGAGATTTTGCTATTAGATGAAATTACAGCAGCACTTGATCCAGAAATGGTGCGAGAAGTATTACAGGTGGTTTTGGAATTAGCAAAATCAGGTATGACAATGGTAATTGTTACACATGAGATGGAGTTTGCAAAAAGTGTAGCAGACAGGATTATCTTTATTGATAAGGGTGAAATTGTGGAGGAAAGTAATCCAAAAGATTTTTTTGAAAACCCGAAATCGGAAAGAGCAAGGCAATTTTTAAATAGTTTTCAATATGAAACAGTAAAATAAAAAATGAGTGAGGAATTATTATGAAAAAGAAAGTTTTAGGAGTTATTTTGGTAGTAAGTTTGATTGCGAGCACACTAATTGGATGTGGCGCAAAGGAAGAAGCAAAAAGTGCAGTAGCTAAGGTAAGAAACTTAGAGGAAATCAAAAAAGATGGCACCATCAAAATCGGTATTTTTAGTGATAAAAATCCTTTTGGCTATGTTGATGAAAATGGTGAGAATCAAGGCTATGACGTATTCTTTGCAGAGCGAATTGGAGAGGATTTGCTAGGAAGTAAGGATGCAGTAGAATTTGTATATGTAGAAGCAGCTAGTCGCGTAGAATATTTGCAATCTGGGAAAGTGGATATTATTTTAGCTAATTTCACCGTAACAGATGAAAGAAGTGAAAAAGTTGATTTTGCGCTACCATATATGAAAGTAGCATTAGGAGTAGTTTCGCCAGAAAATAGCTTGATTGGCTCGGTAGAAGACTTGGCGGATAAGACCTTAATCGTGGTAAAAGGTACCACCGCAGAAAATTATTTTAACGAAAATAATCCGGAAATTAATCTGCTAAAATTTGATGAATATCAGGAAGCCTATGATGCTCTCTTAGATGGAAGAGGAGATGCTTTCTCCACAGATAATACCGAAGTATTAGCTTGGGCATTACAAAATAAAGGGTATGCAGTGGGAATTGAATCATTAGGTAGCTTAGATGCCATTGCACCAGCTGTACAAAAAGGAAATAAGGAGCTTTTAGAGTGGCTTAATAATGAAATAAAAGCGTTAGCGGAAGAACAATTCTTTCATGCAGATTTTGAAGCAACCTTAAAGGGTGTGTATGGGGATGCGGTAGATCCAGATAATCTTGTTGTTGAAGGTGGAGATTTACAATAAAGAGCAGCTAAATAATACTTATGTAGATTAAAAAAGGTATCAGATAAAATCTGACACCTTTTTTTCTTACCCAACGAGGGTAAATCATTATTCTAGAGATTCTTTTGCGCGGTAGAAAGCATTAGCTTAATACGATTGAGCTGATTAACCTCACTTGCTCCTGGATCGTAATCAATAGCAACCACATTAGAAGCAGGATAGTGCTTACGTAGCTCTTTGATAACACCCTTTCCAACAACATGATTAGGTAGGCAACCAAATGGCTGACAGCAAACGATATTGGGAACACCAGCATGAATTAGTTCAACCATTTCACCAGTTAAGAACCAGCCTTCACCAGTTTGGTTACCAATAGAAACAATCGGTTTTGCCATTTCTACAGTATCATTTATTGTAGCTGGTGGGTCAAAATTCTTGCTAGCTTTAAATTCTTTTCGAGCGGCACCACGTAGACGTTCAAGTGCCCATATACCCAGAGCAGAAACTCTAGCAGACTTTTTGCTAGTGCCAAGCTCTTCGGCTTTGTATATTTGATTGTGGAAACAGTAGAGCATAAAGTCGATCAAATCAGGAACAACCGCTTCAGCGCCTTCTGATTCTAATAATTCCACAAGATGATTATTTCCAGCAGGTGAGTATTTTACTAGGATTTCGCCAACTACACCAACACGAGGCTTTTTCGTATGCTTAATCGGAATTGCATCAAAATCACGAATGATTTCTCGGCATAGCTGATTAAACTTAAAGAAGCTCATATGCTTAGCAGAAACAAATTCCTGTACTACCTTAAGCCATTTTTGATGCATGGCATTTACGCTTCCAGGAGTAACCTCGTAAGGACGCATACGATATACACAGCGCATAAAGATGTCACCGAAGGTAGCAGCGAAAGCGGCACGCATAAGTAAATCGGCATTTAAGTGGAAACCAGGATTGGTTTCAATGCCTCCCAAGTTAAGGGAAATAACAGGGATTTGAGGCATGTTCGCTTTCTTTAGGGCACGTCTGATAAAACCAATGTAGTTGGTTGCACGGCATCCACCACCAGTCTGTGACATGATGATAGCAGTCTTGTCTAAATCGTATTCTCCTGAAAGTAAGGCTTCCATAATCTGCCCCACCACTAATAATGAAGGGTAACAAGCATCATTGTTTACATACTTAAGACCGACATCTACAGAATGTTTATTATCATTATTCAAAACAACGAAGTTATATCCGCAAGCATTGAATGCTGGTTGCAAAATGTCAAAATGTATTGGTGACATTTGAGGACAAATAATCGTGTAGTCTTTACGCATTTCTTCGGTAAAAGAAACTTTTTCGATAGCAGAAGAACGAATCGTACGTTTTGCATTTAGTTTTTCTTTTACATGAATAGCAGATAAAAGAGAACGAATACGAATTCTTGCAGCCCCTAAGTTGTTAACCTCATCAATCTTTAAACAGGTATAAATCTTTTCAGAGTCAGATAAAATATCGTTTACCTGATCAGTGGTTACGGCATCAAGTCCACAACCAAAGGAGTTTAGCTGGATTAGGTCAATATTATCCACTGTTTTTACATAGCTTGCAGCAGCGTAAAGTCTGGAATGGTACATCCACTGGTCAGACACAATTAAAGGACGCTCTGGAGCAGCTAAGTGAGAAATGGAATCCTCTGTGAAAACAGCAATATCATATGAGGTAATTAATTCAGGAATACCATGATTGATTTCTGGATCAATGTGGTAAGGACGGCCAGCTAAAACGATACCTCTTTTACCCGTTTCTTTTAAGTAAGCAATGGTTTCTTCGCCCTTTTTCATCATATCTAAGCGAGCAGCATCCATTTCTACCCAAGCTTTAGCTACGGCAGCTTTTATTTCGGAAGAAGATATATCGGTAAATTCTTTAATTAAAGCACTAGCGATAGTATCAGCATCTCTAAAGGACATAAAAGGATTGCGGAAAGCCATTTCACCACGACCAATTTCTTCTACATTATTTTTAATATTTTCAGAGTATGATGTAACGATAGGACAGTTATAATGATTATTGGCATCCTCAAATTCATTCCTTTCATAGAAAACGGAAGGATAGAAGATAAAGTCGATGTCTTGAGTAAGGAGCCAAGCAATATGTCCGTGGGCAAGCTTTGCCGGATAGCACTCGGATTCACTAGGGATGGATTCAATACCTAATTCATATATTTTACGATTTGAGCTAGGAGATAGTACCACACGATAACCAAGCTCGGTAAAGAAGGTATACCAAAATGGATAATTCTCGTACATATTTAAAACTCGTGGAATA
>JAVBUZ010000032.1:0-14511 GCA_031554725.1 Lachnospiraceae bacterium | reverse complement strand
TAAAGAAAGACGACTCTGTTGCACCAGAAAAAAGGGAACAGGCAAAAAATATTAGAAACGAAGTAAAAGAAAGTATTCAGGATTTAAGCACTGATTTTTTTAGCACCCCTCTTATGCTTGTAATGGAGCAGATGCAGGAGGCAAAAGACGCGGTGCGCATGCTGATTGATTTGTGCTTGGAATTTAAAACTGGCTTTGATGAGATAAAAAGAGAAAAGAAGCTACTAGATTTTAGTGATATGGAGCACTTTGCACTAAATATATTACTGAGCCATCAGGATGGGAAAGTAGAGCCTACGCAAACCGCGTTGGAGTATCGAGACTATTTTGAAGAGGTACTAATTGATGAGTATCAAGATAGCAATCTGGTGCAAGAGTATTTGCTAAAAGCAGTTTCTAAAGAGGATAGTGACGTTTTTAATCGCTTTATGGTTGGAGATGTAAAACAAAGTATTTATAAGTTTCGTTTGGCAAGACCGGAGTTATTTTTAGATAAGTATCGTACCTATACAACTACCGATAGCCTAAAACAAAGAATCGATTTACACAAGAATTTTAGAAGTAGAAATGAAGTAATAGATACCGTCAACCAGGTATTTAAACGAAGTATGAATGAGTATTTGGGGGGAATCGTATATGATGAAAGTGCCGCCCTTTATCCAGGAGCAAGCTACCCTGTAAATGAAGGCTGTGACAGCGAACTAATTCTCATGGAAAAGCCTGAAAAAAATGAAGGAATATCCACCAAGGAAATGGAAGCCCTTGGAATAGCAAAGAGAATAAAGGAGCTACTAAGAACCTTTCAGGTAACAGACAAAGAGAGCGGACAGCTTCGTCCTGCAAGATATAAGGATATGGTGGTTTTACTTCGTAGCAACAGCGGGTGGGATGAAGAATTCAGGAAGGTTTTTCAGGAAGAAGGAATTCCTGCATATATTGCAAGTAAGACAGGATATTTTGCAACCACCGAGATTCAAGAGGTAATGAGTTTTTTACGAGTGCTCGATAATCCATTACAGGATATTCCGTTATATGGTGTTTTACATTCTATCGTGGGAGGTTTTTCAGAGCAGGAAATTGCCCAGATTAAGAGCAAATATAGAAGTAATTATTTATATGAAAGCATTGTTTCTTTTAGTGAGCAAGAAGAAGGTATGCTAAAGGAAAAATGTGAAAGATTTCTTGCACAGATTCATAAGTATCGTAACTACACCGCCTATATGCCGATTCGGATGCTACTGAAAACATGGATGGCAGAATATGACTATTTGTATTATGTGTCAGCTAAGCCGGCAGGGGAACAACGTCTAGCCAATGTAGAGATGTTACTTGAAAAAGCGGGGGCTTTTGAAAAGACTAGTTATTATGGCGTCTTTCATTTTATCCGCTATATGGAGCAGCTTGATAAATATGATGTTGATTATGGTGAGGCCAGTATCTTAGACGAAAATGCAGACATTGTGCGTATCATGAGCATCCATAAAAGTAAAGGACTGGAATTTCCAGTTACCTTTGTTGCTGGGCTAGCAAAGCGTTTTAATATGCAGGACGCGAACAAATCTTTGATTGTAGATATTGACTTAGGAATCGGTGTGGATTATGTAAGTCCAGAGAGAAGACTAAAGAATAGTACCCTACGTAAAAATGTGCTTTCTGCAAAAATGAGAGTAGACAATTTAGCAGAAGAACTTCGTGTGCTTTATGTTGCCTTAACTAGAGCAAAAGAAAAATTAATTATGACTGGGGTTATGGATAATATAGAAGATAAGCTAGCAAGGTATGAGCTACTAAGTGGAGGGAAAAAGAAGGAAGAGCCCTTATCTTATGGTAGCCTTATAAAGGCAAGCTCCTATTTAGATTTTATCCTTCCAACCCTAGCACCTACCCATATTTGGAATACCCTGGAGCTTGTAAGCGGTAAGCTGGAGGATACCTTGCAAGAGGCAGGCAGAAAACGGATGTTGGAAAATCGTGATAAGTATTTGGATATTTCCCTTTTAGAAGAACTAAAAGAGAAATTTGCATACCATTACGCTCATGAAAACCTTGCCAATCTTTATACCAAGACTACCGTTTCGGAACTAAAAAAGGCGGCAATGGAAGACAAAGAAGATGCTTCTTTTTATAGCATAAAAGAGGAAGAGATCGTTCCATACATTCCTAAATTTGTAGAGCAAGAAGAAACACCAACAGGTGCTACGAGAGGTAGTGCTGTCCATAAGGTAATGGAGCTATTTTCCTTTGCCCAACTTGAAGAAGGCAAGTCGAAGGAAAATTTGTGGAAAGAACAGCTTGAAAAAATGGCGGAAAGTGGAAAACTAAGTCCAGAATACCGACAAGTAATTATAGAACAAAAGATTCTTACCTTCTTAGAATCTGATTTAGCTATGAGGATGGCAAAAGCAGACAAAGCAGGTAGCTTATTTAAAGAACAGCCTTTTGTATATGGGATTTCTGCAAAAAGACTACCTAAAAGCGGCGAGCTAGATTTCCCGGAAGAAGAAACGGTACTTATACAAGGTATCATTGACGTATTCTTTGAAGAAGATGGGGAGATTGTGCTTGCGGACTATAAGACTGATAAGATAAAAACGCCAGAAGAGCTAATAGAAAGATATCGTGCCCAGCTTGACTATTACCAAGAGGCAATTGAAAAGCTAACTGGAAAGAAAGTAAAAGAGAAGATATTGTATTCCTTCTATTTAGGGAGAGAGGTACATTGTCATTAAGTTAATAATTTTGAATGCGCAATAACAAAAATAGCATTTCATCGGGCAGGCGCTCGCGCTTGGAGGAAAACGTAATAGTGCATAAGAACCTAAATGACAGGTTCTAAGCACTAACGTTTTCCAACACTGCCCTTTAGAAAATGCATTTTTGTTATTGCCATTTACATAATGATTAACATTAATGAAAATTTGCTTTTAAAAGAAATAGAAGCTTAAAGGATTGTGTTTTTTGCCCCGTTGGAAGTAAAATGAAATGTCAGAATATGCTTTTATGTAGAGAGCACTAACAAAAATACAATTCCGGAGAAGCAGTGTAGAACAACGCTGGTACTTAAATCTGGTATTATCAGATTTTACGTACCACTGCGTTGTTCTTCAAACGCGAGTGGCTGCTCAAAGGAATGTCATTTTTGTTAGTGTTCATCCACGATCATAACTTTCTGACAAATTATTTTGCTTCTAATTTTGTTCTGTCGCGATAGCTTCCACGCGTGTAAACATTTTAGATACAGCGGGAATCTTTAGAATAAGAATAGTAATAGCGCCTTCCAAAAGAATATAGCTATAGTTGTAAACAAAAGGATACACAATAGCAAGGCTTTGTGGGAAGCTTTCTGGCATGTAGTCCATCCAGTATAGGTAGCCTCCAATGGTATGAAAGAGTCCTCTTAGCATAATTGCTAGAAAGTACCCGAGGATAAAGTGTTTCTTGTTTTTATAGAAGAAACCAGTGATTCCTAGTGAAATAAAGGCAAAGAAGTAGTCGCAACATATTTGCATAGGGGAAAGCATGAAAGAACCACCGCTTTGGAAAAACTGCAGGATGCTATAGGCAAAGGCGGAAAGTAAACCAGCCTTAATTCCATAGAAATAGCCGATGACACAAATGCAAAGCATGGAAAATAAGGTTGCAGAACCTCCATACGGCATTTGAAACCTTATGTAGGATAAGACGAAGCCTAGGGCAATTAGAACACCGCAAACAGCTAAGCGCTTGGCGCTAAAACGGGTGTTTTTTTGTTTGCGATCTACAATAATTGCAGATAAGAGAAGTGCCAGCAATAGAGCGGCGATTAGTACATAGTACCCTGCGGTAGCTAAGGACTAATAGCCACCTTCGTTGTTAATAAATTTTGACATAAAAAATCCTCCTTGGATAGATTCGCAAAGAGGGACACAGACTGTATTATAAATACACAAAAATAAGTATCTATAATTCGTGCTTCCTTACGCCGGTATTATCCGGTTCAAGTATTGAGGGTTAGAATAAAAATTCAATCTCAGCGTGTGCTCCCCTAGCAGGTATTTAATTTTGGTTTCGAGTAAACTATACTGTCTTTTTTGACTGGTGTCAAGACAAAAGTGATTATGTGTGGTACAATACTTTTCGGTACTATTTTTTGCATAGGCAGACATATACTTTACCATACGGGTAAAAGGAAAAGGAAAATGGAAGTAGATCAACAAAAGAAAATTAAAACAAGATTAAAAGAAAATAAGTCATATATTAAAAGAACCATCCAGATTGCATGGCCCGCAGTTATTGAGTCTTTTTTTGTAGCCTTTGTAGCTATTGTGGACTCGATGATGGTTAGTAAGCTAGGGACCTATGCAGTAGCAGCAGTAGGACTAACAACTCAGCCGAAGTTTGTTGGGTTAGCATTGTTTATCGCAACCAATGTGGCAATATCGGCACTAGTTGCAAGACGAAAAGGTGAGAATGACCAAAAAGATGCCAATAAGGTTTTAATGACAGCCTTGATTTTTGTTATCTTAGCAGGAATAATCGTAAGTATGGTGTGTGTTATTTTTGCTAATCCGATTATTAGGTTTGCAGGTTCTGCCAGTGATACTCATGATAGTGCGGTTTTATATTTTAGAATTATTATGGGCGGGATGATGTTTAATATTATATCCTTAGCTATTAATGCAGCTCAAAGAGGTTCTGGAAACACGAAAATAGCAATGACAACCAATATAACCTCTAACGTGGTTAATATCATTGGTAACTATTTGCTTATAAATGGCAATTTTGGTTTTCCAGCTTGGGGAATTAGAGGGGCGGCAATTGCCACTGTATTAGGAACAGTAATTGCTTGTGGCATGAGTATTGCATCACTATTTCGAAAAGATAGCTTTGTAAATGTTAGATTCTATTTCAAGGAAAAAATTCGTCCATCCCTTAAGACGGGAAAACAATTATTTGAACTAGCATCTAGCGTTTTTATTGAACAAATTTTGTTAAGAGTTGGTTTTATGTCGGTTTCCGTGATGGCAGCAAAGCTAGGTACAGAGGCTTTTGCAGCCAATCAAGTAGGAATGAATATTATGTCTCTTTCCTTCTCCTTTGGGGATGGGATGCAGGTTGCTGCGGTAAGCCTAATTGGTCAAAGTCTTGGACAGCAGCTGCCGGATTTAGCGAAAAAATTTGGAACCATTTGTCAGAGGATTGGAAACATGATTTCTGTTGTGCTCTCTGCCCTTTATTTGATTTTGGGCAAGTGGTTTTTTGAACTATATTTTACGGAAGAGCCGATTATTGCGCTAGGCGTTCAGATTATGCGAGTTATGGTGATTATTGTTCTTATGCAGGTTTCGCAGGTTATATATATGGGCTGCCTAAGAGGAGCTGGGGATGTTAAATTTACAGCTTTTACATCTACCATTTGTGTAACAATAATTAGACCGATAACGTCCTATCTTTTTGCTTATGTTTTTTCAATGGGTATTATAGGAATATGGTTAGGAATTGTTTGTGATCAAATTGCCAGATTATCTATGACCAGCATACGTTTTAAATCTGGAAAGTGGACAAAAATCAAGATATAGAATATACTAGGTTAAAGTATTATTTGGAGGATTAAAATGATAGAAAGATTTGTGGGAGCAGAGTATCCCATTATTGCTTTTGCTGGTATTTTGTGCGCATTTGTAGCGACGTGCATTTTACTTTCCAAATTGAGTCGTTTTTTACCAAAGGATTTAGGAAGAGAATTTGCGCATGATGGAAAGCTTTCAGCAGGTAAGCCTAGAGGAGCGGGGGTTATCTTTATTTTGGTATTTGCGGTAGCAACCCTACTTTTTGCAAGAGTGGATATGGAGATAGCAATTTATCTTTTATTGGTGGTACTTGAGATGTTAACGGGCTTTTTTGATGATGCATCATCGAAGCCATGGGGTGAATATAAAAAAGGAATTATGGATTTAGCGGTGTCAATAGCTACAGCGATTACCTATTTGCATTATAATTCGAATGTAATTACTATTGCAGCACTTGATATGCAGGTGGTAATTCCGCCGATTCTTTTTGGAATATTAGTGATTATTTTAGTTTGGGTATCCATTAATGTAACAAACTGTACGGATGGTGTCGATGGCTTATCAGGAACCTTAACCATCGTTACCTTAGCAACTATATACATAATTAACCGAATTACACAGATGCCAGAGGATTTTTCCTATGTCATCTTATTGTGCATGGTATGTATTTTAGGTTACCTTTGGTATAATGCAACTCCAAGTAATTTAATGATGGGTGATGCAGGCTCTAGAGCGATGGGAATGTTTATTAGCATAGCCATCTTGAAAACAGGCAGACCAATTCTATATATTCCAGTAGCATTTATGTTACTTGTGGACGGAGGACTTGGACTTGTAAAGGTATTCCTACTGAGATTTTTCAAGATACACATTTTGAAAAATACACGTATGCCTTTACATGACCATGTAAGAAAGGTATTAGGATGGTCTAACACACAGACAGTTTTTCGCTTTGTAATTATTCAGGTAGTAATTGCAATGGCTACGGTATATATGTTGATAATATAGAAAGGTAAAAGGGCAACAAAATGTACAATTACTTATTATTTGACTTGGATGGGACTCTTACAGATCCTAAGGAAGGTATTACAAAATGTGTACAGTATGGACTAGCAGGATGTGGGATTGATGAACCTGATTTGGATAAATTAACTCCATTTATTGGCCCCCCATTAAAAGACAGTTTTATGCAGTTTTACGCTCTTTCTTCAGAGCAGGCGGATCTTGCGATAGAAAAATATCGAGAGAGATTTAAGGATATCGGAATATTTGAAAATAATATTTATCCAGGTATCAATGAAATGCTTAGAAGACTAAAAGCAAAAGGGAAAAAAATGGCCATTGCTTCTAGCAAACCAACTGTGTTTGTTGAAAGAATCTTGGAGCATTTTGAAATAAAGCAATATTTTGATGTTGTGGTTGGGAGTGAACTAGACGGAACCCGCGGAAAAAAGGAAGAGGTCGTAGAAGAAGCGTTAAAACAGCTTATTGGCGACGAAAATGTTTCTCTAGAAGATGTTGCAATTATAGGTGACCGTAAGTTTGACGTAGAAGGTGGACAGGCCAATAATATTACTTCAATTGGTGTTACCTATGGATATGGCGGAATGGAAGAATTAAAGGAAGCAAAGGCAGATTTTATCGTGCGAAGTGTAGAGGAGCTTCAAAGCTTCTTACTTCGTGGAACAGAAGATGCCAAGTATGAACCTATTTTTAATAAAGTGTGGAATATAGTGTTCCCCATATTAATTGCCTATTTTGTATTACAGATAGGAAATTATATTGGAAGCTATCTGATACTAACGGTGGGAGAAACCACACCTGCCCTAGGCGCTTACTTGATTGAGCATGATGCTCAGGGCGCAATTAGTGCGGTAACGGGAAATGCGGTTGCGATAACGAGTGTTATTGCATATATTATTACCGGTATTGTTCTATATAAGCTAGGAAAGCCTGACCTTGCAAAAGCAAAGGAAGAGGAAAGCAGGCTAAAAAGTTTAGATGGTCAGGTGAAGCCGTATCTTTTAGCGATGCTTGCTACCGTGGGAATTTCCCTAGGACTAAATCTCTTGCTAGAGCTTTTAGGCGTGACAGACAAAGTGGGTGTTTATGCACAGATGCAGGAAAACAAGAATGTGGCAGCCTTGCCACTAGCAATTATGGCTTATGTAATATGTGGACCAATAGCAGAAGAAATCATGTTTAGAGGAATCGTTTACAATAGAATGAAAAAATATATGGGTATGCTAGCCTCTATGATCTTCTCATCTCTTATTTATGGATTCTATAATGGCAGTCTTTTACAAGGAGGATACGCGTTTGTTATAGGCTTACTGATCGCCTTTTTATATGAAGCATTAGGCAGTTTTTATGTGCCAATAATAGTGCATATTACTGCAAGTATGTGTGTTTATATGCTCTCATATACGGGAGTTTTTGGCGGCGCCATTTTAAATTGGTGGGTTTGTATATTCTTCTTGCTAATAGGTGTTATTGGAATTTATTTAACGGCAAGAGAAAAAAAAATATTTACAAGATAAAAAAATAGGTGTATATTATTTCTACAGTCGCAAAGGAGCGCAAAAAGTTCCTTTGCGATTTTTTTTGTACCTTAATTTATGAAATAGAACGTTTTGTAACGTGGAAATGAGGCAAAATATGTTTGACGCTAAAATGACGGCACCGAAGGCACCATTATATAGAGCGCAGTTTGAGCATGATAATTGTGGCATTGGTGCATGCGTAAATGTGAAGGGTGAAAAGACCCGCGTAACTGTGGAAAATGCTTTGAAAATTGTGGAAAATTTAGAGCATAGGGCGGGTAAAGATGCTTTAGGAAAAACAGGAGATGGTGTAGGGATTTTGACTCAAATTCCACATAAATTCTTTGAAAAGGTAACAGCTTCTCTAGGAATCAAACTAGGAAAAGAACGAGAGTATGGAGTAGGCATAATTTTTTTCCCGCAAGATGAGCTTAGAAAAAATCAAGCAAAGAAAATGTTTGAAATTATTGTGGAAAAAGAAGGCATGGAATTCTTGGGGTGGAGAGAGGTTCCGAACTATCCAGAGGTGCTTGGTGAAAGAGCCATAGAGTGTATGCCTTGTATAATTCAAGCTTTTGTGAAAAAGCCTCGAGACGTGAAAGTGGGAATTGATTTTGATCGTAAGCTCTATATTGCAAGACGCGTATTTGAACAGTCCACAGATGATACTTATGTTGTTTCTTTATCCAGTAGAACAATTGTATACAAGGGAATGTTTTTGGTAGGACAGCTTAGAACCTTCTTTGCAGACCTGCAAAATGAGGACTTTGTTTCAGCTATAGCCATGGTTCATTCTCGTTTCTCTACGAATACGAACCCAAGCTGGGAAAGGGCACATCCCAATAGATTTATTGTCCATAACGGAGAAATAAATACCATTCGTGGTAATGCAGATAAGATGTTGGCCCGTGAAGAAAATATGGAATCCGAGCATTTGAATGGCCAGTTTCATAAGGTGCTTCCAGCGATAAATAAAACTGGTTCAGATTCAGCGATGTTAGATAACACATTAGAATTTTTGGTAATGAGTGGAATGGATTTGCCTCTGGCGGTAATGATTGCAATTCCAGAGCCATGGGCAAATAACAGACTAATGAGTCAGAGCAAAAAGGACTTTTACCAATACTATGCGACTATGATGGAGCCATGGGATGGACCTGCATCGATTCTGTTTTCTGATGGTGATATTATGGGTGCTGTTTTAGACAGAAATGGTCTACGTCCTTCTCGCTATATGCTTACCGATGACAATCAGCTTATTTTATCCTCGGAGGTTGGTGTTTTAGATATACCAGCTGAAAAAATTGTTCGAAAGGAACGACTATGCCCAGGTAAAATGCTTTTGGTCGATACGATCAAAGGCAAAATTATTGATGATGATGAAATCAAAGAAAAGTATGCTAGGCGTCAGCCTTATGGTGAGTGGCTTGATAGCAATTTAATTGAATTAAAGAGCCTGAAAATACCAAATCAAAGGGTGCCAGAATTTAGTTATATGGAGCGCCAGCGTATGCAAAAGGCCTTTGGATATACCTATGATGAATTAAAAAATAGTATTTTACCAATGGCAAAAAATGGGTCCGAAAGTATTATGGCGATGGGTACGGATATACCTCTTCCAGTTTTGAGTAAAACCCATTATCCCCTTTTTAACTCCTTTAAGCAGCTTTTTGCGCAGGTAACTAATCCACCAATAGACGCAATTCGTGAGGAGGTGGTAACCTCTACCACGGTTTATGTAGGAAGAGAAGGAAATGTTTTAGAGGAAGTGCCAAGTAACTGCAAGGTACTGCGGGTAAATAATCCGATTTTAACAAATACCGACTTGTTAAAAATAAAAGGAATGAAGGCTGAAGGCTTTAAGGTAGATGTTATTTCCATTACCTACTACAAGAATACTAGCTTGGAGAAAGCCATCGATCGATTATTTGTGGAAGTAGACAGAGCTTATCGAGAAGGTGTCAATGTACTTATTTTGTCTGATCGCGGAGTGGATGAAAATCATGTAGCAATTCCCTCCTTACTAGCAGTGTCTGCGTTAAATCAATATCTGGTCAAAACAAAGAAAAGAACTAGGGTAGCTTTGATTTTAGAGTCGGCAGAACCAAGAGAGGTGCACCATTTTGCCACCCTTTTAGGCTATGGAGCATGCGCAATCAACCCATATTTAGCCCTTGATTCCATTAAGGAACTTATTGAAAACAATATGTTAGATAAGGACTATTATGCAGCCGTAGAGGATTATAACAATGCAGTAATTCATGGCATAGTAAAAATTGCATCAAAGATGGGAATTAGCACCATTCAATCCTATCAGGGCGCTCAGATTTTTGAGGCGATAGGTATTGATGTGGGGGTAATTGATAAATATTTCCCTAATACGGTGTGCAGAGTAGGTGGAATGACGATTAAGGATATTGAAAAAGATGTGGATATGTTACACTCTAGAGCATTTGATCCGCTAGGGCTAGGAGTAGATCTAACCTTAGATAGTCCAGGACATCACAAAATGAGAAGTGGCGCCGATGAACATCTGTATAATCCTGCTACCATTCATTTGCTGCAGGAGTCTACAAAGCGTGGTGATTACAGCTTGTTTAAGCAATATACCCAGCTCGTAAATACGGAAGAATCCATAAAAAACCTCCGCGGGTTATTAGAGTTTGCTTACCCTAAAAAGGGAGTTTCGCTAGAAGAGGTAGAGAGTATTGAGTCCATCGTAACCAGATTTAAAACTGGAGCCATGTCCTATGGTTCGATTTCAAAGGAAGCACATGAGACCTTGGCAATTGCTATGAACAGGCTTCAGGGTAAATCCAACTCTGGCGAAGGTGGAGAGGATTTAGAAAGAATGACCACGGGAGAAGATGGGATAAATCGTTGTTCGGCTATAAAGCAGGTGGCTTCGGGGCGCTTTGGGGTAACTAGTCGATATTTAGTAAGTGCCAAAGAAATTCAAATTAAGATGGCGCAGGGAGCAAAGCCCGGTGAGGGAGGCCATCTGCCAAGTGAAAAGGTGTATCCTTGGATTGCAAAGACAAGGCATTCTACGCCTGGAGTAGGTCTCATTTCTCCGCCTCCTCATCATGATATTTATTCCATTGAGGACTTAGCACAGCTCATTTATGATTTGAAAAATGCAAATAAGGATGCTCGTATTTCTGTAAAGCTTGTGTCAGAAGCTGGAGTAGGTACGGTTGCAGCCGGGGTGGCAAAGGCTGGCGCACAGGTTATTTTAGTTTCTGGCTATGATGGTGGCACAGGTGCGGCACCAGGAAGTTCTATTCACAATGCAGGTCTGCCTTGGGAGCTAGGTTTAGCAGAAACACACCAAACCTTAATTATGAATGGCCTTCGTAATAAGGTTCGCATCGAAACAGACGGGAAGCTGATGAGTGGTAGAGATGTAGCGATTGCAGCTATTTTAGGTGCAGAAGAATTTGGTTTTGCAACGGCTCCGCTTGTAACCATGGGTTGTGTTATGATGCGAGTATGCAACCTAGATACCTGCCCTGTTGGGGTGGCAACACAAAACCCCGAGCTGCGAAAAAACTTTAGGGGTAAACCAGAGTATGTCATGAATTTTATGCAGTTTATTGCTCAGGAGCTAAGAGAATATATGGCAAAACTAGGAGTACGCACTATTGATGAGTTAGTGGGAAGAACGGATTTGCTTAAGAAAAAGAGTAGTTTATCTTCCCTGCAAGAAAAGGTGGATTTGAGCCTTATTCTAGCAAACCCATACCTCGGTAACAAAGAAAAAGTAACCTTTGACCCGAAACAGATATTTGACTTTGAATTAGAAAAAACCAAGGATGAAACAGTTCTTTTAAAACAACTTTCAGAAGCAATGAAGGTAAAGGAAAAGAAAACAATAGAGGTTACGGTAACAAATACGGATAGATCTTTTGGCACAATTTTAGGCTCGGAAATAACCAAGAGATTTCAAGATTCTTTGCCAGAGGATACCTATAAGATTATCTGTGGGGGAGCTGGTGGTCAAAGTTTTGGGGCTTTTATTCCAAACGGTTTAACCTTAGAGCTTGTTGGTGAAAGTAATGACTACTTTGGAAAAGGCCTTTCAGGCGGAAAGCTAGTAGTGTATCCACCCAAGGAAAGCCGCTTTAAGGAGGATGAAAATATTATTATTGGAAATGTTGCCCTTTATGGTGCTACCAGTGGTAAAGCCTTTATATGTGGTGTGGCAGGGGAACGTTTTTGTGTAAGAAACTCAGGTGCTATTGCGGTTGTAGAGGGTGTGGGCGATCATGGCTGTGAGTATATGACAGGTGGTAGAGTGGTGGTCTTAGGAACTACAGGTAAAAACTTTGCAGCTGGTATGAGTGGTGGTATTGCCTATGTTTTGGATGAAAATAATGAATTGTATACACGTCTAAATAAAGAAATGATATCCTCGTACGAAATTACTTCTAAGTATGATATGAAGGAGTTAAAAGAGATAATTGAGCAGTATGTTGCTCATACGCATTCAAAAAGGGGGAAATTAATATTGGATAACTTTGCAGAATATTTGCCAAGGTTTAAAAAGATTATCCCTCATGATTACGATAGAATGCAGAAAACAATCGTACAGATGGAAGAAAAAGGCTTGAGTGCAGACCAAGCGCAAATTGAAGCTTTTTATGCAAATACTAGAAAGTAGAGGTGCTTATAAATGGGAAAACCAACTGGATTTATGGATTATGACCGAGAAACAAGCTCGGTCGTAAAACCAAAAGAAAGAATTAAAAATTTTAATGAATTTCATAAGCATCTTTCCTTAGAAAAGCAGCAACAGCAAGGGGCCCGCTGTATGGAGTGTGGCGTTCCTTTTTGCCAATACGGTATGGATATTGCGGGAATGACTTCGGGATGTCCTCTTCACAATTTAATCCCAGAGTGGAATGACTTAGTTTTTTTGGGAAACTGGGAGCAGGCATATGAGCGTTTGAAAAAGACCAATAATTTTCCCGAATTCACTTCAAGAGTGTGCCCTGCTCTTTGCGAGGCAGCATGTACTTGCGGATTAAATGGTGATCCTGTAGCTACAAAGGAAAACGAGTATGCGATTATTGAGAATGCCTATAAAAAGGGATATGCAGTACCCCAAATTCCAAAATCTCGAACTGGAAAAAAGGTAGCAATTATCGGAAGTGGCCCTTCTGGGCTAGCAGCAGCGGACGGCTTAAATCAAAGAGGACATTTAGTAACAGTTTTTGAACGTTCAGATAGAGTAGGTGGACTCTTAATGTATGGCATTCCCAATATGAAGCTAGAGAAACAGATTGTTCATAGAAAAATTAAAATTATGGAAGCGGAAGGAATCGTATTTAAAACCAGTGTAGATGTGGGAAAGGATACTAAGGTAGAAGAGCTTTTAAAAGAATTTGATAGAATCATTTTAGCTTGTGGCGCCTCCAACCCAAGAGATATCGTAGCACCAGGACGTGATGCAAAGGGAATTTATTTTGCGGTGGACTTTTTAAAGGCCAATACCAAAAGCCTTTTGGATTCAGCCTTTGCAGATAAGAAGTATATTACTACAAAAGGTAAGAATGTGGTAATCGTAGGCGGCGGTGATACTGGCAATGATTGCGTCGGAACGGCTATGAGACATGGATGTAAATCTGTTGTTCAATTGGAAATGATGCCCAAGGCTCCTAGCAAACGTGGAAAGGATAATCCTTGGCCACAATGGCCGAAGGTTTGTAAAACAGACTATGGTCAGGAAGAGGCCGCTGCAATTTTGGGTCATGACCCACGTATTTATGAGAGCACCATCAAGGAGTTTCTGAAAGACAAAGGTGGAAATCTCAAAGGGGTTAAAATTGTAAAGCTTGCTTGGGAAAAAGATGAAAAAACAGGAAAGATACAACCGATAGAAATACATGGAAGTGAAGTAATTCTAGCGGCGGAAGTTGTATTAATTGCGGCAGGATTTTTAGGAAGTGAAAAGTATGTAACGGATGCATTTAAGGTTGAAATTGATGGAAGAAGTAATGTGAAAACCACGCTACATGAATACCATACAAATGTAAGCAATGTATTTGTAACGGGTGATATGCACAGAGGGCAGTCACTTGTGGTCTGGGCTATTAAAGAGGGAAGAGAAGTAGCAAAGGCTGTGGATAGGAGTCTTATGGGATATTCTAATCTGAGTGTATAAAGAGCAAGGCAACTTAGAAAATCAAGACTTTCTAGGTTGCCATTTACACACTTGAATTTTGCGAGTATAATTAGCACTAGTCTTATTATATGTGCATAATTAAAATTGGGGGTAGCGGGAAAACAATGAAAACATCAAAATTATCAAGGGTACTTCTCTACATGGTGCTAATTATGCTTTGTATCCTATTTACAGCTTGTGGAGTAACTAGGAATCGAAAGACGGATATGGATGCAGATACAGGACGTTACGT
>JAVBUZ010000171.1:0-7034 GCA_031554725.1 Lachnospiraceae bacterium | reverse complement strand
TCCCTTTTTTAATGTAATTGTAGCATTTGCTGGTTTTACGTTTTTATTACTAACACGATATTCTAGTACTTTATTCTCTGCATCATAATCTACCCAACCATATACATAAAAGTTCTCTTTTCCAGAATAGGTAGTGGTAGTTGTAGTATCTTTTCCTTTGGTTGAGGTTGATGCCATAAATAATACATAATTTCCTACGTTATCATTCTTTAATTCTCCATTGTTACCATAGCTAATATGTGGTGACGTGCTAGAACTATTTGCAGTTCCTACGTTACTATAGGTATCAAACTCAAGGGCTATACTATTTTTAATTCCAGCATATCCGATTCCATTTCCATTCGCTCCTACCTGGTTTGTATCTTTTGCGATGATAAAGGTAAAACCATCCGCTGCGCTGTTTTTAGTACCCCCTTTTGAACCAAGGTACATGGTAAAGCTTACTGCGAAGCCTGAACCCTGTTTAATGGGATTGGTAAAAAAGACACCACCCGTTTTCATGTTTTCACAAGGCACTATCTGGATAATGCCATTGCTTTTTAAAGCTGCATCACCAGAGGTTCTAACCATCTTACTCGTACCTGTTCCTGTATTTGCAGAGGTAAATCCGCTCTCTGGAACATTGACAAGGGTTGATTGTACTCCATCTGCTGCATACGCTTCTACAGCGGGAAGTGAAACCACCAACGTGCTCACCATCATAACTGTCATTATTAAACTAACTATTTTTTTTCTCTTCTTCATAATTAACCTCCCTATCTACCAAGGTTGTAAAGTATTTCCCAAGTAAATGGTTCCTCTACTTAAGTAAGTTTCTGGTTCAAATCCATATACGCTAATTTCTATTTTCATTGCTTCATTCGCTATTTCCATTTGTGGCTCTAGCTTTTCAACATACTGCCCTGGTTTTAAAATTCCACTTTGATATAGTACGTTCTTATTTTCGTCACATATTTCACACCTAATCCATATATTACTCTCTTCTAGATTGGTTAAATAAATTTGAAGACTCCCATCTTCTTGCTGGTAGGTATTTCCTGCAATTAAGAAACGAAATCCACCTTCTGCCTCTACACCACCATAGGATAAATTCTCTGGTGGATTAGGTACCCCTAACACTGCATTTTTTTCAAATGTGGGTGGTGAATACTTTTGGGAATGTATCACTTTTATATAGAGAATACTTACCACTGCTAGTACAACTATAGTAATAAGCGCAATTCCTATCCACTGCTTCTTTGTTCCCATTTTCATGCGCCTTGGTTGCTCTCTCATGTAATCCCTTCTCCCTCTTTAAAAATTTTCCAGTTCTCCGCATTTATAAAAACAGGAGCTTCCTATCTTTGTAAATGCGGAGACTCTTTAAAAGAGTCTCCTACATAGTTATGTATCATAACTTCATTTTTGCAATCTGTTAAGGACTAACTATTGCATTTAAATCAGGATCCATATTTGGTTCAATAGTTACTGTGATAATACCTACTTTTGTAAAGTTGCTAAGTGGGTCGCCACGCTCAGCATCAGGTGTTCCAGAGAATACGAAGAATACTGCATCTTCTCTTGCTCCGCTACTTGCATCGTCTTTAAATGCTTCTGCTGTTGGTAAGCTAATAAATGCTTTATCTGTATCTTGATCATATAAATCGCCAAAATATATTGGTTCTCCTGCTGCATATGTAGCTAACAACTTTTCAGATGCTGTTACTGCAAGCCCATTTTCGCTCCAGAATGTTCCTAATACTGCATCATCTGCTGTAGGTGTTCCGTTAAATAAGCTCATACCACCTTCTAATATACTCATGGTGTATACAAAGGAAGCATCCACTGCATTGTTAGAATGATTGGTTACAGTAATCTTATTGTTGCTTGCATCTGCGCCAACACCGCCTTCATTAATCCATAATGCGTCTGCTTCGTTATCTACACCTGCAAGTCCTTCATATGCATGAGTTTCGGTATTCCACGCTGATCCTCCATCAGAGAATTCAAATTTCATAGAGCCCCATGCAATGTCAACTTTGTAGATTTTTGAGCTATTGTCTGTTACTCTTGCCCAAACATTAATATCTGCGCCCCCAGTATCTACTGCTTTTGCGAGGTCGTCATCATCATTTTCTGTGTAGAACTCAGCACCATCGGTACTGGTCATAGTTGCAAAATTGTAACTTTCGCCTGCTGTTTGTTCTGCATCATCATTCCATCCATATCGTCCGTATCCAGGATCTGTTACTTCGGTACCATCCTCATTCACGTTAGCCTTAAATTCCGGGTTTTGTTGTTCTGCAGCGAATACTGGTAATGTATTTAACGAAATACATAGCGCAACAGCTACTGCTGCATAAATTTTCTTTCTTTTCATACGTTTGTCCTCCATTCGTCTTTTTTTAGTGCACCTTTTGCACCTGTTCTTTTAGGTTTGCCAGTACACTATTGTACTGTTATGACAACTGGAAGTTGTGATTCCAGCATCGCCCTATTGTGTGTTACTATATCATAAAAGATGAGATATACCATGGCATTGTAACTGCCTGCTGGTAACTTCGCACCGTTTTCATGAACAACTAATCGTAAATCTGATAGCTGATATCCAGGTCTAATTGCTTTAGACTCTGCGATAACTGTTCTGTAGGTTTCCGGATCATATCCCGGTGTTGCCTCCAGCTCGGCTTGTGCCTCTGCACTTCTACCTGTACTGCCCAAGACTCTGACTGCTTGTGCATCTGTAAAATGTAGCTGTACAACTACATCATGGTTGGAATTACCTGGATTTAAAAAGTTGAACTTACATAATCCAGTAGCTAAATCAACCTTTATATCTTGCTCGAATTGGAAGGAAACAAAATTTCCTTCTGCATTTGGAGTTAAAGCATCTCCGATTGGTACTTGATCCTCGTCATAAGCAGGTGGTGCAAACTGAGGTAGGTTATTTCCCGTTGGTAATATGCCATCTGGTAAGTTACTTAAAACGGCTACGATGACCACGGCCCCAACAATTGGAATTCCCCATATCCAAGGTATAATAATTGCTTTTACTCTACCTGCTACATAGCTATGGAAAATATTTCCGCTGTTTCTTCCTACAAGACCCCCAAGGTTACCTTCTTTTCCTTGTATTTCTACAATTGCTCCACAGCATCCGATGGTTCCACCTTCGTTATGTGCTGCAATTCCACCAGCATAACCTTTTGCTTTCTTTATGTGACACTCTATGGATACGTTGAAAACCTCTCCTTTTAAGAATCCGAAAAATCCTTTGTTTTCTACATCCTTATCTTTCATGGATAGGTTTCGAATGGTATGTCCTTCGCCATCAAATAATCCAGTAAAGGCTCCCGTTCTTTCTATTCCTATAGGTATCCACTCACGTCCATCTAGATCAATGTCATTTTCTAGCTTTATGTAGGCTGCTGCTAAGGCTTTATCCCCTGCATTAATTTTTTCTGCTAGCGCGAAGAGCTGATCGGCATCCTTAATGGATACTGCTCTCGGTTCTTCTCCCGTCTCTGCTAAGCTCGTACGCCATTTAACGGACTTCCTAATGTCGTAATACCAATTATCAATTTGAAATTGAATCTGTTTCTTATCGCTATCGTAAGTCCAGATTTTTGTCACATCGTATCCTAGACTTTGAATATCCTCTATTTCTCTGATTTCTTGAATTCTTTGCCCTTTTTCACTATCAGGGTACTTGGTGACTTTTTTACTGTTTTCTTTTTCAGCGTGGAAGAAATAGCAAGCATCCTCATCTTTTCCTTTTCCACCACCAGAAAATCCAGCGGTCAGTCCATTTAAGCTGTTATAAGAAAAGCTTTTGGATATGTTTCCTGAATTCTCACCAACAAATCCGCCGACATTCTTACCCTTCGCACCAAGACTGACTATGGTGTAACAATTTGAAATTTCGCCACTGTTAACGGCTGCGAAGCCTCCAGCTCTTATATTCTGCTTTGCCACTGTTTCCCTCCTCTCACATTTATTTGTGAAAAAATAAATACATTTCTTCTTTATATACACATAGTACCAAAGTATGTGCATCAAAAGCGCATCACATTTTGTATTTATTTATTTTTTTATCAACTATAAGAAACTTTTCCTGAAGCGTATTCTACTAGCTCCCAAAGCTTGTCTTCGTCCATCGGTTTTAATAGATAACCATCTGCATGAGCCTGATATGCATCTAGCGCGTAAGCATCGGTATGACTCATCAGCGCAATGTGAAGCCTTGGATTCTCACCCTTTAATTTTTCTACTAGCTGCAAGCCATTTTGCTCATCCAACAGCATCTCTGTTATTACCACATCTACCTGATGTGATTTCAGAAAATCACAGGCTTCTTTCGAATCTGTAAATCCCTTAACATCCGCAATCAAATACATACTCTCGAGTAAATGAATAATTTTCGCCATAGATGCTTTTGAATTATCAATTACTACAACATGCATATCCTCACCTTCTTTTCTAGTTTGCTTTTAAGCTCTTTCGTCTAATTTTGCTGCTGTAAACTCTGCCCAGCTGTAGTTGGTCATGTACTCACCCATATAGGCGTTTACTGCATCTGCATCTCCTGCTAAAAAGCGATAATAATCGCAATCAACCATATTCGTGTCAATAGCTATACTATTTCGATTCTTTATAATGGCATCTTCTAAATTTACTTCTTTTAAGGTTCCAGTCAAATCAGAAATCAACGTACGCAGCTGACTTCTTGAAGATAAATCATCGGTCTTATCCTCCCAAAGGATTCCAATTAGTTCACCAATTGAAACTGCTGCGCCTCTTCTATCTACTAAATACGCTAATAGCTCTTTGGTTTTATTTCGGTGGAATACGATTATTTTTTCTTCCACAAAAGCTTCAAAGTTACCAAAGGTAGAGATTTTTATTTTCTTTCCTGCCAGCTTTATCATCCCGTGATGCTCAAATAATATAGCAATTTCTTTTCTTATAGCTTCTATAGCTGCTGGCTTTAATAGATAGCCATTGGCATGTATATTAAATGCCTCTAATGCGTAGTGTGGATATCCCGAAACAAAAATAATACCCACTCGTGGTCTAGCCTCTTTTATTTCCTTCGCTAATTGAATGCCATTCATACCAAACATTTCAATATCTAAAAAGGCTACATCAATTTCATTTTCTTTCACAAATTCAATAGCCTCATTGGGACTATTAAATCCTGTTATCTTATCTATTTCATCTAACTGCTCTAGCTTATCGCATAAATTTTGCATTGCGAATTTTTCGTCATCTACCACAATTACATTCATTTGTTTCTTCATCTAGCAACCCCATACTTTTTATTTCTTTCCTTCTTAATTACTTGTTCCTCTATATGACTGTCTATTTCTTTATCCTTTGTCTTATCCCTTGGAAGTACAATCGTTACCTTGGTTCCTACCCCCTGCGTACTTTCCATTTCTAACCAACCTCCACACATAGCTTCTAGTCGGCGTGTTACATTTTCTATTCCAATATGACTTCTTCCATCATATTGTGGAAACTCCATGCCAAACCCGAGTCCATCATCTTCCACACAAATATAATTGCAATTTCCACTTTTATAAGAAGAAACTTTGACCGTTCCGCCCTCTTCTTTTTTTGTAATTCCATATCTTATGGCATTTTCAACAATTGGTTGTATAGTTAATGCTGGTAGAAAAATATTTTTCTCTTTAAAATCATATTCTATCGATACCCGATCTCCAAAGCGAAGCTTTTCTAAATGGAAGTAGTTATCTAAATGTACTAATTCCTTTTCTAGGGGAATGAGTTCCGTCTGGTTTAAAGAATCCATGTTACCTCGTAAATAGCTTGCAAATTTTTCTATTGCTTCTTTTGCTGTAGCCGTATCCTTCTCACACAAATATTCTATTGTATTTAAAGAGTTGTACAAAAAATGTGGCTGTATCTGACTAAGCATAACTGCTATTCGATTATGTGATAATTCCATTTCCAGCTTGTGTATGCTCTCCGCTTTTTCATTTGCTTGCTTTAGCTCCTGCATTAACATCAGGGATTGGATAAATGCGGTAAGTAAAAATCCATATTTTGTCCACTCTACCTGAGTGGCTATTCCTGCTAACATAACAATTAAATCTAAAACGCCTCCTAAAACACTTGGAAGTGTCACCCAAATAAGACTCTTATTTTTTACTTTTCCAGTAAAACTATCCACATAGAGCATAACCAAAATAACTGCCAATAAAGCAAAAAGTAAAATAACATCATATACACTGCAGGTGTAGATATCATATAGCCCAAGCATTTGTAATACGCTACTTATTGCTGTTATTAGAAAAATGGATATTACCACATACTCTCCATATTTTTTCTTTTTTTCAGATAGGTAGTGATTCGCATAGGCGGCAAAGAATCCAAACATCATATGCAAGCATAGCATATCCATTGCAACAGTTGCCTTAAAAAATGGTTCTAATAGTCCAATTAAATCAAACCGAATAACCGTCCAAATGCCTGTACTAATTCCAAAGAAGCCTGCATAAAAGATAGATCTTGCTTCTTTTTTGATGAACCTTAATTCAAGCGCCATAATTAGCTCTGCTATTCCTACTGCGAAGATTAGTAACCCCAAAAATATCGAGCCGCCGTTCTCGCGCAATTCCATGTTATATAGCCCTTGCACATCGCCGTAATATATTTCATGTAAAAAAATTTGATAGGCCTCACCATGTGCTAGTAAATATACGTTTTCTAGTTCGATTTCAACAATATTTTCTTTTTCTATTAAAGGTAAATTAACGATTGCCCATCTATTACCTGATGTTTTAGATATATTCGATTGATTTTCGTTATATCCTACGCTATATACTTGTTCGCCATCGATCCAAAATTTCATTTTTAGATCGGTTAAACGAAACATTAAATTATCATTTTCTTCAATTATTTTTGAAAAGTGTCCTTTAAACTTTACCGTATGGTAGGTTAATACATCAATTCTTGTATCCTTTGTAATTTCCTTACATTCCCCGCCTACTACTTGATAATATCCAATAAGATCAACCCTCAAATATGTA